>NZ_JBHWIY010000004.1:293466-525901 GCF_042731715.1 Streptomyces sp. NPDC059832 | reverse complement strand
AACATATCTGGCGTTGACTTTTGGCACGCTGTTGAGTTCTCAAGGAACGGACGCTTCCTTTGTACTCACCCTCTCGGGCTTTCCTCCGGGCTTTTCCCTTCGGTCTTGCGTTTCCGACTCTATCAGACTCTTTCGCGTCCGATTCCCGGTCGAAGCGGGGTGTGCTTTCCAGTTCTTCGCTTTCGCGCTTCCCTTTCCGGCGAGTCCGACTCTATCAGATCCTTTCGGGCCTGATTCCCAGTCAGCGGGGTTTGTCTTCCCGGCTGTTGGGCCGTTCCGACGAGTGAGACTTTAGCGGAATCCTGGGCCCCGACGCTAATCGGGGTCGCGCTCCTTCGAACGCAGATTCCTCATTTCGCAAATACGCACAGAAAGTCCGGCGACAGATGTCGCTGACTAGATGTGGTCACTGCGGAATGGCTGTCCGGGGACCGACCGGAGTCGGCGCTCACGTCGGACAACTCGGAGCACATTACGGATCCGGGCAGGCCGTGTCAACCTCGGGCCGGGGCGGGTCCTGGTGGAAGGCCAGGCGGTAGTCGCGGGGGCTGGTGGAGAGGTGGGTGGCGAAGTGCTGGCGCATGGTGATCTCGCTGCCGAAGCCGGTGCGGCGGGCCACCTCGGGGAGGGGGAGGTCGGTGCGTTCCAGGAGCTTCTGGGCTGCGGCGATGCGTTGGGTGATCAGCCAGCGCAGTGGGGTCGTACCGGTGGAGGCCTGGAAGTGGCGGGCGAAGGAGCGGGGGGACATTCCGGCGTGGGCGGCGAGGTCGGCGACCGTGTGGGGTTCGGCCAGATGGGCCAGGGCGAAGGCCCGTGCCGCGGCGAGGGTGTCCGCGTCGCGATCGGCGCGGGGGGTGGGGTGCTCGATGAACTGGGCCTGGGTGCCGGTGCGGAACGGGGCCTGGACCATCGAACGGGCGATCGTCGCCGCGGTCTCGGCTCCGTGGGTCGTGCGGACGAGGTGGAGGCAGAGGTCGATGCCGGCCGCGGTGCCCGCCGACGTCCAGATGTTGTCCTCGTGGAGGAAGAGGGCGTCCTGGGTGACCTTCACCTGAGGGTGGCGGGTGCTCAGGAGGTCGGTGAGGTTCCAGTGGGTGACCGCTCGGCGGCCGTCCAGGAGGCCGGCCTGGGCGAGCGTGAAGGCTCCGCCGCACAGTGAAGCGATCGGGGCGGCTCGGGCGTGGGCGCGGCGGAGGGCTTCGAGCACCGGGGCGGGGGCCGGTGTCACGTGGTCGTCCAGGCCGGGGACGACGATCAGGTCGGCACGGGCGAGCCAGGCGAGGGTGCGGTCGGGGGTGAGGGAGAGGCCGCCGCGCAGGGCGATGGGGCCCGGTTCCGCGGCGGTGCGGCGCAGGTCGAAGGGCGGGACGCCGCGGTCGGTGCGGTCGACGCCCCAGACCTCCGTGATGACCGAGACGTCGAAGGCACGGATGCCGGGGAAAGCGACGAGTGCGATGCGGGTGGGCTCGGGGGAGGTCGCCATGGTGGCAGTAAAGCATCGATCGATGGCTTTTTGACCTCTGGGGCGTGGGGTCGCCGGACGGCAGGATCGTTCGCATGGAGATCGCAGGGAACGCAGCGCTGATCGTGGTGGACGTACAGGCGGGCTTCGAGGAGGAGGCGTACTGGGGGCCGCGGAACAACCCCGCGGCCGATCGGAACATCGCGGGGCTGATCGATGCCTGGCAGGCGAGCGGGCGCCCCGTGGTGTTCGTACGGCATGACTCGCTCACGCCTGATTCGCCCTTGCGGGTGGGGCAGCCGGGGAACGGCTTCAAGGGGTATGTGGAGGAGCGGCGCGGAAAGGGCGGTGGGCCCGAGCTGTTGCTGACGAAGAGCGTGAACTCCGCCTTCTACGGGACGCCGGACCTCGCGGCGTGGCTGGACCGGAGCGGGGTCCGGCAGTTCGTGGTGGCCGGGATCCAGACCAATATGTGCGCGGAGACGACGGCGCGGATGGGCGGGAACCTCGGGTACGAGGTGTTCTTCGCGCTGGATGCCACGCACACCTTCGACCTGGCCGGGCCGTGGGGGTGGACGCTGGGCGCGGACGAGCTGGCGCGGGCCACCGCCGTGTCGTTGCACGGCGGTGGGTTCGCGAAGGTGGTGCGCAGTGCGGAGCTGATCGCTGCCGCCGAGTAGCTCAGCCGTTGCCGGAGGCCAGTTCGCGGCTGCGGTCGCGGGCGGCTTCGAGGGCGGCGATGAGGGCGGCTCGTACGCCGTGGTTCTCCAGCTCGCGGATGGCGCTGATGGTGGTGCCGGCCGGGCTGGTGACGGCTTCGCGCAGCTTGACGGGGTGTTCGCCGCTGTCGCGGAGCATCACGGCGGCGCCGATGGCGGCCTGGACGATCAGCTCGTGGGCCTGGGCGCGGGGCAGGCCGAGCAGGATGCCGGCGTCGGTCATCGCCTCGACGAGGAAGTAGAAGTACGCGGGGCCCGATCCGGACAGGGCGGTTGCCGCGTCCTGCTGGGACTCGGGGACGCGGAGGGTCTTGCCGACGCCGCCGAAGATCGCCTCCGCGGCGGCGAGGTGGTCGGTGGTGGCGTGGCTGCCGGCCGAGATGACGGACATGCCCTCGTCGACGAGGACGGGGGTGTTCGGCATGACGCGTACGACCGGGGTGTTCGCGGCGAGGCGGTCCTCGATGAAGGCGGTCGTGATGCCCGCGGCGGCGCTGATGACCAGGCGGTCGGGGGTGACGTGCTCGGCGAGTTCGTCGAGGAGCCGGCCCATGTCCTGGGGCTTGACCGCGAGGATGAGGATGTCGGCGCGCTTGGCGGCTTCGGCGTTGCTGACTGAATCGACGCCGTAGCGGTTGTGGAGTTCCTCGGCGCGCTCGGAGCGGCGGGTGGTGACCAGCAGGTTCGCCGGGCGCCAGCCCGCCCGGATCATGCCGCTGAGCAGGGCCTCGCCGATCTTGCCGGTGCCGAGGACTGCGACTGTCTGGGTCATGTGGTTCACCCTCCGGGCGGTGCTGACGGTTCTCGGTGCTCGTGTCCGCCATCCTCGCACCGGCCCGTCAGGCGGTGCGGCGGCGGAGCGTGGCGGCGCCGAGGGCGAGGACGAGGAGGGCGCAGCCCGCCACGATCAGGACGTCGCGCACGAAGTCGCCGGTGATGTCGGTGTGGCGCAGGACCTCGTTCATGCCGTCGACGGCGTACGACATGGGCAGGGCGTTCGAGATCGCTTCGAGGACGGGTGCCATCCGGTCGCGGGCGATGAACAGTCCGCAGAGCAGGATCTGCGGGAAGATCACGGCGGGCATGAACTGGACGGCCTGGAACTCGGACGCTGCGAAGGCGGAGACGAACAGGCCCAGCGCCGTGCCGAGCAGGGCGTCGAGCAGGGCGACCAGGAGCAGCAGCCACGGGGAGCCGGTGACGTCCAGGCCCAGCGCCCAGACGGAGAGCGCGGTGGCCAGGAGGGACTGGACGATCGCCACGGCGCCGAACGCGAGGGCGTAGCCGGCGATCAGGTCGCCCTTGCCGAGCGGCATCGCGAGGAGGCGTTCGAGGGTGCCCGAGGTGCGTTCGCGCAGGGTGGCGATCGAGGTCACCAGGAACATCGTGATCAGCGGGAAGATGCCGAGGAGCGAGGCGCCGATGGCGTCGAAGACGCGGGGGCTGCCGTCGAACACGTACCGCAGCAGCGTGATCAGCACGACCGGGATGAGGAGCAGCAGTGCGACGGTGCGGGCGTCGTGGCTCAGCTGGCGCAGCACCCGGGCGGCGGTGGCGAGGGTGCGGGCCGGGCTCAGGGGTGGTGCGGCCGGGCGGGGGCGGCTCCGGAGCGCGGGCTGCGGGGTCGGGGTCGGGTGCGTGCTCATAGGGAGGGCTCCTGGCGGGTGGCGGCCTGGTCGACCAGGTGGAGGAAGGCCTCTTCGACGGTGTCCGCGCGGGCGTCGGCGCGCAGTGCCTCGGGGGTGCCGTCGGCGAGGATCTCGCCCTCGCGCATGAGGAGCAGGCGGTGGCAGCGCTCGGCCTCGTCCATGACATGGGAGGAGACGAGGAGCGTGGTGCCGTGGTCGGCGGCGAGGCGGTGGAAGAGGTTCCACAGGTCGCGGCGGAGCACGGGGTCCAGGCCCACGGTGGGTTCGTCGAGGACCAGGAGTTCCGGGGTGCCGAGCAGGGCCACGGCAAGGGAGGCGCGGGCGAGCTCGCCGCCGGAGAGGGTGCCCGCGAGGTCGTCGGCGTGGCCGGTCAGGTCGACCTCGGCGATGGCGCGGGCGACGGCGGCCCGGCGGGCGTCCCGCGGTCGGCGGCCCGGCCGGAGGATCGCCGCGAAGTAGTCGAGGTTCTGCCGGACAGTCAGGTCGGTGTAGACGGACGGGGCCTGGGTGACGTACCCGATGCGCGGGCGGAGAGTGGGGTGGCCCGCGGGGCTGCCGAGCACGTCGAGGGTGCCGGTGACCTTGGCCTGGGTGCCGACGACGGCACGCATCAGGGTGGATTTGCCGCAGCCGGAGGGGCCCAGGAGGCCGGTGATCCTGCCGGGTTCGACGGTGAAGTCGAGGTCGCGGAGGACGGTGCGGTCGCCTCGTACGACGGTGAGGCCGCGGGCCTCGATGGCGAAGCCCGGAGAATTCATCATGTGATGAATTTTGATCCTGACGGTGGCTGCCCGTCAAGAGCGCTGTGCGGTCCGGCCTGTGGGGCGGCGGGGGTCCGTGCGGCGCGGCGTGGTGCGTGGTGTGGGCGCAGGCGGTTGGGGGCGCGATCGGACGGGGGCATTCCACCTCTTTGTGCTTCCGCGACCATCAGCCGGTTCCGGATCCGGGCCGGGCATTCAACTCCCGTAAAGGACAATGAATTTCACCGTCCCTCGGTACCCATGCATCTCCCTGTCCATGACGTGTCCGTCAGTCGATGGAGGTGCTTCTCGTGCGTGGTTTTCCGAACTTCCCGAGCATTCGGCCCATTCCGATATCGCGAGCCGACTTCGCCGCTTCGCTCGTCGTCTTCCTGGTCGCCCTGCCGCTGTGCGTGGGGGTGGCCGTCGCCTCCGGGGTGCCGGCCGAGCTGGGCCTGATCACCGGGATAGTCGGCGGGCTCGTCACGGGCCTGCTCCCGGGCAGCAGTGTGCAGGTCAGCGGGCCCGCCGCCGGACTGACCGTGCTCGTGTACGAGGCGGTGCACAGCTATGGGGTCGGCGCCCTGGGGGTGCTGGTGCTGGCCGCCGGGCTGGTCCAGGCGGGGCTGGGGGTGCTGCGGCTCGGGCGGTGGTTCCGGGCCGTGTCCGTAGCCGTGGTGCAGGGGATGCTCGCCGGGATCGGCCTGGTGCTGGTCGTGGGGCAGCTGTACGTGCTCGCCGGCGCGGCGGCGCCCGGTTCCATGGGGCAGAAGCTCGGCGGGCTGCCGCGGCTGGTGCTCGGTACGGGAGTAACGGCCAGCGCGGTCGCCGTCGGGGTCGGGACGCTCCTCGTACTCACGCTGTGGCCGAAGTGGCGGCGGGCAGCCCGGATGGTGCCCGCGCCCCTGGTGGCGGTGGGACTGGCGGCCGGGGCGACCTGGCTGTTCGACCTGCCCGTGCGGCGGGTGGCGGTGGGCGGGCTGCTGGATGCCGTGCGGCCGCCGGGGCCCGGGGACTGGGCGCGGCTCACGGAAGTGGGTGTCATCGGCACCGTCCTCACGTTCGCGCTGATCGCGTCGGCCGAATCGCTGTTCAGCGCGGCGGCCGTGGACCGGCTGCATGACGGGAAGCGGACGGACTACGACAAGGAGCTGATCGCGCAAGGAGCGGGCAACGCGGTCTGCGGACTGCTCGGCGCGCTGCCGATGACCGCGGTGATCGTGCGCAGCGCGGCCAATGTCCGGGCCGGGGCGAGGACGAAGGCGTCGCGGGTGCTGCACGGGGTGTGGCTGTTGGTCTTCGCGGCTGTGCTGCCGAGCGCCCTCGGGGTGATTCCGGTGGCGGCGCTGGCAGCGGTGCTGCTGCATGCGGGCTTCAAGCTCGTTCCCGTACGGGCGTTGATGCCGCTGTGGCGTGAGCATCCTGGGGAGGCGGTGGTGCTCGTGGTGACGGCGGGGACGATCGTGGCGACAAGTCTCTTCGAGGGGGTGCTGGTGGGTCTGCTGCTGGCCGTCGCCAAGACCGCCTGGGACATCAGTCATGTGCACGTCGAGACGCACGAGGGCGACGACGGGACGTTACGGGTACGGGTGGCGGGCCACGCCACGTTCCTGCGGCTGCCGAAGCTGCTGGACGCGCTGGACGGCCTTCCGCACGACCGGGCCGTCGTGCTGGACCTCACCGGGCTGCACCACACCGACCACGCGTGCGCCGCGGCCCTGGAGGGCTGGGCCGCGGAGCGGGAGGCGCGCGAGGCGCTTCGGTGTGCGGATCAGGAGCGCGGCGGGGGTGAGGCCGGGGACGGGCCCGGACGGATCGCCACGCTCAGGTCGACCACGTAACTCTCCTCGACCGTGCCGCCCGGGAAGAGCTCCGCCAGTCGGTCGCGCTCCTCGGTGAGGAATCGGTGCGTGGGTTCCTCACCGAGGACGAGGAAGGCGGAGTGGCTGCCGAGGTTGGCGAGGTGAGTGTCGAGGGACACCCGTCGGCTCCAGGGCACCCGGCGGTACGCGAAGTGGAGCCCGGACGTCAGGTCGCGGGGGCGGACGGGCGAGCCGTGGGCGGAGTCGCCGGCGCCGAAGAAGCGGCGGAGGCGGGCGTCCTGCTCGGCGATCCAGGGGACGGAGTGGTCGGAGACGTTCCACCAGAGGGCGAGTGCGCCGCCGGGGCGCAGGACGCGCAGGGCCTCGGGGGTGGCGCGGCTCCGGTCGGTCCAGTGCCAGGACTGGGCATATGTGATCAGGTCGGCCGATGCGGTGGCGAGGGGGAGGCGGTTGCCGTCGCCGCGCACGATCGGCACGTACGGGAGTGCCCGGTGCAGTTCTTCCGCCATGCCGGGGCCCGGTTCGACTGCGGTGACCCGGGCGCCCCGGTCCTGAAGGAGTCGGGTGGAGATGCCCGTGCCCGCACCGACGTCGATGGTGCGGGCTCCGCGCAGGGGGCGGCCGGCCAGTTCCTCGACGGTGTCGAAGAGTGCGGGCGGGTAGCCGGGGCGGGCCGCGGCGTACTGGGCGGCTGCGCGGTCGAAGGAGAGGGCGCGAGGTGGAGCCGGGGTGGCGGATGAGGAGGTGCGCGACCGGGAATCGGAGTCGGAGTCGGAAGGGAGCATGGGGTCATCGTGGCCCGCACGGGGGGCCCTGCGCCGGTGCTCGCGGGTACTTGACCCGCGCTTGTGGGGCCCTACTTGCGCTTGGGGCGCTTGCCCTTGCCGGTCCTGCGGGCCGCCGGGTTCCCGGTGCGGGCCGAGCGGCGCTTCTCGTAGCGGGCCAGGGCCGTCTCGTACTCCGTGCGGTGCAGTTGCTCGCCCGGCGCCTCCCGGAACGTACGGAGGAAGTACGCGATCAGCGAGCCGACGAAGCCGATCGTCTTGAGACCGCGCAGATTGGCCTCGCGCGCCGGGTCGGCGGGGCGGCGGCTGAACCCTTCCCAGGTCTTGCGGAAGGCGATGGCGCTGCAGATGGCGAACATCAGGACGACCAGAATGCCGACGAAACCGCCGACGTCGGCGATCTGCAGTCCCTGGTAGGCGAAGCGGAGCACGAAACAGGCGGCGACCGCGGCGGCCAGGGAGCCGACCGCGGCACCGGCGCGGCGCAGCCCGTAGCCCCCACTGTGGTCGACCCAGGTCGTACCGAAGAAGCGCAGGGGCTCGGGCTGCGGGCCGGGCGTGGTGGAGCCGGGCGTGGCGCCGGCGACGGGGGCTTCGCTGTTCTCGCTCACGAAGTCGATTATCCCCGGGCGGCCGGGGTCCCGGACGCGCCGGTCGCGATCCCGGCCGCCGTCCCGGTCAGTCGCAGCGCGGCGCGATGTAGCCGTCGCTGCCCGTGTGGACGTAGGCGTCCGCCACGAACTGGCCGTTGGCGATGTTGTCCCAGAGGTTCGAGGTGCCGTACGGGCCGGTGACCCGCTCCCCCGGCTTCTGGCAGTAGACCGGCACCTTCATTCCGTACGGGAGGGTCCTGACGATCCCGTACTTGGTGCCCGGTCCCGTGCGGACGTTGACGCGGTAGCCGGGCGCGATCGGATACCTGGTGACGTCGTCGTTCCCGGCGAGCGTCTCCACGTCCTCGGTGACGTCGGTGACATCGGCTGCGGCGGTCGTGCCGCCGGTGTGCTCGTCCATGGCCATGAGGCCCTCCCCCGTCGAGAGATGGTGTGTACGACGTGTACGACGCGCAGGCTACAAGCCCCGTCCGGATCGCACGCACCATCGACTAGGCTCCGTGCGTCGCGCTTGCGGACGAACACACGGGGGTGGGCGATGCCGCCGCTGCGAGGTACCGGAGCCAATCCGGAAGCGGAGCATCCGGAGTACGCCGGGCAGTACCGTCTTGAGGCACGTCTCGGCGCGGGCGGCATGGGAGTCGTGCACCTGGCGCGCTCCGCCTCCGGGCTGCAGCTGGCCGTCAAGGTGGTGCACCAGCAGTACGCGGCGGACCCCGAGTTCAGGGCACGTTTCCGGCAGGAGGTCGGGGCGGCCAGGCGGGTCAGCGGCGCCTTCACCGCATCGGTCGTCGACGCCGATCCGGATGCCGTACGGCCATGGATGGCCACCCTGTACGTGCCCGGTCCCACGCTCGCCGACCAGGTGAAGCGGAACGGGCCGATGGCCCCCGCCGAACTGCGCAGGCTGACGGCGGGACTCGCCGAGGCGCTGCGCGACATCCATCGGGCCGGGGTGATCCACCGCGACCTCAAGCCGAGCAATGTGCTGCTCTCCGACTCCGGGCCCAAGGTCATCGACTTCGGGATCTCCCGGCCGTACGACAGCGATCTGCGCACCGAGACCGGCAAGTTGATCGGCTCGCCGCCGTACATGGCGCCCGAGCAGTTCCAGCGACCGCGCGAAGTCGGGCCCGCCGCCGATGTGTTCGCCCTGGGGGCCGTGCTCGTCCACGCGGCGACCGGCCGGGGGCCCTTCGACTCGGACAGTCCGTACATCGTGGCCTACCAGGTGGTGCACGACGAAGCCGATCTGGCGGGGGTGCCGGCGGACCTGGCTCCGCTGATCGGGCAGTGCCTGGCGAAGGACCCCGCCGGGCGGCCCACCCCGGACGAGATCATGACGACGCTGCGCCCGCCCTCGTACGACGCCGCCGCGTTCATACCGTCGCAGCGGCGGCCGGTCACCGCCGCGGCCCCCGTCCCGGAGACCGGGGCGGACGCGGGGGCGGCGGCCGACGCGGACACGCATGTGGGCGCGGGCGCGGCGGCGCGGGGCAGGAAGGCGGCCGGGGACGGCGGCGGCAGGCGGCGGTGGCTGGCGGCCTCCGCGGCGCTGCTGGTCATGGGGGCCGGCGGGGTGTGGGCCGTCGGCGCGGGGGGCGACCTCGGCGGCTCGGGCGGGACCGGTGAGCCGGGCGGGACGAAGGGGGCGGCGCAGGCGTTCGGCCCGTGGCGGATGTCGTTGCGGACCGCCGGCAGGGCGACGCCGGTCTGTTCCCCGGTGGACGGCTCCGGGGAGTCCGGAAAGGAGGCGTCCGACCGGTCCGCGGCTCTGTACTGCGCGGCGGGCGGTGTCGGTGTCGCCCGGCTGGACCCGGCGGACGGCCGGGTGCTGTGGTCCCGTCGCCCGGCGGGGGACAGCCCGACGGTCGGCGTGGTGTCGGTCTCCGGCGGTCTGGTGCACACGGCGGTGCCGGGCGGGAAGCTCCGGGCATACGACCCCACCAAGGGCGAACAGGTCTGGGACGCGGACCTCTCCCCGTACCTGGGCACCCCCTTCGACGCGGGTGACACGCTGCTGCTGGTCGCCGAGGACGGCACGACCGAGGCGCTCGACTCCGCGACCGGTGTCTCCCTCTGGCGGCATCCGCTCGCCGGGCACCGGCGCCCGGACTACGCGCTGTACGACGGCAGGACCGGGCTGGCCTACGCGTTCGAGCACTCGGCCTACGGGTCCACCACACTGGTCACGGCCGTCGACGCCGCGACCGGGCGCACCGCGTGGCAGCGCAGGCTGGACGGGATGCTGACCCCGGTGGGGACCTCGGACGGCGCGCTCGTCCTGACGGCCATGAACGGGGACGCCCAGACCGTCGGGCTCGTCCGCTACGAACCGGGGACGCGGCGGGTCGTACGGATGGCGCTGCCGTTCCGGATGAATGAACCGGAGGTCGTGCTGGGCGGGGACACCGCCTATCTGCTGGCGCACGGCGGGACGCTGGTCGCCGTCGACACCCGCCCGGCCGACGGCGGCAGGACGGTCCGCTGGCAGCTGGAGACCGCTGCCGGGCGAACGTCCGCGCCCGTCCTCGCCACCGGGAACCGGCTGTACTTCTCGACGGCGGACGGGCGGCTGCTGGCCGTGGACACCGAGCACGGGAAGCTGCTGGGGCAGACGGGCCCACGGCTGCGGAACGGGCGGCTCACGTACTCCTCGGCGCTGCCCGCCCCCGTCGCCGCCGGCCGGACCGTCTTCGGAACCGCGCCCGACGGGTCCGTGTTCGCCGTGGACGGACAGGACCCCGCTCGCTGGTGAGCGCGAGCGGGGTCCTCGTCGGTCGGCGCGTCGTCCGGCGCGTCGGTCGGCGCGTCGGTCAGCCGAGCTTGGACACGTCGCGCACCGCGCCCCGGTCGGCGCTCGTCGCCATCGCCGCGTAGGCGCGCAGTGCCGCCGAGACCTTGCGCTCGCGGTTCTTCGGCGCGTAGACGCCGTTCAGCGCCTCGCGGCGGGTGGCCAGCTCGGCCTCCGGGACGAGGAGCTCGATCGAACGGTTCGGGATGTCGATCCTGATCCGGTCGCCGTCCTCGACCAGCGCGATCGTGCCGCCCGACGCGGCCTCCGGCGACGCGTGGCCGATGGACAGACCCGACGTACCGCCGGAGAAGCGGCCGTCGGTCACCAGGGCGCAGCTCTTGCCGAGACCGCGGCCCTTGAGGAAGGAGGTCGGGTAGAGCATCTCCTGCATGCCGGGGCCGCCGCGCGGGCCCTCGTAGCGGATGACGACGACGTCGCCGTCCTTGATCTCCTTGCGGAGGATCTTGTCGACGGCCTCCTCCTGCGACTCGCAGACGACCGCCGGGCCCTCGAAGGTCCAGATCGACTCGTCGACGCCCGCCGTCTTGACGACACAGCCGTCCACGGCGAGGTTCCCCTTGAGGACCGCGAGGCCGCCGTCCTTGGAGTACGCGTGCGCCACGTCGCGGATGCAGCCGCCGGCCGCGTCCAGGTCGAGGGTCTCCCAGCGCTCGGACTGCGAGAAGGCGGTCGCGGAACGGACGCAGCCGGGGGCCGCGTGCCACATCTCGACGGCCTCCGGCGACGGCGAGCCGCCGCGGATGTCCCAGTTCTTCAGCCACTCGGCGAGGGAGTCGGAGTGGACCGAGTGCACGTCCTCGTTGAGCAGGCCGCCGCGGTGCAGTTCGCCCAGGATGGCGGGGATGCCACCGGCCCGGTGCACGTCCTCCATGTAGTACGTGCCGCCGGGGGCGACGTTGGGCGCGACCTTCGACAGGCAGGGGACGCGGCGCGAGACCTCGTCCATGTCGCCGAGGTCGTAGTCGAGCTCCGCCTCCTGGGCCGCGGCCAGCAGGTGCAGGATCGTGTTGGTGGAGCCGCCCATCGAGATGTCGAGTGCCATGGCGTTCTCGAACGCGGCACGGGTGCCGATGGAGCGGGGCAGGACCGAGGCGTCGTCCTGCTCGTAGTAGCGCCTGGTGATCTCGACGACCGTGCGGCCGGCCTCCTCGTACAGCGCCTTGCGGGCGGTGTGCGTGGCGAGGACGGAGCCGTTGCCGGGGAGGGAGAGGCCGAGGACCTCGGTCAGGCAGTTCATCGAGTTGGCGGTGAACATGCCGGAACAGCTGCCGCAGGTGGGGCAGGCGTTCTCCTCGATGCGGAGGATGTCCTCGTCGGAGATGCTCTCGTCGACTGCGTCGCTGATGGCGTTGACCAGGTCGAGCTTGCGGACCGTGCCGTCGACGAGGGTGGCCTTGCCGGCCTCCATCGGGCCGCCGGAGACGAAGACCGTCGGGATGTTGAGGCGCATCGCGGCCATCAGCATGCCGGGGGTGATCTTGTCGCAGTTGGAGATGCAGATCAGCGCGTCCGCGCAGTGCGCCTCGACCATGTACTCGACGGAGTCGGCGATCAGGTCGCGGGAGGGGAGGCTGTACAGCATCCCGGCGTGGCCCATCGCGATGCCGTCGTCGACGGCGATGGTGTTGAACTCGCGGGGCACGGCGCCCGCGGCCTTGATGGCATCGGAGACGATCCGGCCGACCGGGGCCAGGTGCGTGTGGCCGGGGACGAACTCGGTGAAGGAGTTGGCGACCGCGATGATCGGCTTGCCGATGTCCTCGCTCGCTACGCCCGAGGCCCGCATGAGGGCGCGGGCGCCCGCCATGTTGCGGCCGTGAGTGACAGTGCGGGACCTCAGCTGGGGCATCGTCTCTCGCTCCTTCGACGTTAAAGACTGTCTCCGAGCGTACGCCTCCGACTCCAAGATCTGGACACAGTGTCCGAAATGCGGGATGAATTGCTCGGTGGGTGGGCGGGCCGGCGGCGTGCGCGATTCCGTGGGGCTCGGGGGCCCTCAGGCTTCCGTCAGGTAGCGCTGCAGGGTCGGTGCGACCATCCCGACGATCTTCTCGGGGTCCGCCGAGGCCAGCGGTTCCGCCCGGATCACATAGCGGAGCATCGCGATCCCGATCATGTGCGAAGCCGCCAGCTCCGCGCGGAACGTGGCGTCCGGTACGTCGAGTGCCTCCGCCACGCGTTCCAGGAGCCGGCGCAGGACGAAGCCCCGGAGGACCTTCGCCGCCGCCTCGTGCGTCAGCGCGGATCGCATGATCGCCAGCAGCGGGGCCCTGGACGCCGGGTTCTCCCACACGGAAATGAAGTAGCGGGCCAGCCGCTCCCCCAGGCCGTCCGTGCCGTTGCCGAGGACGGCCGGGAGCACCAGGGCCGGCTCGAAGGAGAGCTCGATCGCGGCCGCGAAGACCTCGTCCTTCGTACCGAAGTAATGGTGGACCAGGGCGGAGTCGACGCCCGCCGCCTTGGCGATGCCCCGGACCGACGTCTTGTCGTAGCCGCGCTCCGCGAATTCGGTGCGGGCGGCCTCCAGGATGCGGGTGCGCGCGTCGGGGCCGGTGGGGGCGGCGGTACGGGAGGGACGGCCGCGACGCTTGGGTGCGGGGCCGCCGGTGGGGCCGGTGGGGTCCGAGTGGCCGCCGGGGTCCGAGTGCCCGCCGGGGTCCGAGTGGCCGCCGGTCATGGGCGCGGCGCGCGGATCGGGGACGACGCCAGGTGGAGCCGGGTGAAGGCCAGCGCCTCCGCCAGGTCGGCCTCGCGTTCGGCGGTGGACATGGCACGGCGGGTGTTGACCTCGATGACGACATGGCCGTCGAAGCCGGTGCGGGCCAGGTGCTCCAGGAGTTCGGCACAGGGCTGGTCGCCCCGGCCGGGCACCAGGTGCTCGTCCTTGTTGGAGCCCTTGCCGTCGGCGAGGTGGATGTGGGCGAGCCGGTCGGCCATCCGCTCGACCATCGCCATGCCGTCGGTGCGGGCCGTCGCGGTGTGCGAGAGGTCCACGGTGAAGTGGCGGTAGTCGTCGTTGGTGACGTCCCAGTCGGGGGCGTACGCGAGCATCTCGCGGTCCCGGTAGCGCCAGGGGTACATGTTCTCGACGGCGAACCGCACATCGGTCTCGTCGGCCATGCGCCAGATCCCGGTGACGAAGTCGCGCGCGTAATTGCGCTGCCAACGGAACGGCGGATGGACCACCACCGTCGTCGCCCCGAGCTTCTCCGCCGCGGCGCGGGCCCGCTGGAGCTTCACCCAGGGATCGGTGGACCAGACGCGCTGCGTGATCAGCAGACAGGGCGCGTGGACGGCGAGGATCGGAACCTGGTGGTAGTCCGAGAGCCGTCGCAGCGCCTCGATGTCCTGGCTGACGGGGTCCGTCCACACCATGACCTCGACGCCGTCGTAACCGAGGCGCGCGGCGATCTCGAAGGCCGTCGCCGTCGACTCCGGGTAGACGGAAGCCGTCGACAGGGCGACCTTCGCATCCGGGATGCGCACCACTGGTTCTGCCACTGGGCCAGCGTACGGGCAGTGGTACGCCGCGCCGAGGGATCCCGGCGGAAAGTGAGCAGGGCCATGGCGGACTTCCGGCCACCCGGCGGCACTCGGCCCGGCGCACTCAGCCCAGCGCGGCCCGCTCCGCCGGCAGGTGGTCCAGGCGGCGCAGGATGACGCCCTCGCGCAGCGCCCAGGGGCAGATCTCCAGCTCCTCGACCCCGAACAGATCCATCGCTCCCTCCGCGACCAGCGCCCCGGCGAGCAGCTGCGCGGCCCGGCCCTCGGAGACGCCGGGCAGATCGCCCCGCTGCTCGACGGTCATCGCCGCCAGCTTCGGCACCCACTCCTCCAGCGCCTTGCGGGTGAGGCCGCGCTGCACGTACAGGCCCTCGGCGGAGCGCGCGGCGCCCGCGATCCTGGCGAGCTGCCTGAAGGTCTTGGACGTGGCCACGACATGGTCGGGGCGCCCGAGGCGGGTGAACTCCCCGACGCTGCGGGCGATCCTGGCCCGGACATGGCGGCGCAGCGCCTTCACCTCGGCCGGGTCCGGCGGATCGCCCGGCAGCCACCCCGCGGTGAGCCGGCCGGCCCCGAGCGGCAGCGACACCGCGGCGTCCGGCTCCTCGTCCATGCCGTACGCGATCTCCAGCGAACCGCCCCCGATGTCCAGGACCAGCAGCCGTCCCGCCGACCAGCCGAACCAGCGGCGCGCGGCGAGGAAGGTGAGCCGGGCCTCCTCGGCGCCGCTGAGGACGGCGAGGTCGATGCCCGTCTCGTCGCGCACCCGGGCGAGCACCTGGTCGGCGTTGCTCGCCTCCCGTACCGCGGACGTGGCGAACGGCAGGACGTCCTCGCACCCCTTGTCCTCGGCGGCCTGGAGCGCGTCGGTGATCGTCGCCACGAGCCGGTCCACACCGTCGGGGCCGATCGCCCCGTCCTCGTCGAGGAGTTCGGCCAGGCGGAGCTCCGCCTTGTGCGAATGCGCGGGCAGCGGGCGCGCGCCGGGGTGCGCGTCCACCACCAGCAGATGCACCGTGTTCGAACCGACGTCGAGGACTCCGAGTCTCATACCCGGAACGCTACCGGGACCGCGGACCCGGGCCGACCAGTGATCGGAACCGCGGACTCGGGGCCGGCCGCCTTACTCTTGGCGCGTGCCAAAGACGAAAAAGGCGAAGCCGGGCAAAAACACGAAGAAGCAGGGAACGAAGCAGGAGATGCGGCAGCAGGAAGTGAACGGACCGAACCGGTCCGAGGACGAGACGGGGATCGACTTCGCGCGCGCCTGGGTGGAGTTCCCGGACCCCGCGGACGAGGAGCAGATCTTCCGCTGCGACCTGACCTGGCTGACCTCCAGGTGGACCTGCATCTTCGGCAGCGGCTGCCAGGGCATCCAGGCGGGCCGTGCGGACGACGGGTGCTGCACGCTGGGCGCGCATTTCTCGGACGAGGACGACGAGAAGCGGGTGGCGAGCCATGTCGAACGGCTGACCCCCGATCTGTGGCAGTTCCACGACGTCGGCACCGGTACCGGCTGGGTCGAGGTCGACGACGACGGGGAGCGCCAGACGCGGCGCTGGAAGGGTTCGTGCATCTTCCAGAACCGGCCCGGATTCGCGGCGGGCGCGGGCTGCTCCCTGCACATCCTGGCGCTGCGGGAGGGCAAGGAGCCCCTGGAGACCAAGCCGGACGTCTGCTGGCAGCTGCCGGTCCGGCGTACGTACGACTGGATCGACCGGCCCGACGACACGCGGGTGCTCCAGGTGTCGATCGGCGAGTACGACCGCAGGGGCTGGGGCCCCGGCGGTCACGATCTGCACTGGTGGTGCACCTCGGCGACCTCGGCGCACGGGGCCGGGGAGCCGGTGTACGTCTCGTACCGGCCCGAGCTCACCGAGATGATGGGCAAGGAGGCGTACGAGCGGCTCGTCGAACTGTGCGAGGAGCGGCTGTCCTCGCTGCTGCCGATGGCACCGCACCCGGCGGATCCGGTCGATCCGGCGTGACCACTGTGACGACCGGGGCGACCGGGGCGTGAATCCCGGGCGGGGTGGGGCGGCCGGGCCCGGCGGCCGGGCGCGGGCCGCGGACGGCCCGGTTCAGCCCGTCGCGCCCTGCCCCGGGTCGGTGGGGGTCGTGGAGTCGGACGGGTCCGGGGACGGCGACGGGTGATCGGTCGGGTCCGTCGGTGACGGTGTGGGGTCGCTCGGGTCGGGTGTCGGGTCGGTGGACGGTGTGGGACCCGGCGAGGACGTGGGCGGGCCGGGGGTGGCGGAGGGTTCGGCCGGGTGCCCCGGGCCGCCGGGCGAGGGCGTCGCCCCGTGCCCCCGGATCACCACCGCCGAGCCCGACGGGGCGAGGGCGATGCGCGCGCTCCACGGGCCGCCCGGTTCCCGCCAGTGGTCGACGAGGACGCGGACCGTGATGCTCTCGCCCGCGGCGAGCGTGCCCGAGGAGCGGCTCAGCCGGACCCAGGACACGTCCGCGCGGGCCGACCAGGCGACGGGCGCGCCGCCCGACGCGGTCAGCCGGATCAGGGTGGTGCCGCCGGAGGAGCGGGCCTCGACGGTGAGCCCGCCGGCGCCGTCCCGGCCCGGACCCGAGCTGATCACCTCCGCCGAGACGTCCGGGGCGCGGCCGTCCTCGAAGCGGGCGCCGGGCTCGGGGCGGGCATTGCCCGCGTTCTCGTAATGGCCGTCCGCGGTGCCGTCGGGTCCGTGCCGGGCATCGGTCTCGGTGGCGGTGACCGACGAACCCTCGTGGCCCTCGCCGGTCTGCGGGGCGCCGCGGTAGGCGGTCCACAGCGCGATCACCGGGGCGGCGACGACCGTGGCCACCACCGTCGTCGTCACGACCCTGGCCCGCAGCCGGTCCCGGCGCGCGGCGTGGTCCTTCGGGTCCATGGGGAAGCCCGCCCGGTCGAAGCGCGGGCCGCCGGAGCGGTTGCGCTGGGCGTGGACCATCGCGACGTACGCCGAGGGCCGGGGCGCCTCGACGACCGGCAGCGCGGCGGCCGGGGTGACCGCGGCGCCGGGCCACGGGCCCTCGGCCCCGGCCCGTTCGGCGGCCCTGCGGCAGCGGGGGCAGTCGTCGACATGGCGGACGAGTTCGCGGCGCAGGGCGGCGGAGAGCAGAACGCGGTGTTCGCCGGTGAGCCGGGCGACGATGGGGCAGTTGCCGGTCTCGACGACGGCGAGGGCGGCGCGGGTGCGTTCCACCTCGCAGGCCGCGGCGGCCAGGAGCTCACGGGTGGCCGCCGGTTCGAGGCCCAGGACGGAGGCGACGGCGCGCGGGGCGAGGCGGTGGCGGACCGCGAGTTCGAGTGCTTCGCGCTGCTCGGGGGTGGTGCCCGCGGCCTCGGGCCAGGCCAGCTGGGCGAGCTCACGGCGGTGCGCCTCGTCGGCGGCCTCGGTTTCGGGGGCGCGGGCCGGGCCGACGGGGGCGCCGCCCGGCGTGAACCCGGCGGGGGCAGAGGTCTTCGCCGCGACGGCGGGGGGCGTACGGCGTCCCGCGCGCGCCCCCTGGATGGCCGTTCCGCCCGGCTGCTTGCCCGGAGGCCCGCCCGCCCGCCTCGTCTCCTGCTTCGACGGCTTCGACGGTGCCGCCTGCTTCGAGGAGAGTCGCCCCGGCTGCTTCCCGGCCTTGTGCCGGTGCGCCTGACGGCCCTGCTTCTGCTCGGTGAGCTTGCGCAGGCACATCCATCTGGCCAGCGCGTACAGCCAGGATTTACGTTCCTCCTCGCCCGCCGGGCACCGGCCGCCCTGCCGTTCCGCAATCGCGAGCACACCGCCGAGCGCCTCGGTGGCGGCGTCGTGGTCGCAGAGCACGGAGAGGCAGTAGGTGAACAGGCCGTCGAGATGCGGTTCGTAACGGGCGGGTGGCCGACGCGGCGAAGAGGGCGTCGAGAGGCGGGGCGCACTGCGCCGCGCCCGGTGTGCGCCGGTGGTGTGCGTGGGGGGCTCCAGACCGCTGCTCGTCACCTTGCGACCGTAGGCAGCACAGGGCACACCTTTAGCTCCCCTTGAGCACTTTTAACCCTTACGGGTGAACGTATCCCTCAAAAGAGGACAGGAATTCCCGATTCCACCGGAAGCGCCCCGGCGCTCACCCGGAAGTTCCCCGGCCTCCGGAGGGCGCGCACCCGCCACCGGGCGCCGCCGCCGGACCGCGCCGGGCGGCACTGTCGTACCCCACCTATACGGTTGCGCCATGGCTGCCCGTACGAAATCCGCGAAGGACCGGCCGTCCTACCGCTGCACCGAATGCGGCTGGACGACCGCCAAGTGGCTCGGCCGCTGCCCCGAATGCCAGGCGTGGGGGACGGTCGAGGAGTTCGGCGGCGCCCCCGCCGTGCGGACCACCGCGGCCGGCCGGGTCAGTACCGCCGCGCTCCCCATCGGCCAGGTCGACAGCCGGCAGGCCACCGCCCGGTCGACCGGCGTCAGCGAGCTGGACCGGGTGCTCGGCGGCGGTCTCGTCCCGGGCGCCGTGGTGCTCCTCGCGGGCGAACCGGGCGTCGGCAAGTCGACGCTGCTGCTGGACGTCGCCGCCAAGGCGGCGAGCGAGGACCACCGCACGCTCTACGTCACCGCCGAGGAGTCCGCGAGCCAGGTGCGGCTGCGCGCCGACCGGATCCGGGCGATCGACGACCATCTGTACCTCGCCGCCGAGACCGACCTGTCCGCGGTCCTCGGCCATCTGGACGCCGTCAAGCCCTCGCTCCTCGTCCTCGACTCCGTGCAGACCGTCGCATCGCCCGAGATCGAGGGGGCGCCGGGCGGCATGGCGCAGGTCCGGGAGGTCGCCGGGGCCCTCATCCGGGCCTCCAAGGAGCGCGGCATGTCGACGCTCCTGGTCGGCCATGTCACCAAGGAGGGGGCAATCGCGGGGCCCCGGCTGCTGGAGCATCTCGTCGACGTGGTGCTGTCCTTCGAGGGCGACCGCCATGCCCGCCTGCGGCTCGTACGGGGCGTCAAGAACAGGTACGGCGCGACCGACGAGGTCGGCTGCTTCGAGCTGCACGACGAGGGCATCACCGGCCTCGCCGACCCCTCCGGGCTGTTCCTCACCCGGCGCGACGAGCCCGTGCCCGGCACCTGCCTGACCGTCACCCTGGAGGGCAAGCGTCCGCTCGTCGCCGAAGTGCAGGCGCTGACGGTCGATTCCCAGATCCCTTCGCCCCGGCGCACCACCTCGGGCCTGGAGACCTCCCGGGTGTCGATGATGCTCGCGGTCCTGGAGCAGCGCGGCCGGATCAGCTCGCTGGGCAAGCGGGACATCTACAGCGCGACGGTCGGCGGTGTGAAGCTCTCCGAGCCCGCCGCGGACCTCGCCGTCGCGCTGGCCCTGGCCAGTGCCGCGAGCGACACCCCACTGCCCAAGAACCTGGTGGCGATCGGCGAAGTGGGCCTCGCGGGCGAGGTCAGAAGGGTCACGGGGGTCCAGCGCAGGCTGGCCGAGGCGCACCGCCTGGGCTTCACGCACGCGCTGGTTCCGACCGACCCGGGGAAGGTCCCGGCCGGTATGAAGGTCACAGAAGTCGCCAACATGGGCGATGCGCTGAGAGTCCTCCCGCGCCGGTCTCGTGCACAGGCCCCCCAGGAGGAGAGCGCACGCCGGTAGACTTTGCCCTGGTCTCGCCCGTCCGTACGAACGGTACGAGGGACGTAAGGGCACCGCAAACCTGTGACCGGAGGAGTGCAGTGGCAGCCAACGACCGGGCAGCATCGCCCGGAAAGTCCGGCCAAGGCACCGGTAATGAGGCGCTGATGCGCGCCTCGCTGAGCGCCGTGGCGCCCGGAATGGCGCTGCGGGACGGCCTGGAGCGCATCCTCCGTGGCAACACCGGCGGGCTGATCGTGCTCGGCATGGACAAGACCGTCGAGTCGATGTGCACCGGCGGATTCGTGCTGGACGTGGAGTTCACCGCGACGCGCCTGCGTGAGCTGGCCAAGCTCGACGGCGCGCTGATCCTCGACAAGGACATGACCAAGATCCTGCGCGCCGGCGTGCAGCTGGTGCCGGATGCCTCCATCCCCACCGAGGAGACCGGCACCCGCCACCGCACGGCGGACCGGGTCTCCAAGCAGTGCAACTTCCCGGTCGTCTCGGTCTCGCAGTCGATGCGCCTGATCGCGCTCTACGTGGACGGGGAGCGCCGGGTCCTGGAGGAGTCCGCCGCGATCCTCTCCCGCGCCAATCAGGCACTCGCCACCCTGGAGCGGTACAAGCTCCGGCTCGACGAGGTCGCGGGCACGCTCTCCGCGCTGGAGATCGAGGACCTGGTGACGGTCCGGGATGTCACGGCCGTCGCACAGCGGCTGGAGATGGTCCGCCGGATCGCGACCGAGATCGCGGAGTACGTGGTCGAGCTGGGCACCGACGGCCGGCTTCTCTCCCTCCAGCTCGACGAGTTGATCGCGGGCGTCGAGCCGGAGCGCGAGCTGGTCGTGCGCGACTATGTGCCGGAGCCGACCGCGAAGCGGTCCCGTACGGTCGCCGAGGCGCTGACCGAGCTCGACGCGCTCTCCCACACCGAACTGCTCGAACTCGCGGTCGTGGCACGGGCCCTGGGCTACAGCGGCTCGCCCGAGACGCTGGACTCGGCGGTCTCGCCGCGCGGCTTCCGGCTGCTGGCGAAGGTACCGCGGCTGCCCGGGGCGATCATCGACCGGCTGGTGGAGCACTTCGGCGGTCTGCAGAAGCTGCTCGCCGCCAGCGTGGACGACCTCCAGACGGTGGACGGCGTCGGCGAGGCGCGGGCGCGCAGCGTGCGCGAGGGCCTGTCACGGCTGGCCGAGTCGTCGATCCTCGAACGGTACGTGTAGAGCCGGTTCGTGCAGAGCCGGTACGCGCAGAGCCGGTACGCGCCGCGGCGCGCAGGACGATCGGGGCCCGGGAGACCGGGCCCCGCCGTTTCTCCGGGCCCGCCCCGGCGCTCGCGCGCTCGGCCCTTCGCGAGGACGTCAGTCCTTCGCGAGGACGTCAGTCCTTCGCGAGGACGAACGAGGCGCGCTGCACCGGCTCGCCCGGCGCCTTCGCCTCGACCAGATACGTACCGGGCCCCGCCGTCCCCGCGGGCGGCGTCGCGCACTGCGGGGAGCTCTTCCTGCGGTCCCACTCCACGGTGTGGACGACGGTCTCGCCCGCCGGAACCCTCAGCAGCAGAACGCCCGCGTCGCGCGGGCAGTCCTTGGAGGACCACACCTGGCTGTCGTCGCCGCCGGCCTCGGTGATGGTGAGCACCGCGCTCTTCGGCCCGAGGTCGGCCTTGCAGGTGGTGGCCGAGGTGTTCTTGACGACCAGCTTGAACTTCGGCTTCTCGCCGGGGCTGTAGTTGAGCTCGGTGCTCAGGCTCAACCGCAGTGCCGCGGAAGTGCAGTCGGGGAGCGGGGAGGAGGCCGGGACCTGCCGGCCGGCCGTACCGCCACCGCTCGCGCCGCCGGCTCCGGTGTCCGTACCGCCGCCGGCGTCCGTACCGCCGCCGCCCGTGGCGTCGCCCGCGCCCGTACCGCCGCCGTCACCGCCACCGCCGTCACCGCCCGAGTCGCCCGACTCGTCGCGTCCGCCGGGCTGTTGGGTGATGGCCGGGCCCGATCCTCCGGGGCCCGGCGTGATCTCGTGTGCGGGGCCCGACCCGGCGGGCCGGGAGTCGTCCTTGCTCTCCTTGTCCCCGCCCGAGGTGACGACCCATACGATCAGCAGCGCGAGCAGCGCAACGAGCGTCGCCGCTACGGCCCTCCGTCGCCAGTAGATGGTGGAGGGAAGCGGACCGATCGGATTACGCAAAGATCCCACGGCTCAAACTGTACGAGAGATCGGCACCAACTCCCGCCCCACCCGCCGCCCTGGGTCTCAAGTTTTACGGATCATCATCACGGACGGCCCGTTCCGGCCCCGTACCACCGCCGAGTTGGCCTCCGGGCATCGCCCGGATGAACTCCCGGTTTCATTGACTACCCTCTGTCACATGGATAGTTCAGTTACGGCCCCGCTCTACCGGGACATCACCGACTTCGCACATGACATGCCGTCATGGGTGCAGCATCTGGCCGAGATATGGACGGAGCTCGGGCTCCTGGTCTTCGGTGCCCTGTTCATCACCGGGTGGTGGCGTGCCCGGAACCAGGGCGACGGCGCCCTGGCGCTTGCGGTGCTCGCGCCCGTCGCGACGGCCTTCGGCTATGTGGCCAGCGAGGTGCTCAAGTCGGTGGTGGACGAGGAGCGCCCGTGCAGAGCGGTCGTCGGCGCCGCGGCCTCGCTGGTGACCTGCCCGCCGACCGGCGACTGGTCGTTCCCCAGCAACCACTCCGCGATTGCCGGTGCGGCGGCGGTCGCTCTGGCGCTCGCCCGGCCCCGGCTGGCCTGGCTCACGGTGCCGATGGCTCTGCTGATGGCCTTCTCCCGGGTCTTCGTCGGCGTGCACTATCCGCATGACGTGGCGGTCGGGCTGCTGCTGGGCGCCGTGGTCTCGGCCGTGGTGGTCGCCGTGCTGCGCCGCCCGGCACAGTCGCTCGCCCGGACGGTGCGGAGCAGCCGGGCGCCGGTGGCGGCCTGGGCGTCGGGGCCGGGCGAGGCCCCGGCCGGCCGCTCCCGGCATCGGGCCAAGCGGCGCTGACGGCTCCGGCCGAACCCGGCCGGGCCCGCTTGGGCCGGTTGCCGGACCGCCGGGGCGCGGACGGGTGGCATTATCACCCCAAGGGCCCTCAGGAGGAGCAACACCACCGTACGCGGAACCGTCGTCCGCCCTTCCGTGCCAGGATCGGCGGTGCGATGACTGCCATGACTGCGACACAGACGCCCCCCACCTCCCTCCATTCCCCCGTGATCGGGTGGTTCGACCAGCACGCCCGCGATCTGCCCTGGCGCCGCCCCGAAGCGGGCGCCTGGGGCGTGATGGTGAGCGAGTTCATGCTGCAGCAGACCCCCGTGAACCGGGTCCTCCCGGTGTACGAGCAGTGGCTCGCCCGCTGGCCCCGTCCCGCCGACCTGGCCGCCGAACCGCCCGGCGAGGCGGTCCGCGCCTGGGGCCGGCTCGGCTATCCCCGCCGGGCGCTCCGCCTGCACGGAGCCGCGCAGGCCATAACGGAGCGGCACGGCGGCGACGTACCGAGCGAGCACGGCCAGCTGCTCGCCCTGCCCGGGATCGGCGAGTACACCGCGGCGGCCGTGGCCTCGTTCGCGTACGGGCAGCGGCATGCCGTGCTCGACACGAACGTCCGCCGGGTGTTCGCACGGGCCGCGACCGGGATCCAGTACCCGCCGAACGCGACCACCGCCGCCGAGCGCAAGCTCGCCCGAGCGCTGCTCCCCGAGGAGGACGAGCGGGCCGCCCGCTGGGCCGCCGCGACGATGGAGCTCGGGGCCCTCGTCTGCACCGCGAAGAACGAGGACTGCACCAGGTGCCCGATCGCCGGGCAGTGCGCCTGGCGGCTGGCCGGGAAGCCCGCCCACCAGGGGCCCCCGCGGCGTGGTCAGACCTACGCCGGCACCGACCGGCAGGTCCGCGGACGGCTGCTCGCCGTGTTGCGCGAGGCCATGACGCCGGTGCCACAGTCGGCGCTGGACGCGGTGTGGGACGAACCGGTGCAACGTGCCCGCGCGTTGGACGGCCTGGTCGCCGACGGCCTGGTCGAACCGCTGGCCGGGGGGCAGTACCGGCTGCCGCTGAGCTGAGCTCCTCGCCCGCTCCGCTCCCCCGCTGTTACACAACCGATGGACAGCCGTGCGTCGGCGTATGGCTGCTCCGCACAACCCCGTGACAACAGCTCCGTAGCGTCTTCGACATCAGCCCGACCGATCGATGGCTGACGGCGGTACTACGGGGATCCACGGGGACGGAGGCGGTTGGAATGGCGCATGGCGAGGTGCTCGAATTCGAAGAGTACGTACGCACTCGGCAGGACGCGCTGCTGCGCAGCGCGCGGCGGCTGGTCCCGGACCCTGTGGACGCACAGGACCTGCTCCAGACCGCGCTGGTCCGTACGTACGGCCGCTGGGACGGCATCGCCGACAAGTCCCTGGCCGACGCCTATCTGCGCCGCGTCATGATCAACACCCGTACCGAGTGGTGGCGGGCCCGCAAGCTGGACGAGGTCCCCACCGAGCAGCTTCCCGACGCGAGCGTCGAGGACGGCACCGAGCAGCGCGCCGACCGCGCCCTGCTGATGGATGTGCTGGGCGTACTGGCTCCCAAGCAGCGCAGCGTCGTCGTGCTGCGACACTGGGAGCAGATGAGTACGGAGGAGACGGCTGCGGCGCTCGGCATGTCTGCCGGTACGGTGAAGAGCACGCTGCACCGTGCGCTGGCACGGCTGCGCCAGGAGCTGGAGAGCCGTGAGGCGGCGAGCAGGGAGGCCCGGATCCGCGAGGAGCGGGGTCCGGCGGCCGACCGCGCTCCGGTACGTGCGCGGGCGCAGGTGGGCAGGCATACGGACGAACGGGGGCGGGAGCGTTGCGCGGCCTGACAGCCAGCGGCGACGGGGACGACCGTGGCGGTGAAAGAGACGACGGTGGCCGCGCGGCCACCATCAGACGTGGCCGGGTACTGACCGGCTGGGCGGCGAGCGCCACGACCCTGGTCGGGCTCGCCGCCTTCGGGCTGCTCACTGTCGGCTGCTCGACCGGCGGCACCGGCACCCGGGACGAGGGCCCGGCCGGCACCCAGCCCGTCGCCCAGGTCACCCCCAGCGACGAGCCATCCTCCTCCGCGAAACCCTCCTCGCGGATCGATCCCGTGACCCTGCTCAAGCACGACCCGAAGGTCAGCGAGCGGGTCAGAACGGATCTGAGGCCCTGCACCGGCTCCGAGTACCCGGTGGACACCTCGTACGGCACCATGACCGGCGGTCCCTCGGCCGATGTCGTGGTGAACGTGATGACCTGCGGCGATTCGGTGGGCGTCGGCACCTATGTGTACCGCCCGCGGACCAACGGCGGGTACGAGAACGTGTTCGCCATCGAGCAGCCCGCGGTCTACGGCACCATCGACCGCGGTGATCTGGTGGTGACGACCCAGGTGTACGAGAAGAAGGACTCGGTCGCGTACCCCTCCGGCGAGGAAGTGATCACCTACCGCTGGGCGGGCAGCCGCTTCAACGAGCACGACCGGGTGCACAACGACTTCAACCGAGCCGTCGGCAGCGGCGGAGCGGCTCTTCCGGGGGCCGCCGAACCGGCGGGGAACTGAGAGCAGCCTGATGGCCGAGACCCACGTCCTGTTCGTCGAGGACGACGACGTCATCCGCGAGGCCACCCAGCTGGCGCTGGAGCGCGCCGGCTTCGTGGTCACCGCCATGCCCGACGGCATGTCGGGCCTCGACGCCTTCCGGGCCGACCGCCCCGACATCGCCCTGCTGGACGTGATGGTGCCGGGGCTCGACGGGGTCAGCCTCTGCCGTCGCATCCGCGACGAGTCGACGGTGCCCGTGATCATGCTGTCCGCCCGCGCGGACTCGATCGATGTGGTGCTCGGCCTGGAGGCCGGCGCGGACGACTACGTCACCAAGCCCTTCGACGGGGCCGTCCTGGTCGCCCGGATCCGTGCCGTGCTGCGCCGTTTCGGCCATGCCTCGGGCGGTCAGCCGGGCAACGGGGAGCCGGAGCCGCAGCCCGTCGGCGGGGTGCTGGTCTTCGGCGATCTGGAGGTCGACACCGAGGGCATGGCGGTCCACCGGAGCGGCGAACAGGTGGCGCTGACCCCGACCGAGATGCGGCTGCTGCTGGAGTTCTCCGCGGCGCCCGGCACGGTGCTCTCCCGCGACAAGCTCCTGGAGCGGGTCTGGGACTACGGATGGGGCGGTGACACCCGGGTCGTGGATGTCCATGTGCAGCGGCTGCGCACCAAGATCGGCCAGGACCGGATCGAGACGGTCCGCGGCTTCGGCTACAAACTCAGGCCATGAAGCGGCCGGCCCTGCGGACGGGAGTCCGCTGGAAGATCAGCATCGCGATTGCCGCGGTCGGCGCGCTGACCGCGGTCGCGCTCAGCTTCGTCGTCCACAACGCGGCCCGGGTCTCGATGCTGGAGAACGCCCGCGAGGTCCAGCTGGAGCGGCTGACGTACGCGCAGCTGCTGTACGAGGCGACGAAGACGAAGAAGGCCGACCCCCGGTTCGGCGCCAAGCTCAACGACCCGACCATGCCCCGCAGCCTGCGCGCGGAGACCGCCAGGAACCGGCGCGCCACCCACGTCGAGGAGTCCGCCACGGGGGTGCCCGACGTGTGGGCGGCGGTGCCGGTCGGCCACGGCGACGTGCTCTCGCTGCACACCCGGTTCGCGGGCCGCAGCTCCACGATCATGCGCGATCTCGACCGGGCGCTGATCATCGGCTCGGTCTCGGTGGTGTTCGGCGGCTGTGCGCTGGGTGTGCTGATCGGCGGGCAGCTGTCGCGCCGGCTGCGCAAGGCGGCGGCCGCGGCGGGCAGGGTCGCGCAGGGCAACACGGATGAACGGGTCAGGGAGGCCGTCGGCGGTGTCGTCCAGGACGAGACCGATGAGCTGGCCGGTGCGGTGGACGCGCTGACGGACGCGTTGAACGCGCGGATCGAGGCGGAGCGCCGGGTCACCGCGGACATCGCTCACGAGCTGCGTACGCCGGTGACCGGGCTGCTGACGGCGGCCGAGCTGCTGCCGCCCGGCCGCCCCACCGAGCTGGTACGGGACCGGGCGCAGGCGATGCGCACGCTCGTCGAGGACGTGCTGGAGGTGGCCCGGCTGGACAGCGCGTCGGAGCGGGCCGAGCTCCAGGAGGTCGCGCTGGGCGAGTTCGTCAGCCGGCGGATCGCGCTGCTGGACCCGGACGTGCGGGTGCGGGTCGTGCACGAGTCCTGGGTCAGCACCGATCCGCGCCGGCTGGAGCGCATCCTCGGCAATCTGCTGGGCAACGCCGCCAAGCACGGCGCCACTCCGGTGGAGGTCACGGTCGAGGGCCGGGTGGTCCGGATCCGCGATCACGGTTCCGGGTTCCCAGCGGCGCTGCTGCGCGAGGGGCCGAGCCGGTTCCGTACCGGAAGCAGCGACCGGGCCGGGCGCGGGCACGGTCTCGGGCTGACGATCGCGGCCGGTCAGGCGCGGGTCCTCGGAGCCCGGCTGACCTTCCGCAACGCGGCGCCGGAAGGGGCGGCGCAGGGCACAGGCGGCGCCATCGCCGTGCTGTGGCTGCCCGAGCACGCGCCGACGAACACCGGCAGCTTCCCGATGCTCCAGGTGTCCGAGCAGCGGGGCCCGGACGGCGACGAGGCGCAGAGCACGAAGTCGGGCCGCGGGCGGTCCGACGGCTGAGCCGGACACGGCGGCCGGCCTCCGGGGGCCGGATACGACGGGAGGCTCCCGGGGCGCGCGCCCCGGGAGCCTCCTCGTACACCGCGCAGGGTCAGACGGCCTCGGCCTGCTTGGTGACCGGGCCCGCTCCGCGCAGCGGTACCTCCTTGACGAAGACCGAGGCGACCAGGGCGATCAGGCCGACCGAGGCGCCCACGAGGAACGCGATGTGCGTGCCGGAGGACACCGCGAACTGGTAGGCCTCGCGGGCCGCCGCCGGCAGCTTCGCCAGGCTCGCCGCGTCCAGCTGCGCGGACTTCGCGGTGGCCGCCCCGCCGCCGCGGGCCATCATCTCGTCCTGCACCCGCCCGGTGAACAGCGCGCCCATGATCGCGACACCGAAGGAGCTGCCGAGCGTACGGAAGAGGGTCGTCGCCGAGGAGGCGACGCCCATGTCCTTCATCTCCACGCTGTTCTGCGCGACGAGCATCGTGATCTGCATCAGGAAGCCCATGCCCGCGCCGAGCACCGCCATGTAGACGCCGGAGGTGAACCGCGTGGTGTCGACGTCCATCCGGGAGAGCAGGAAGAGACCGGTCACCATCAGCGCGGAGCCCACCACGGGGAAGATCTTGTACTTGCCGGTGCTGGTGGTGACCCGTCCGGCGATCAGCGAGACGACCATCATCGCCAGCAGCATCGGCAGGAGCAGCAGACCCGAGTTGGTCGCCGAGGCGCCCTGGACGGACTGCTGGTACAGCGGCAGGAAGAGCACCGCGCCGAACATCACGAAGCCCGCCATGAAGCCGACGACGGACATCAGGGTGAAGTTGCGGTTGCGGAAGATGTGCAACGGAATGATCGGTTCTGCTGCCTTCGTCTCGACGAAGAGGAAGCCGACGAGCGAGGCGACACCGATCGCGATGAGCTCCATGATCACGGCGGAGTTCCAGTCGTACTCCGTACCGCCCCAGGTGGTCACCAGCACGATCGAGGTGATGCCGAGGGTCAGCAGCCCGGCGCCGAGGTAGTCGACCTTGGCCTGGGCCGCCTTCCGCTTCGGCAGGTGCAGCACGATGGTGACCATGGCGAGGGCGACCGCGCCCAGCGGCAGGTTTATGTAGAAGCTCCAGCGCCAGCCGAGGTGGTCGGTGATGGTGCCGCCGACCAGCGGTCCGCCGATCATGGCGATGGCCATGACCCCGGCCATCATGCCCTGGTACTTGCCGCGCTCACGGGGCGGGACAAGGTCGCCGATGATCGCCATGACGCCGACCATCAGGCCGCCCGCGCCGAGCCCCTGGACCGCCCGGAAGCCGATCAGCTGGCCCATGTCCTGGGCCATACCGCTCAGCACCGAGCCGATCAGGAAGATCACGATGGACGTGAGGAAGATGCCCTTGCGCCCGTACATGTCACCGAGCTTGCCCCAGATGGGGGTGGAGGCGGCGGTGGCCAGGGTGTACGCGGTGACGACCCAGGACAGGTGCTCCAGGCCGCCGAGGTCACCGACGATGGTCGGCATGGCCGTGCCGACGATCAGGTTGTCCAGCATGGCGAGCAGCATCGTGATCATCAGGGCGAGCATCACCACCCGGACGCTGCGCTGCTGCGTCTCGGGTTTCCCGGCCGGGCGGTCGACGACTGCCGCCGTCCCGCCCGCCGCCTTCTTCAGATCGGACATCGATCCCCACTCCCCTGTGATCCCCTGTGCGGGCCGGACACTTACTTGCCGCCCGGCTAGTAACTACACTGGGGAAAGTAGACCCCCAACTAGCCGGGCGTCAAGTAAGTTTTTTTAGGGAGAGCTTCATGGGGAGCACGCCGCACCAGCGCCGTGGCAACACGCGCCAGCGCATTCAGGACGTCGCCCTGGAGCTCTTCGCCGAACAGGGCTACGAGAAGACCTCGCTCCGCGAGATCTCCGAGCGGCTGGATGTCACCAAGGCCGCGCTGTACTACCACTTCAAGACCAAGGAAGACATCCTGGTCAGCATCTTCGAGGACCTCAACCGTCCGGTCGAGGAGCTGCTCGCCTGGGGCAAGGAACAGCCGCGCACCCTGGAGACGAAGAAGGAGATCCTCAGCCGCTACAGCGAGGCCCTGATCGGCGCCGCCCCGCTGTTCCGCTTCATGCAGGAGAACCAGGCGGCCGTACGGGACCTGAGCATCGGGGTGACGATCAAGCAACGCGTCGTCGCCCTGTTCGCCCTGATCCAGGAACCCGGCGCGTCACTGACCGACCAGGTGCGCTGCTCCACCGCGCTCTTCGCGACGCACGCGGGCCTGTTCGCCCTCAAGGACCTCGAAGGCGACCCCGAGGAGAAGCGCAAGGCCGTCCTCGAAGTCGCCTTCGAACTGGTCACCCGGGCACATGGCCAGGAGTCCGCGGAGTAACGCGGGCAAGGGTCCGCGGGGCAACGCGGGCAGGGGGCGTCCGGATCAGACGCGCACACCCTCCTTGTGCAGGAAGCTGACCGGGTTGACTGCGGAGCCGTAGTCGGCGGTGTGCCGGATCTCGAAGTGCAGGTGCGGGCCGCTGGAGTTGCCGGTGTTGCCGGAGAGCGCGATCTTTTCGCCCGTCTTCACGGTCTCGCCGATGCGCACTTCGATCTTCGACAGGTGGGCGTACTGCGAGTACGTGCCGTTGGCGTGCTTGATCACGACGGCGTTGCCGTACGCGGGTCCGTCGCCGCCGCCGTTGGGGCCGGCCTTCACGACGGTGCCGGTGTGCGCGGCCTCGACCTTGGTGCCGACCGGCACGGCGAAGTCCTGGCCGGAGTGCTTGTGCGCCCAGCGGCTGCCGTCGTTGCCGAAGCTCGCGCTCAGCTCGTAGCGGCTCACCGGGGCCTCCCAGCCGTGGGCCTTCTTCAGGGCGGCCTTCTTCGCCGCGGCCGCCTTCTTGACCGCCGCCGCCTTCTTGGCCGCGGCCTTCTCGGCGACCTTGCCCTGCACGGCCGCCTGCTCGGCGACCGATTCGGCCGCGCCGGTGTTGACCAGGTTCACGGAATCCGGGGTGCCCGCCGAGCCGGCCGCGAACGCAGCGCCCGCACCGAGAACCATCGACGTCCCCAGGCCGGCTGCCACGACGGCGCCACGGACACGGGACAGGGACGGGCGGCGGGAGTGCTGGAACGAAACGCGCTTCGACATAAGCGGAGAACCTCCGGAGATGACTGGACCCGGCGCTCCGGCCGGGCTGGCCATTCCTTGGTAACCCGCACCCCGGCCATTGCTCAAACACCCCATCTACGAACAAAAGCCGTATCCGGATCCCCGGGAATTCGCCGCAGCAGGTTTCGCGCGACGCGCGCCCGAACCCGTCGAAACTCTTGTTTCCGGCCAGGTTTAACCCCAGCTCCAAACCGCTCGAATCGGACAGATCCTGGCGATCCGGGCCCCTGGGTGTCCGGCATCGAAAGCCCCCTCCACCGCAGGGCCGAAGGTCCCCGCGCCGATCACGGCACCCTCCCCTACCGCGCCTAGTAGGCCCGGAACGGGCTGTGCGCCTTGTCACCGCCGGCGGGCCCGAAGGCTGTCCGTTTCGGGACCATCGGCCTGTGCGCGGGACAGCCCTTAGGCTGACCCGACGACCAGGCCGACTCCGGGGGACATGCCATGGCCAGTGACGCCGCAGCCACCAGCGACATGGACGGCATCGAACTCGCCGATGCCGTCGAGTCGATCCGCAACCAGCTCATCGACGCCGCGGGCCGCGCCACCGGCCGCCCCGTGGCCTTCGAGGTCGGCGACATCCAGATGGAGTTCACCCTCGAACTCCGCAAGGAGATCAAGGGCGGCGGCAAGGTCAAGGCCTGGGTGGTCGAGGCGGGCGCCGACGCCTCCCGCGCGACCGGCCGCACGCACAAGGTCGCGTTCACCCTGAAACCGCGCGACGTCGCGACCGGCGGGCCCTGGCAGATCGGCCACGGGGACCAGGGCAGCACCGCCCACTTCGGCGGTGGGGCGGCACGGCCGTGACCACCGCGCCGCCCACCGCGCCGCCCACCGCGCCCGCGGCGCGCACGGTCGTCGTCCTCGGCGCCGGAACCGTCCAGGGCAGCGGCGCCCTGCTCACCGACCGGCTCGTGCTGACCTGTGCCCATGTGGTCCGGGGCGGCAGCCGGGCCACCGTCGCCCACCCCGGGCGGGCGGACCACGCGACGGCAACGGTCGCCTGGGTCGACCACGACCTCGACGCCGCCCTCCTGCTGACCGCCGACCCGGTGCTCCCCGTCTCCGCGGTGCGGCTCGGCGTCCTCCACTCCGAGCAGGCGGTCTCCGGATGCGAGATCACCGGCTTCCCCGACATCCAGCGGTACGGCCCCGAGCGGCATCTGGAGGCCGACCAGTACACGGCCACCGCCCTGCCGATGGCCGGACACCTGCGCGGACTGCTGGTCTGCGAGCTGGACGGCCCGCCGCCCCCGGGAAACGACTCGGAGCCCCCGTCGCTGCGCGGCATGTCCGGCGGACCGGTCTTCGCCGGGAACGTCCTCATCGGCATCGCCCGGCAGATCCCCCGGCAGCGCGGCGGCCGGCGCGTGGAGTGCGTACCGCTCGCCCCGCTCATCGCCTCGCAGCCGTTCGAGCTCGTCTACCGCCAGACCGGCACGGCGCTGCGCCACGAGCAGGTCCACGGCCGCTTCCCCGGGGACGCGCGGTACGAGGAGGAGTACGCGGCGGCGCTCGGGGCCGCGTACCGCCGTACGAAGATCTTCGGCCTCGACGAGCTGGGCCGACGCGACTCCGAGTGGGATCTGGACACCGCCTACCTGAGCCTGGAGGCCCAGCAGACCTCCGGGCGCGCGGGGCCGCCGCCCATGCGGATCGACACGCTGCTCCCGGACCGCCCCCGGGTCCTGCTGCGCGGCGACGCGGGCGCCGGGAAGACCACGCTGCTCTGGTGGCTGGCGGCGCACGCCTCGGCCGGCACGCTGGGCCCGGAGCTGGCCGCGCTCAACAGCCTGGTCCCGTTCGTCGTACCCCTGCGCACCCTGCGCGCCCAGGGCGGCACGTTCCCCGCCCCCGCGCAGCTCCCCGACGCGGCCCGGCTGGTGATCGACGAGGCCCCCGGGGGCTGGGTCGGCCGGGTGCTGGAGTCGGGCCGGGCGCTGCTGCTGGTCGACGGTCTGGACGAGGTCCCGCGCGACGACCGCGAGCAGGCGCACCAGTGGCTGTCCCGTCTCCTCGACCGGTACCCGGACATCCGCTGTGTGGCCACCGTGCGCCCGCTGGCCGTCGAGCCGGGCTGGCTGATGTCCCAGGACTTCGACGAGCTGCGGCTGCTGCCGATGCGGGACGAGGACATCGAGGCCTTCGTCGCCGCCTGGCACCGGGCCGCCCGGCTGGACGACGAGGACCACGAGACGCTCGGCAGGCTGGAACGGGACCTGATCCAGCAGTTCGCCCAGAACCGGACCCTGCGCGATCTGGCCCGTACGCCACTGCTCTGCGCGGTGATCTGCGCCCTGCACCGACGCCGCCAGGGCATCCTGCCGGAGACCCGCTGGAGCCTGTACGACTCGGCCCTCACCATGCTGCTCGGCGACCGCGACAAGCAGCGCAGGATCGAGGCCCCCGAGGGCATCACGATGAACGTGGCGGAACAGGCCCAGCTCCTCCAGCGCATCGCGATCTGGCTGGTGCGGGGCGGCCAGTCGGAGCTCCACCGCTCCGCGGCGCTGCATCAGCTGGAGCGCGCCCTGCCGGGCATGGAACGGCTGCGCGGCCAGGGCTCGGCCGAAGAGATCCTGACCCATCTGCTGAACCGCAGCGGAGTCCTCCAGGAGCGTGCCGACGACGTCTACCAGTTCGCCCACCGCACCTTCCAGGACTTCCTCGCCGCGAAGGAGTTCGTCGAGGGCGACCAGCTGAACGAACTGCTCGGCCGGGCGGGCGCACAGCACTGGTACGACGTCATCCTGCTCTCGGCCGGCCACTGCGGCCGCCGTGAACACCCGGTACTGGTCAACGGGCTGCTGGACGCGCGTCCCGGCCTCGCCGACACCGTGACCCGGGACGAGGTCGTCGTCCTGGCAGCGCTCTGCGCGCAGCACGCGACCTGGCTGGACGAGACGACACGGGACAGGGTCCGCACGGCCGTCGGGGCGCTGTTCCCGCCGAAGGACGGCGGGGACGTACGGCTGCTCGCCCGGCTCGGTCCGGCCGCTCTGGACTTCCTGCCCGACCCGGACCACGTATCCGGCAGGGAGCAGGCCGACCTGTTCATCGACCTGATCAGCGAAATCGGCGGAGCGGAGGCCGTACCGCACGCCCGCCGCTGGGCACTCGCCCACCCGGCACACAGCCACCTGTTCGAGGCGTACTGGAACAGGTATCCGGTACGGGCATACGCCCAGCAGGTCCTTGCCATCTGCGATCTGACGCACGACGCCCTGCAGATCGACGCCCCGGAGAAGCTGGCAGCACTGCGCGACCTGCCGTCCGCCACGAACCTGGAGATCGCCGGGGCCCTCACCGCCGCCGAACTCCACGCCACCCTGCGCGACGGCCCATGGACCGGACTGGCCTTCCTGCGGAACCCCTACCTGACCGACCTCTCGTTCCTGACGGACTGCGCCGAGCAGCTCAAGTCCCTGTCACTGAGCGACTGTCCCGGCGTACGGGACCTCGACCCGCTCACCGGGCTCCCCGCGCTGAAGTCGGTCGAGCTCGACATGAGCCATCTCCCCGGCAGTGCACTGGCCGCCACGGCTTCGGGAGCACTGCACTCCCTGTGGCTCAGCCGCCTGACGGCCGAACGGCTCTCCCAGCTGCCCGCCCACCCTGAGCTGAGCACACTGACCATCGAGCAGGCAGCCTCGCTGGAGGTGGACTCGCTCGACGGCTGGACGAACCTGCGCCGGCTCGGACTGGGAACCCGCACCCCGGTCCGACCGCTGCTCGCCGCTCTCCGGCGGGCTCCGCAGGTGACCCACCTCACCCTGCCCCTGTCGTCCGCGACGGAGTTCGCCGGGGAACAGCCCGTGCCTTCCCTCGGCAGCCTGGACCTCTACCTCGACACCGATGTGCTCGAAATGGAACAGATCCCCCGGGTCTTCCCCGCTCTGAAGCGGGTGGCGATCGTTTCGCCCAGGCATGTCGACCGCATCGACATTTCCCCGATCCGGGCGATGCCCAACTGTGAGGTGGCGGCCGGCCCCGCAACGATCGTGGGCGACGACCCACCCCGCTGACCCCTCGGCAAAGGGGCTGCCCCGGACCGTTCGCACGGTCCGGGGCAGCCCCTTCTGCTTCTGCTCAGGCGCTCGGGGGCGTCCTCACACGTCCTTCGACATGTTCGGGCCCGCGCCGCCTGCCGCCTGCTCGATCGGGGGGACGTCGGGCAGCGCCGACTTCTCCTCGCCGCGGAAGGTGAAGGTCTTCTCCTCGCCCTCGCCCTCGGTGCCGACGACCACGATGTGACCGGGGCGCAGCTCACCGAAGAGGATCTTCTCGGAGAGGATGTCCTCGATCTCGCGCTGGATCGTCCGGCGCAGCGGCCGGGCGCCCATCACGGGGTCGTAGCCCTTCTTCGCCAGGAGCGACTTGGCTTCCGAGCTCAGCTCGATGCCCATGTCGCGGTCCTTCAGGCGCTCGTCCACCTTGGCGAGCATGAGGTCGACGATCTGGATGATGTCTTCCTCGGTGAGCTGGTGGAAGACGACCGTGTCGTCGACACGGTTGAGGAACTCGGGGCGGAAGTGCTGCTTGAGCTCTTCGTTGACCTTGTTCTTCATCCGCTCGTAGCCGGTCTTGACGTCACCCTGGGCGGCGAAGCCCAGGTTGAAGCCCTTGGAGATGTCCCGGGTCCCGAGGTTGGTCGTCATGATGATGACCGTGTTCTTGAAGTCCACGACCCGGCCCTGGGAGTCGGTCAGGCGACCGTCTTCCAGAATCTGGAGCAGGGAATTGAAGATATCGGGGTGGGCCTTCTCGACCTCGTCGAAGAGGACGACGGAGAACGGCTTGCGGCGCACCTTCTCGGTGAGCTGGCCGCCCTCTTCGTAACCCACGTAACCGGGGGGAGAACCGAAGAGGCGGGAAACCGTGTGCTTCTCGCTGAACTCCGACATGTCGAGGGCGATCAGCGCGTCCTCGTCGCCGAAGAGGAATTCGGCGAGCGTCTTGGAGAGCTCTGTCTTACCGACACCGGACGGGCCGGCGAAGATGAACGAGCCACCGGGGCGCTTCGGGTCCTTCAGACCGGCTCGCGTACGGCGGATCGCCTGCGAGAGGGCCTTGATGGCGTCCTTCTGCCCGATGACGCGCTTGTGGAGCTCGTCCTCCATGCGCAGCAGACGGGAGGACTCCTCCTCCGTCAGCTTGAAGACCGGGATGCCGGTCGCGGTGGCGAGGACCTCGGCGATCAGCTCGCCGTCGACCTCGGCCACGACGTCCATGTCGCCGGCCTTCCACTCCTTCTCGCGCTTGGTCTTCGCCGCCAGCAGCTGCTTCTCCTTGTCACGGAGGGAAGCCGCCTTCTCGAAGTCCTGGGAGTCGATGGCCGACTCCTTGTCGCGGCGGACGCCCGCGATCTTCTCGTCGAACTCGCGGAGGTCCGGCGGCGCGGTCATCCGGCGGATGCGCATCCGGGAACCGGCCTCGTCGATCAGGTCGATCGCCTTGTCCGGCAGGAAGCGGTCCGAGATGTACCGGTCGGCCAGCGTCGCGGCCTGGACCAGTGCCTCGTCCGTGATGGAGACGCGGTGGTGGGCCTCGTAGCGGTCGCGCAGACCCTTGAGGATCTCGATGGTGTGCGGCAGCGACGGCTCCGCGACCTGGATGGGCTGGAAGCGGCGCTCAAGAGCGGCGTCCTTCTCCAGGTGCTTGCGGTACTCGTCGAGCGTGGTGGCACCGATGGTCTGGAGCTCGCCGCGGGCCAGCATCGGCTTGAGGATGCTGGCGGCGTCGATCGCGCCCTCGGCGGCACCCGCACCCACGAGGGTGTGGAGCTCGTCGATGAACAGGATGATGTCGCCGCGGGTGCGGATCTCCTTGAGGACCTTCTTCAGGCGCTCCTCGAAGTCACCGCGGTAGCGGGAGCCGGCGACCAGCGCGCCGAGGTCGAGGGTGTAGAGGTGCTTGTCCTTGAGGGTCTCGGGCACCTCGCCCTTGACGATGGCCTGCGCCAGTCCCTCGACGACCGCCGTCTTGCCGACGCCGGGCTCGCCGATGAGAACCGGGTTGTTCTTGGTGCGGCGGGACAGCACCTGCATGACCCGCTCGATCTCCTTCTCGCGCCCGATGACCGGGTCGAGCTTGGATTCGCGAGCGGCCTGGGTGAGATTCCGGCCGAACTGGTCGAGCACCAGGGACGTGGAGGGCGTGCCTTCCGCGGGGCCGCCCGCGGTCGCCGCCTCCTTGCTGCCCGAGTACCCGGAGAGCAGCTGGATGACCTGCTGCCGCACCCGGTTCAGGTCGGCGCCCAGCTTCACGAGGACCTGGGCGGCGACGCCCTCGCCCTCGCGGATCAGGCCGAGCAGGATGTGCTCGGTGCCGATGTAGTTGTGGCCGAGCTGAAGGGCCTCGCGGAGCGAGAGCTCCAGAACCTTCTTGGCCCGGGGCGTGAAGGGGATGTGCCCGGACGGGGCCTGCTGGCCCTGGCCGATGATCTCCTCCACCTGCTGGCGGACCGCCTCGAGCGAAATCCCGAGGCTCTCCAGGGCCTTAGCGGCGACACCCTCACCCTCGTGGATAAGGCCCAGGAGGATGTGCTCGGTGCCGATGTAGTTGTGGTTGAGCATCCGGGCTTCTTCCTGAGCCAGGACGACAACCCGCCGCGCGCGGTCGGTGAACCTCTCGAACATCGTTAATCGCTCCTCAGAGCGGTCAGGCAGTAAGGGGTCGGTCCCCTCCCTGTCCTTCCGCAGCTTAGTCCCGCAAGCGGGGACCGCTCATTCCAACTGCCGACACCGTCCTTGGCCTCCTGCCCCGAACGCTGACAACTTCTCCAACCCGATGGTGCGAGACGATGTTCCCGCAGGCCAGGCAGATACCCCTTTCGCCAGTACGCCGATGGCGAACGTGAGATGCCCGAACCTGCGTGTCGCCCCTCCCCACTAGGGATGTCTTACCCGCAATTACAGACAGTCCATGCGGTGCACGCCGGTTCCCTCCGCTACGGGCGAACATATTGGCGCTCCCGAATGCGCCCCTACGCACCCATCCCGGACACATTGCGCGCCCACTCGGGGACTCTGCGTAACCCCAGGGGTCTCCGGGCCGTTCTTCCGGCATGGCCATCACCGTCCCGCGTCCCGTGCCGTCGGTCACCGGCGGGCGGGAGAGCGGCGACTGCGCCCGGTGGGCGCAGTGGTACGAACGCGAACTCGGCTGGGCGACGGCGGGCACCGCACCGGTGCGCCTGCTGACCGGGCTGCGGTTCGACGTGCTCCAGGTTCCCTCGGCCGCCGGTCAGGCGGCGCTGCGGCGGCTGGACCGCACCGGGCCCGTGGCGCTGTCGGGCGCGCGGATGAGCCTGCTGGTGGCGGTGGGAAGCGCCGACGAGCTGCCCGGACTGCTCGACTGGCTGGAGTGGGGAGGTGTCGCCCTCTCCCTGACCGCCATCGGTGCGGGCGGCCGGATCACGGCGCCGGTGCCGCCCGGACGGATGGCGGGCCGGCCGGGGGCCGCCGCATGGCTGCGACCCCCTGGGCCACGACACGAGGAAGGGTCGGAGTTCCCGGCCCTCGCCGGCCTCGGGAGCAGGGGTGGGGGTGCTCCCGATCTCGTACGGCTGGTGGACGCGGTGGCGACGGAATGCCACCGGGCCCGGTTGATGCTGGCCCGGACAGGGCCGTCGACCGTCGGGTCGACGGCTCAGCCGTTGGCCTTCTCGTAAGCTTCGCGGATCTCCGCGGGAACACGGCCACGGTCATTCACATTGTGGCCGTTCTCGCGGGCCCACTTACGGATCTCGGCGGTGTCCTTGTTGCCACCCGTAACGGCGCGGCCCTTGCCACGGCCGGCCGACGCGCGGCCACCCGTACGCCGACCACCCTTGGTGTACGGCTCAAGAAGACCACGGAGCTTGTCCGCGTTGCTCGTCGTGAGGTCAATCTCGTACGTCTTGCCATCGAGAGCGAACGTGACCGTCTCGTCCGCCTCGCCGCCGTCGAGGTCATCGACAAGAAGGACCTGAACCTTCTGTGCCACTGGATTCCCTTTCATCGAAAATGCAGTACGCGGAAAGGAAACCGCTTTTCCCCGGAAAACACAAACCCCCGGGAGAGGTTCAGGATCACGAGAAGACGGGAAACATGCGCGATTCGGACATAGGGTTCCGGCTTCTTGTGGCGGTCGCAGATGACGGTCACAGATGCAGAAGCATCCGACTGTTGCCCAAGGTGTTCGGCTTCACTCGTTCGAGACCCAGGAACTCTGCTACACCCTCGTCATAGGAACGCAGCAGCTCGCTGTAGACATCTCCGTCGACCGGCGTCTCTCCGATCTCCACGAAGCCGTGCTTCGCGAAGAAGTCCACTTCGAAGGTGAGACAGAAAACCCGCCGCACGCCCAGCCAGCGGGCGGTCTGCAACAACTTGTCCAGCACTTGATGACCGACTCCGGCACCCCTGATGCTGTGATCGACGGCGAGAGTACGCACTTCGGCGAGGTCTTCCCACATCACGTGCAGTGCGCCGCAGCCGATGACACGGGCGTCCTCGTCGCGTTCCGCGATCCAGAACTCCTGGATGTCCTCGTAAAGCGTCACGGTCGCTTTGTCCAGCAGGATGCCTTCGCGTACGTACCCGTCGAGGAGACGGCGGACCGATGCCACATCGCCGGTCCTGGCACGTCGGACTGTGATGGCCGTGTTTATGACCGACGGTTCGGTACGGGAATCGGCATGCGGAAGCTCTGAGGACATACCCCCGACGCTATCGCCCGGCCCCCGGGCCCGCCCCATCGGCCGGATCTCCGGCCGCTTCTCCGGCTGGTTCATCGGCCGTTTCATCGCCCGGTTCATCGGCCGGTTCATCGGCCGGTTCACCCGTCGCCGCTCCGGCCGGTTCGCCGGGCGTGGGCCCGGGGGCTCCGGACAGGTTGGGCAGAACGATCCGCATGGCGTCCTGGAGGGCCTCGCGCTGCTCGGCGGACATCATGCCGAAGAAGGCGACAAGAGCGGCCGCGGGGTTGTCACTGCGCGACCAGGCTTCGTTCATCAGTGCGGCCGAGTAGGCGGCGCGGGTCGAGACCGCCGTATATCTATATGCGCGGCCGTCGACTTCCCTGCGCACCCAGCCCTTCTGATGGAGATTGTCCATTACCGTCATGACGGTGGTGTAGGCGATGGAGCGTTCCTGCTGAAGGTCCTCAAGGACTTCCCGCACGGTGACCGGGCGGTTCCATTGCCAGACCCGTGTCATCACGGCGTCTTCCAGATCTCCCAATTGGCGGGGCACAATGTCACTTTAGTGCCAGATGCCTGGAATGACCGGTTTATTTGAGCAGCAAAAGGGCGCACGGCTCCTGGTGAACCGTGCGCCCTTCGTGTGCTGCGGAGTGCCGGGGTCAGGCGCCGCCGGTCCGCGGTGTCTGCTGGACCGACTCGGCGCGGCCGATCGCCAGGTCCACGGCCGCGTCCTCCTTGGCCTTGTTGGGACCGCCCTGGCTCTTGACGATCGTCACGACGAGGCCGATGAAGAAGGCGGCCATCACCACGGGGGGCACGAGCGCGGATACGTAGTCCATGGCGTCCAGAGTAGCGAGGCCGGTACGGACTTCCGCGCCGCCCCTCCGCTACCCCGCGGCGCGCTCCTCCTCCTGCGGCGGCGCCGGGCGACGGCGGGGCGGGAAGACCTCCGAGGGCTTCGGCGCGGGGCGCCCGGACGGCCGGGTGGGCCGGGCGGGTACCGCCGGGACCTTGGGCCGTTCGGGTTCGGCGTCGGCCGCCCGGCCGCCGGGCAGGGCCAGGAGCCGGCTGCGCGGCGCGGGAGTCCTCGCCGACGCGACGCGTCCGGCGAGGCGGGCCTGTACCGACCGCTCCGCCAGCACCTGACAGCGCTCCAGGAGCGCCGCGGCCACCGGCCTGTGGCGCAGGGCGCGCAGCGCGGCGAGGTCGTCGGGGCCGGGGTCGTACCCGCCCGCCAGGGCGTCCTGGAGCAGCTCCAGGTAGCCGCCGACCGAGCCGGGGAGGGCGTTGCGGTAGCGGACGAGGTCGGCGAGGAGGAACGTGCGCAGCCGTCCCGCCTCGCCGACCGCCTCGTCCACGGCACCGGCCAGCCGCAGGCAGTCCTGGACGTCCTCGTCCGGCAGGGGCATGGGGTGAAGGGCGATGGCGAGGGCGCGTCGGAGCACACGCAGCTCGTCCGCGCTGAACGCCATGCCGCCGCGTGATCCGTATGGCGTGGGCATGGAGCGACAATACGTGCTAAATGGACAAAATCGGCTTAACTGGCCGTCGGCGGCGCGGCGGCGGCCCCGCCCCCCCGCGAGCCGTTCCCGCAGGTACGCCGCCTGTCCGCTACAGCCGGGACACGTTCCGCTCGTACACCAGGCGCAGGCCGATGAGGGTCAGCCAGGGCTCGTGCTCGTCGATGACGGAGGACTCGCCCAACACCATCGGCGCAAGGCCGCCCGTCGCGATGACGGTGACGTCCTCGGGGTCGGCCGCCAGCTCCTTCTTCATCCGTGCGACGACGCCGTCGACCTGGCCGGCGAAGCCGTAGATGATGCCCGACTGCATCGCCTCGACCGTGTTCTTGCCGATCACGCTGCGCGGCCGGGCCAGCTCAATCTTGCGGAGCTGGGCGCCCTTGACGCCGAGCGCCTCGACCGAGATCTCGATGCCGGGGGCGATGACACCGCCGGTGTACTCGCCCCTGGCGGAGACCGCGTCGAAGGTGGTGGCCGTGCCGAAGTCGACGACGATCGCCGGACCGCCGTACAGGTCGACGGCGGCGACCGCGTTGATGATGCGGTCCGCGCCGACCTCCTTCGGGTTGTCCATCAGGATCGGCACCCCGGTCTTGATGCCCGGCTCGACGAGGACGGCGGGGACGTCGCCGTAGTAGCGGCGGGTCACCTCGCGCAGCTCGTGCAGGACGGCCGGGACCGTGGAGCAGATCGCGATGCCCTCGATGCCGTCGCCCAGCTCCATGCCGAGCAGCGGGTGCATGCCCATCAGGCCCTGGAGCAGCACGGCGAGCTCGTCGGCGGTGCGGCGGGCGTCGGTGGAGATCCGCCAGTGCTCGACGATCTCCTCGCCGTCGAACAGGCCGAGGACGGTGTGGGTGTTGCCGACATCGATGGTGAGCAGCATCAGACGACGGCCCCGTCGGTGTCGCGGAAGTCCAGGCCGATGTCGAGGATCGGCGAGGAGTGGGTGAGCGCGCCGACGGCCAGGTAGTCGACGCCCGCCTCGGCGTAGGCGCGGGCGGTGTCGAGGGAGAGCCGGCCGGAGGACTCCAGGACCGCGCGGCCGCCGACCAGGGCGACCGCCTCGGCCGTCTGCAGCGGGGTGAAGTTGTCCAGCAGGATCAGGTCGGCGCCCGCGTCGAGCACCTCGCGGACCTGCTGCAGGGTGTCGACCTCGACCTCGATCGGTACGTCCGGGAACTCGTCCCGCACCCGCTTGAAGGCCTCGGCCACGCCGCCCGCCGCGATGACGTGGTTGTCCTTGACCAGCGCCGCGTCCGACAGCGACATGCGGTGGTTGACGCCGCCGCCGCAGCGCACCGCGTACTTCTCCATGGCGCGCAGGCCCGGGGTGGTCTTGCGGGTGTCGCGGACCCTGGCCTTCGTGCCTTCGAGCACATCGGCCCAGGCGCGGGTGGCGGTCGCGATGCCGGAGAGCCGGCACAGCAGGTTGAGCGCGCTGCGCTCGCCGGTGAGCAGGTCGCGGGTGCGGGTGGTGACGGTCAGCAGCTTCTGGCCGGGGGCGACCCGGTCGCCGTCCTCGACGTGGCGCTCGACCGCGAACTCGTCCGTGCAGACGATGGACAGGACGGCCTCGGCGACGCGCAGACCGGCCACGACACCCGCCTCGCGGGCGGTGAAGTCACCGGTGGCCACGGCGTCCTCGGCGACGGTCGCGACGGTGGTGACGTCCACACCGCCGTCGAGGTCCTCCTCGATGGCGACGTGCGCGACGTCCTCGACCTGGACCGGGTCCAGGCCCGCGTCGGCGAGGAGCTGGGCGAGGGCGGGGTCGAGGCCGCACTCCAGCGGGTCGACCTCGTAGAAATCGTCCCCGCCGCAGCCGCAGCCGTCCCCGCAGCCACCCGCGGACGGTGCGGGCGCGCCGATCTGGATCAGCGGTACGTCCACCGGTGTGGGGCGCGGATTCTCTTCGGGCGTGCTCACGGTTACGGCTCCTCGGTGACGTCGGCGGGGTGGGTCTGGGGTGCTGCTGCGCAGTCTGGTGCCTGCGTGGGGCGTACGGGCCCGAATGCCTCGGTCTCCGTCCGACGGAGGACCGGTTGACGCTCCGGGGTGAGCCGGACGACGAGGTGGCGGCGCCAGTTCTCGTCGTCGCGCTCGGGCCGGTCCTCGCGCCAGTGGCAGCCGCGGGTCTCCTCGCGCCGCCGGGCGGCGGCGACCAGGACGCGCGAGACGAGCAGCAGGTTGGTCGCCTCCCACGCCTCGACGCCGGGCACCGCGACCTTGGGCTCGTCCGCCTGCACGGCCAGGACGGCGCTGTCGTGGAGGGCCTCCAGCTCGTCGGCGGCGGCGGCCAGGCTCTCGGCGGAGCGGAGCACTCCGGCGCCCCGGGTCATGATGCGCTGGATCGTGCTGCGGGCCTCCGGGGCGATCAGCGGGGACGGCGCGCGGTCGTCGCCGGTCTCCGCGGCGCCCGCGCGGGGCCGCTCCCCGACGATGTCCGCCGCGATGCGCTCGGCGAAGACGAGGCCCTCCAGGAGGGAGTTGGACGCCAGCCGGTTCGCGCCGTGCACGCCGGTGCAGGCGACCTCGCCGCAGGCGTACAGGCCGGGCACCGTGGTACGTCCCCGCAGGTCGGTGCGGATGCCGCCGGAGGCGTAGTGCGCGGCGGGGGCGACCGGTATCGGTTCGGTGATCGGGTCGATGCCGTGGGCGCGGCAGGCCGCCAGGATCGTGGGGAAGCGCTGCTCCCACATCTCGGCGCCGAAGTGGCGGGCGTCGAGGTACATGTGCTCGGTGCCGTGCAGTTCCATCCGGCGGGTGATGGCCTTGGCGACGATGTCGCGCGGGGCCAGCTCCGCCAGTTCGTGCTGTCCGAGCATGAAGCGCGTACCGGACGCGTCGACGAGATGGGCGCCCTCGCCCCGTACCGCTTCCGACACCAGCGGCTGCTGGCCCTCGGAGCCGGCGCCGAGGAAGAGGACCGTCGGGTGGAACTGGACGAATTCCAGGTCGGAGACCTCCGCGCCGGCCCGCAGCGCCAGCGCCACGCCGTCGCCGGTGGAGACCGCCGGGTTGGTGGTGGCGGAGAAGACCTGGCCCATGCCGCCGGTGGCGAGGACCACCGCGGGGGCGTGGACCGCGCCGACGCCGTCGTGCTGGCCCTCGCCCATGACGTGCAGCGTGACGCCCGCGGTACGCCCTTCGGCGTCGGTGAGGAGGTCCAGGACGAGCGCGTTCTCCACGGTGTGCAGGGCGGCTTCGCGGACCGCCTCGACCAGGGCGCGGGAGATCTCGGCGCCCGTCGCGTCGCCGCCCGCGTGGGCGATGCGGCGGCGGTGGTGGCCGCCCTCACGGGTCAGCGCGATGTCGCCGCTCTCCGTGGTGTCGAAGTGGGCGCCGGTCCCGATCAGCCGGCGCACGGCGTCCGGGCCCTCGGTGACCAGGGTGCGGACCGCCGTCTCGTCGCACAGGCCGGCGCCCGCGACCAGGGTGTCGTCGAGATGCTGCTCGGGGGTGTCGCCCTCGCCGAGGGCGGCCGCGATGCCGCCCTGCGCCCAGCGGGTGGAGCCGTCGTCGAGGCGGGCCTTGGTGACGACGACGGTGGCGAGGCCCGCGGCGGCGCAGCGCAGTGCGGTGGTGAGACCGGCCACGCCGGAGCCGACCACCACGACGTCGGCGTCGATGGACCAGCCGGGGGCGGGGGCGGTCAGCCGTATTCCGGTCACGTGGTGGCTCCGAAGGTCAGCGGGATGTTGTCGATGAGGCGGGTCCTGCCGACCCGCGCGGCGATGGCGAGGATCGCCTCACCGGAGGTGCGGTCGTCGGGGATCTCGGTGAAGTCGGCCGGGTCCACGAGCGCCAGGTAGTCCAGGGCGAGCGGGGGCTGCGCGCCCGCCGCGTCGTCGAGGATCAGGAGCGCCGCGGCCCGTACCGCCGAGGGGCCGTCGACCGGGCGGGCCAGGGCCACCGCCTGGGTGTCGGCGGCCGCGCGGGCCTCGCCGAGCGCGGTGAGCGCGGCGGCCCGGCCGGTGGTGGCCGCGGTGGTCTGCGCGCGGGCGTGCAGCGCCTGCTGGGCGGCGAGCCGGTCGCGGGCGGCGAACAGGGCCCGGGACAGGGCGAGGGCGGTGTGCCGTTCCTCCGCGTCCAGGAAACGGTTGCGGCTGGAGAGCGCGAGGCCGTCCGGCTCGCGGACCGTCTCCACGCCGGCGATCTCCACCGGGAAGTTCAGATCGCGCACCATGCGGCGGATCAGCGCCAGCTGCTGGGCGTCCTTCTGCCCGAAGAACGCGACGTCGGGGCGGGTGAGGTGGAGGAGCTTGGCGACGACCGTGAGCATGCCGTCGAAGTGCCCGGGGCGCGAGGCGCCTTCGAGCCGCTCGCCCATCGGGCCCGCGGAGATCCGGACCTGCGGTTCGCCGCCGGGGTAGACCTCGTCGACGGACGGCGCGAAGACCGCGTCCGCCCCGGCGGCGCCCGCCACGGCGAGGTCGGCGTCGAGCGTACGGGGGTAGCGGTCCAGGTCGGCGGCCTCGCCGAACTGGAGCGGGTTGACGAAGACGGTGGCGACCACCTGGCCGTCGGGCCCCGCCGCCGCGCGTGCGGCGCGGATCAGGGTCGCGTGGCCCTCGTGCAGGGCGCCCATGGTCATGACGACGGCCCGCGGCCCCTTGAGGGGGGCGAACGCGCCGAGCTCGGCCGCGGTACGGAGCAGGGTGGCGGCGGGACCGTGGGACGTCTGCGGTGCGACGGGGCGGGGGGTGCCGGGCCTGCCGGTCGTGTCGGTCATCGGGGCTCCTGTGATCCGGTGCCGCCCGTGGTGCCGGTGCCCGTGCCGTCGGCCAGGACCCCGAGCAGGTCCTCGGCCAGCTCCGGCTTGAGCATGCCGTGGGCGAGCGCGCGGTCGGCGGTGGCGCGGGCCATCGCGACGTATCCGGCCACGGCCTGCGGGGCGTGCCTGCGCAGCTCGCCGATGTGCGCGGCGACCGTACCGGCGTCGCCGCGGGCCACGGGGCCGGTCAGCGCGGCGTCGCCGGAGCGCAGGGCGTTGTCGAGCGCGGCGCCGAGGAGGGGGCCGAGCATCCGGTCGGGGGCGGCGACCCCGGCCGTACGCAGCAGCTCCATCGACTGGGCGACCAGGGTGACCAGGTGGTTCGCGCCGAGGGCGAGCGCCGCGTGGTAGAGCGGACGGGACTCCTCCGCGATCCATTCGGGCTCGCCGCCCATCTCGATGACCAGCGCCTCGGCGGCGAGCCGCAGCTCCTCGGGGGCGGTCACGCCGAAGGAGCAGCCGGCCAGCCGCTGGACGTCGACGGAGGTGCCGGTGAACGTCATCGCCGGATGCAGGGCGAGCGGCAGGGCACCGGCCCGCAGCGCCGGGTCCAGGACCTTCGTCCCGTACCGCCCCGAGGTGTGGACGATCAGCTGTCCCGGCCGCACCGCACCGGTCTCGGCGAGGCCTTCGACCAGGCCGGGCAGGGCGTCGTCGGGGACGGTCAGCAGCACCAGCTCGGCGCGCGCGAGAACCTCGGCGGGCTCCACCAGCGGTACGTCGGGCAGCAGGGCGGCCGCCCTGCGCACGGACGCGTCGGAGACGCCCGAGACGGCGACCGGCCGGTGCCCGGCGAGCTGCAGGGACGCGGCGAGAGCGGGGCCGACACGGCCCGCGCCCACGACGCCGACCGTGAGGCGGGCGGGGCGGTCCCTCGCGTCGAGGGGTTCATGGGGGGCTGTTGCATTCACGCGGCGGGGCCTTCCGTTCCAGTCCGCGGGGGGTACCGGACGATTTCTCTGCATGCTACGCCAGCGTTTGGCCCGGACTCCTGGCCGTCCACAGCCTGTGGGTGAAGTCCGGGCGGGGGCGCGGCCCGGAGCCGGGGCGCCCGGAAAACCGTGCGGGCCCGAGCTGCGCGCTGCGTGATGATCGTCCCATGACAGACACAGCAGACCTGGACGGGCAGCCGCGGCCGGAAGCGCGGGAGGAATCCCAGGAGGAAGCGCAGCGGCTGCGCAGGATCAACGCCTGGCACGCGGCCGAACGAGTCCTGATCAGGCCACCCATGAATCTCTCGCTCGGCGAACGGCTGGCCGCGCTGGCGGCCGGGGCCGGGGCCGTCACCGATCTCGACCGCCCCGCGGACATCTACGGCAACGGCGTCGTCGCCGAACTGGAGGAGCGGATCGCGGGCCTGCTGGGCATGGAGGCCGCCGCGTTCTTCCCGACCGGGACGATGGCGCAGCAGGTCGCGCTGCGGTGCTGGGCCGGGCGGACCGGCGATTCCACGGTGGCGCTGCATCCCCTCGCCCACCCCGAGGTGCACGAACGCGGCGCGCTGGGGGCGGTGAGCGGGCTGCGTACCGTCCATCCGACGTCCGAGCCCCGGCTGCCCACGGCCCAGGAGATCCGCGACTTCGACGAGCCTTTCGGCACGCTGATGCTGGAGCTGCCGTTGCGCGACGCCGGTTTCGTCCTGCCGACGTGGGAGGAGCTGGAGGCCGTGGTGGCGGCCGCGCGGGAACGCGATGCGGTGGTGCACATCGACGGCGCGCGGCTGTGGGAGTGCGCCCCCCACTTCGGGCGGGAGCTGCCGGAGATCGCGGCGCTCGCGGACAGCGTGTACGTGTCGTTCTACAAGACCCTCGGCGGAATCTCCGGGGCCGCGCTGGTCGGTCCCGGGTCGCTGATCGAGGAGGCCCGCACCTGGCGCCACCGGTACGGCGGGCAGCTCTTCCAGCAGTTCCCCGCGGCGCTCGCCGCCCTGATCGGCCTCGATCAGGAGCTGCCGCAGCTGCCTTCGTACGTGGCGCAGGCGAAGGTGGTGGCCGGGGCGCTGGCCGAGGGCTTCTCGGCGGCCGGCACCGGGTGGTTCCGGGTGCATCCGGAACCACCGCACACGCATCAGTTCCAGGTGTGGCTGCCGTACGCGGAGGACGTCCTGACGGAGGCGGCGGTGCGGCAGGCGGAGGAGACGGGGGTGTCCCTCTTCCGCAAGTGGTACCCCGCGGCCGCCGGGCCGCCCGGACTGTCGTTCACCGAGGTGACGGTGGGGCGGGAAGGGCTGGAGTGGACGGCTGAGGATGTACGGGACGCGGTACGGGAGTTCGTGGCGCGGCTGGCCTAGCAGGGGCCTGCCGGGCCGACCGGGGAACGGCCGGGAGCACCGGAACCGTCGGCTCCGCGGTTTCGGCCCGACCCGGCTCCGCGGCTTCGGGTGAACAGGGACCGCAGCGCCGCCCGTCGGCGACCGCGCGCCGGGCGGCCCGCGATCACCGCGTCGAACCGGCGCCGGTCGCGTGCCTCGCGCACCACTTCCCAGTCGTGCCGGCCCGGCAGCGGCGGCGGAAGTTCGCCCCGCTGGGCCGCGCGATAGCTGTCGATCATGTGCTGCTGAAGGGCGTCCATGGGCCTCAGCTTGGGCCGCTCCCGGCCCGTCCGGCCCGCCGATTGACGACCACCGTCAAATGGCGCGATCCCTTTCGCGGGCACCCCGCACTATGGAGGGGTGAGCGTGCACATCGACATCGCCGGGCTGGCGCCCGACCGCATCGTCTTCGAGACCTCCCCCCTCGCCGAGCTGGGGCTGGCCCTGCATGCCCTCTCCGAGCCGGGGCACCACCCGGGCCTGCACGGCTGGGCGACGGCGACCTCCAGCGCGCTGGACCCCGACCTCGCCGACCGGCTGCACGAGGCCGATTTCCTGTGGCGCCACACGTTCTCGGACATCTTCATGCCGTTCGCCGGGATCCGCGGCGGCAACGGCAGGGCGGGCGCCAACCTCGCCGAGGACCTCGACATCCTCGACCGGCTGGACGACGAACGGTTCGTCGCCGCCGCCCTGGAGTTCACCTGCACCAGCCTGTACGGGCTCGGCGCGCCCTCCCCGCTCAGCGACCCGACGATGCGCACCCGCGCCCTGGACATGGCGGCGGCACGCGGCCCCCGGCAGGTGGAGTTCGCCCAGCAGCTGCTGGGCGATCCGGCCCCGGTGCGCGCCTGGGTGCGGCGCCTGTTCGAGGACTGCGACCGGGCGTTCTTCGCGGACACCTGGTGCCGGGTGCGGGTCCAGCTGGTCGCCGACGCCCGGCACAAGACCGATCTGCTGCGGCGCAAGGGGATCGGCGAGGCGATGGGCGCGGTGTCCACGGCGCTGACCGTCGACGAGGCCGGGACCCGGATCAGCGCCGACAAACTGACCGAGGGCCGCACCAGCGCCGTCGGCCCCGGGCTCACCCTCATCCCGTCCACCTTCGGCTGGCCGCACCTCAACCTGCTGCACGCACCGGGCTGGCGCCCGGTGATCCACTACCCGGTGCACCAGCCCGAGCTGCCCTCCCCCTCCTCCGTGGAGCTGCTCCAGCTGCGCATGGAGGCGCTGGCCCACCCGATGCGGATGCGCCTCTGCCGCCATCTCGCCCGCTCCCCGCACACGACCGGCCAGCTCGCCGATACGCACGGCATCACGGCCCCCGAGGTCTCCCGGCACCTCTCGGTCCTGAAGAAGGCGGGCCTGGTCACCACCCGTCGGCGCGGCCGGTACGTGCTGCACCAGCTGGACCTGACCTCGGTGGCACGGCTCGGCAGCGACTTCCTGGAAGGCATCCTGCGCTGACCGGAAGGCACCCCGGGCCGAGCCCCGGCTCGGGGCGTCGACCCGGATCGGCGGACCCGCGGGTCAGACCGCCCCGCCACCGGCCCGGACCAGCCCGGTCTCGTACGCGAGGACCACGACCTGCACCCGGTCGCGCAGGTTCAGCTTGGTGAGGATGCGGCCCACGTGCGTCTTCACGGTCGCCTCGGAGAGCACCAGGCGCGCCGCGATCTCGCCGTTCGACAGGCCCTGCGCGACCAGCAGCATCACTTCGCGCTCGCGCTCGGTGAGCTTGGCGATGTCCTTGTGCTGGGGTTCGCCGGTGCCGCTCGGCAGCATCGGGGAGAACCGGTCGAGCAGCCGGCGGGTGGTGGACGGGGCGACGACGGCGTCGCCGCTGTGCACGGAGCGGATCGCGGCCAGCAGTTCGGCGGGCGGCACGTCCTTGAGCATGAAGCCGCTGGCCCCGGCCTTCAGCCCGGAGAAGGCGTACTCGTCGAGGTCGAACGTGGTCAGGATGAGCACCTTGGGCGCGTCCGGCTGCGCACAGATGCGCCGGGTGGCCTCGACACCGTCCAGCCTCGGCATCCGCACATCCATCAGCACCACATCGACAGCGGTGGCACGAAGGTTCTCGATCGCCTCCGCGCCGTCGCCGGCCTCGGCCACGACCTCCATGTCCGGCTGGGCGGCGAGCACCATCCGGAAGCCGGTGCGCAGCAGCACCTGGTCGTCGACGAGCATCACGCGGATCGCCATGAGGGGTCCTGTCTCCTGTCCTACGTCCGGTGGGCCCGGTACGTCGTCCCGTGGGCCCGGTCCTGCGTCTAGTGGGCCGGCTTGAGCGGCAGCAGCGCGCTGATCCGGAAGCCGCCGCCGGGCCGCGGCCCGGCGTCCAGCGTGCCGCCGACCATGCCGACCCGCTCGCGCATCCCGATCATCCCGTGGCCCGCGCCGTCGGCGCCGCCGTCCTCGTACAGTTCGTGCGCCGCGCCCCGCCCGTCGTCCTCGACCAGCAGTCCGAGCCCGTCGTCGAAGTAGACCAGACGCACGCTGGCCCCCGCGTCCGGGCCGCCGTGCTTGCGGGTGTTGGTCAGGGCCTCCTGCACGATGCGGTACGCGGTCAGCTCGACGCCGCTGGGCAGCGGGCGGGGGGTTCCCTCGATCTTGAAGTCGACGGCCAGGCCGGTCTGTCTGACCTGTTCGATCAGATCCTCGATCTGGTCCACATCGGGCTGCGGGACGTACTCCCCGCTCTCCTGGGCATCGCCCGTCCGCAGCACCCCGAGCAGCCGCCGCATCTCCGCGAGCGCCTGCCTGCCGGTGCTGGAGATGGTCTCCAGGGCCTGCTTGGCCTGGTCGGGGGCCGCGTCCATGACGTATGCCGCACCGTCGGCCTGCACCACCATCACCGACACGTTGTGCGCGACGACATCGTGGAGTTCCCGGGCGATACGGGCCCGCTCGGCCGCCACCGCGACCTTCGACTGCGCCTCGCGCTCCCGCTCCAGCCGGGCGGCGCGCTCCTCCAGCTGGCTGAAGTAGGCGCGCCTGGTCCGCATCGAGTCGCCGAGCACCCAGGCGAGCACGAACGGCACGGTCAGCACGACGACGATGAAGATCTCCTCGGCCCAGCCGGTCCGCGGCCCCTCGCCCGGCCAGCGCAGCTTGGACAGCCCCGCCGCGCACAGGCTGCAGACCAGCGCGAGCCGGGACGCCCAGCGCTCCCCGACGGTGGCCACGGTGAAGACGATCACCAGCATCGCGAAGTTCATGACACCGGGTCCCACTCCGGTGACCAGCTGCACCACCCCCATCGCGATGGCGAGCAGCAGCATCTTCGCCGGCGCGCGCCGGCGCAACGCGACAACGGCGCAGAGCCCGAGGATGACCGGAACGGCAGCGACACGCTCCCCAGCACTTCGCCCCATACCCACCATGGACAGGCCGGAGAGCCCGAGGAGGACGACGGCCCAGAAGGTGTCGACGCCCGTCGGGTGTCTGCGGAGGAAGTCGTAGAGGCGCTGCACGTCACCCAGCGTAGGGACAGACAAGGGGCGCACGGGTCAGCCGGAGGGCCGATCCGGCTTCTGGGACCGTACTCCCCAAGGTGGAGACTTGGATACGTGACGGATGAGTGGCGTGGGTGGCAGGAGGCGGCAGCGACCGCTTTGTACGGGGACGGGGGGTTCTACCGGAGCCCCGAAGGGCCGGCGGGCCACTTCCGTACCTCCGTCCACGCCTCCCCGCTCTTCGCCTCCGCCGTCGCCCGGTTGCTGGTCGCGACGGCGCGGGAACTGGGCACCGGATCGGTCGACCTGGTGGACCTGGGCGCCGGGCGGGGCGAGCTGCTGACGGGGGTGCTCGCGGCGCTCCCGGCCGCGGGCGCCGACGGCCTCGCCGTACGCACGTACGCCGTGGAGCTCGCCGACCGTCCGCCCGGACTGGATCCCCGGATCGAGTGGTGCGCCGAACCGCCGCCGCGGACGTACGGCCTGCTGTTCGCCAACGAGTGGCTGGACAACGTCCCGACCGAGGTCGCCGAGACCGACGCGGACGGCGTCGACCGGTACGTCCTCGTCCGGACCGAGGACGGCACGGAACGGCTGGGCGAGCCGGTGGCCGGGGCGGACGCCGAGTGGCTGCGCCGCTGGTGGCCGTCGGCCGGACCGGGCAGCCGCGCGGAGATCGGCCGCCCCCGCGACGAGGCCTGGGCACGGGCGGTGGACACGCTGGCCGGAGGGCTCGCCGTGGCCGTGGACTACGCCCATGCGCGGGAGGCGCGGCCCCCGTTCGGCACCCTGACCGGCTTCCGGGCCGGCCGCGAGGTCCGGCCGGTGCCGGACGGCAGCTGCGACCTCACCTCGCACGTGGCCCTGGACGCCTGCGCGGCGGCCGGGGCCGGGGCCGGGGCGCCGCCCGAGCTGCTGAGCCAGCGCGAGGCGCTGCACCGCCTCGGCGTCAGCGGCGGACGCCCGCCCCTGGCCCTGGCGTCGGCCGACCCGGCCGGCTACGTACGGGCGCTCGCCTCGGCGGGCGAGGCCGCGGAGCTGACCGCCCGGGGCGGCCTCGGCGACTTCGGCTGGCTGATGCAGCGCAGGGACCGGGAAGCCGCCCCGTCGGCGGACCGGGGCCGGGGCCCGGGGCCGGTCCGCGGCGCATTCACGTAATACTGGCCGCATGACGGAGACGACAGTCGGCATCGGCGGCGCGGCGGAGAGCACCGACATGGTGCTCAACATCGGCCCCCAGCACCCCTCCACCCACGGCGTGCTCCGTCTGCGCATCGTCCTGGACGGCGAGCGCATCCAGCACGCCGAGCCGGTCATCGGCTACATGCACCGCGGCGCGGAGAAGCTCTTCGAGGCCCGCGACTACCGGCAGATCGTGATGCTCGCCAACCGCCACGACTGGCTGTCGGCGTTCTCCAACGAGCTGGGCGTCGTGATGGCCGTGGAGCGCATGCTCGGCATGGAGGTGCCGGAGCGCGCGGTCTGGACCCGCACCCTGCTCGCCGAGCTGAACCGGGTCCTGAACCATCTGATGTTCCTCGGCTCGTACCCGCTCGAACTCGGCGGGATCACCCCGGTGTTCTACGCCTTCCGCGAGCGCGAGGAGCTCCAGGCCGTGATGGAGGAGGTCTCCGGCGGCCGGATGCACTACATGTTCAACCGCGTCGGCGGTCTCAAGGAGGACCTCCCGGCCGGGTGGCTCGGCCGGGCCCGGGACGCGGTCGCCTCGGTCCGGTCCCGGATGGACGTCTACGACGACCTGGTGCTCGGCAACGAGATCTTCCGGGGCCGCACCCGCGGCGTGGGCGTGCTCTCCGCCGGGACCGTGCACGCGTACGGGGTGTCCGGGCCGATCGCCCGCGCCTCGGGCGTCGATTTCGATCTGCGGCGCGACGAGCCGTATCTCGCGTACGGGGAGCTCCAGGACACCCTGAAGGTGGTCACCCGCACCGAGGGCGACTGCCTGGCCCGCTTCGAGTGCCTGCTGGAGCAGACGCACAACGCCCTGGACCTCGCGGACGCCTGCCTGGACCGGATGGCCGCCCTGGCGCCCGGCCCGATCAACCAGCGGCTGCCCAAGGTGCTGAAGGCCCCCGAGGGCCACACCTACGCCTGGACCGAGAACCCGCTCGGCATCAACGGCTACTACCTGGTGTCCAAGGGCGAGAAGACCCCGTACCGGCTGAAGCTCCGCTCCGCCTCGTACAACAACATCCAGGCGCTCACCGAGCTGCTGCCGGGCACGCTGGTCGCCGACATGGTGGCGATCCTGGGCTCGCTCTTCTTCGTCGTCGGCGACATCGACAAGTGATCGACACGCAGCGGCCGCCGTCCCGGGCCCGGGACGGCGGCCGTTGCTTCTGCTTCTGCTTCTGCTTCTGCTTCTGCTTCTGCGGGATCGCGCCGCGCTACGAGATCGCGCTGCGCAGCTCCGCCACGTCCAGCTGCTCGGTCTCGTCGTGCGCGGTCAGGTCGATGACCTCGCCGACGACCCGGTTCCCGGCCGTGCCCGTACGGTGCGCGGCCAGCGCCTCCTCGCCCACCACGTCGGCGAGGTCCTCGTCCTGCACGGACTCGATCGCGGCGCGCGCCTTCTGCGTACCGAAGAAGTCGAAGCTGCCCTGCGGCACCAGGTGGCGGCGGGAAGCCGCGTACGGGGCGACGGCGGTGGCCGGGGCGGTGCGCGCCGGGGGCAGCGCGGCGGACGGCCGGGGCGCGGGCAGGGCGGCCGGCGGGCGCAGGTGCTGCGCGCCGGTCCGGTCCTCGTCCGCGGCGTGCTTGCCCTGCCGCTCCTCCGCCTCCCGGGAACGCTCCGCGAGATCACGCTTCCTGGCCTGCTCGGCGGTACGGCGCGCCTCCTGGAGCGCCCCGTTGCGCGAGAGGTCCTCCAGCGCCTGGGCGGCCCGCAGATAGGCGGCCGGCGTCGGGGTGCTGCGCGCGGCGGGCAGCTCCCGGGGCGCGGCGGCGGCCTCGATGGCGAGCTGCCTGCGGCCCTCCAGCGCGCTGGCCCGCTCGGTCTCGGCGTTGGCGTACCGGCGCAGCAGCGCGGCGTGCTCCCCGCGCAGGTTGGCGAGCTCCACGCGCTTGCGGCGCAGCTTCGTCTCCAGCCGGGCGCGCAGCTCCCGCGACTCCTCCAGGTCGGCCTCCAGCTCGGCGATCCGCTCCTCGGCCCGCCATTCATCACCGGCGCGGGCCCGCGTCAGCTCCGCGACCCGGCGGCCGGCTTCCTGGTCCCAGCTGCGCATCAGATACGCGCCGGTCACGGCGGCGACCGCCGAGGCGGCCACCAGACCGCGCAGGACCAGGGGCTCGGCGAGCAGCCAGGCGCCCCCGGCACAGAGGACCGAGACTCCGGCGACTGCCGACGGCGGAAGGATTCTGTGCAGAGGTGGCGAATGGCGATGACGTCCACGTGGCATGGCCTGAAATTTACCGTGTGTACGGGGCACTTGGGGGGCCGCCCGCCAATCTGTTCCCTGCCGGTTACCTGACGGCCCCCATTCCCCCCGATTCCTACTTCTCGACGAGGCCCTTCGACCGCAGATAGTCCTTGGCGACATCGGCGGGCTTTGCGCGCTCGGCGTCGACCTTGCGGTTCAGTTCCGCGAGATCCTCGGTGGTGAGCGCCTTGGTGAGCTTGCCGAGTGCGTCGGCAATGTCCGGGGAACCGGCGTCCTTGGCATTGAGGACCGGCAGTACGTTGTCGGCGTTCTGGAGCTTCTTGTCGTCCTCCAGGAACACCAGGTCGTAGCTGTCCAGCACCGCGTCCGTGGTGGTGGTGAGGACCAACTGGTCCTTGCCGTCCTTGACCGCCTGCTTGGACTGCGGCGTACCGACTCCCTTGGGGTCTATACCAGTGACATTGATGCCGTACGTCTTCTTCAGACCCGGTGCGCAGAACGGCCGCACCTCGCACTCGTCACCCGCCGCGATCTTCACTCCGGCCTTCGACCTGCCGAGGTCCGAAAGAGTCTTGAGCTTGTTCTTCGCGGCGAATTCCTTGGTCACCGCGAAGGCGTTCTGGTCCACGGCCGCACCGGCCGGGAGCACCTTCAGTCCGCGCGGGGTGGCGAGCTTCTCCAGCGCGGCGACCGTGGCCGCCGTGTCACCGGAGGCGACCGGCGCCTTCTCGGCCTTCTTCGAACCGTTCACCTTGGCATTGAGGAATTCGGCGATCGTCGCGGCGTATTCGGGGACGACATCGATCTCGCCCTTCTCCAGGGACGGCTCGTACAGTTCCCGGTTCGCCACCGTGGTGACCGAGGTGCTGTATCCGGCGTCGCCCAGGATCTGCGCGTACAGCTCCGCGAGCACCTTGGACTCGGTGAAGGAGGCCGCGCCGACGACCAGCGAACCCTTCTTGCCGGAGCCCGCGGCGCCGCCGGAGGATGCCGGGCCCGCCTTGTCCTTCTCCAGGCTGTCGCCGCCGCAGGCGGCGAGCGAGCCGGCCAGCGCCACCATGCCGATGACCGCGCCGGCTATGCGCGAGGTCTTGCTCATTGTCGTTCTCCGTCCACGGCCACGGGGGCCGTATGAGTCCACAGCAACAGGGTCTGTACGAGATCGGGGTCCGGGGATGGCGGATCGGGTTTCATGTGGCTGTCACACCGCCGTCATGCCGTCCGGCGGCGGCGCAGCGGTGACAGCAGCCGGTCCAGGCCCACCAGCACCGCCTCCACCAGCAGCGCGAGCACGGCGACCAGCACCGCCCCCGCGACCACCTGCGGGGTGTTGTACGTGTTGAACCCGGCGGTGATGATCCGGCCGAGACCGCCCTGGCCGACCATCGCGGCGATGGTGGCCGTGGCGACCACCTGGACCGCGGCGGAACGCAGCCCGGTCATGATCATCGGGTAGGCCAGCGGGAGCTCGACCCGGACGAAGAGCTGCCACCCGGACATCCCCATGCCGCGTGCCGCCTCCGTCACCGACCGGTCGACCTCCGTCATCCCGACGTAGGCGTTGGTCAGCAGCGGCGGCACGGCGAACAGCACCAGCGCGATGACCGTCGGCACATATCCGGCGTTGCGCAGCGGCGAGACCATGAAGAGGGCCAGCACCGCGAAGACCGGGATCGCCCGCCCCACGTTGGAGAGGTTGACGGCCAGCGTGCCGCCCTTCCCGATGTGCCCGAGGTACAGCGCGACCGGCAGCGCAATCGCGCACGCCAGGGCGAGCGCGACACCGCTGACGTACAGATGCTCACCGAGCCGGTGGGCCGCCCCGCTCTCCCCCGACCAGTTGGCGCCGGTGGTGAGCCAGGTCCAGGCCTCGCCGAGAACTCCCATGGGTCAGACCGCCTTTGCCACGGTGCCCGCGTCCGCGTGTGCGGCGCGTATTCGGGTCCAGGGGGTCAGCAGCCGCTGCACGCCGAGCAGCAGCAGATCCGCGATGACCGCGAGCAGTACGCACAGGACCGAGGCGGTGAGCACCTGGGCCTTGAAGAAGCTGGGGAGGGCGTCCCCTATGAGATTGCCGAGGCCGCCTCTGCCGATGATCGACCCGACCGTCGTCAGCGCGATCGTCGAGACCGTGGCGATCCGCACCCCCGCCATCAACGCCGGCATGGCCAGCGGCAGTTCGACCTCCCACAGCAGCCGGACCGGTCCGTAGCCCATTCCCTTCGCGGCTTCCTTCGCCTCCTGGGGAACGGCTTCGAGACCCGCCAGGATGTTCCGCACGAGAATGGTCAGCGAATACAGCACCAGACCGGTCACCACCAGCGCGGCGGAAAGCCCGAACAGCGGCAGCAGCAGCGAGAACATGGCGAGCGAGGGCACGGTGTAGAGAACCGTCGTCAGCCCGAGCACCGGTCCGGCGAAACGGCGGCTGCGGCGCGCGAGCAGCGCCAGCGGAAAGGCCACCAGGAGTCCGATCGCCACCGAGACCGCGGTGATCCAGATGTGCTGGACCGTCGCATCGGTCAACTCCTGGCTGCGGGAACGGAGATACTCCCCGCAGATCCAGTCGTTCGTCACCAGGCAGTTCTGTCCCGCGGCCATCCTTCCCCACCTCCCGGTCACCGCTTCGTACGTATGTCTGGCGACCCTATCCTCGACCACTGACAATCGCCGGAGCCGTTGTATTTCAGCAACATGTCCTTCACAGAACACGCGCCACAATGGGGAACCATGATCCGTTTCGAGCATGTCACCAAGCGGTACGCGGACGGCACCACCGCCGTCGACGACCTTTCCTTCGAGGTCGCCGAGGGTGAACTGGTCACGCTCGTCGGACCGTCGGGGTGCGGCAAGACGACCACGATGAAGATGGTGAACCGGCTGATCGAACCGACCGAGGGCCGGATATTCGTCGACGGGGACGACATATCCGCCATCGACCCCGTCCGGCTGCGCCGCCGTATCGGTTATGTGATCCAGCAGGTGGGGCTCTTCCCGCACCGTACGATCCTGGAGAACACCGCGACCGTCCCGCATCTCCTGGGCTGGAAACGGGGAAAGGGCCGGGAACGCGCGGCCGAACTCCTCGACCTTGTCGGACTTGACCCTTCCGTTTATGGCGACCGGTATCCGGAACAGCTCTCCGGCGGTCAGCGCCAACGCGTCGGTGTGGCAAGGGCGCTGGCCGCGGACCCGCCGGTGCTGCTGATGGACGAGCCTTTCGGCGCGGTCGACCCGGTCGTGCGGGAACGACTGCAGAACGAATTCCTGAAACTTCAGGAACAGGTCCGTAAAACCGTCCTGTTCGTCACGCACGACATCGAGGAAGCGGTCCGGCTCGGCGACCGGATCGCCGTCTACGGGCAGGGCTCCATCGAGCAGTTCGACTCCCCCGCCACCGTGCTCGGCGCCCCCGCCACCCCCTATGTCGCGGACTTCGTCGGCGCCGACCGCGGCCTCAAGCGGCTCTCCGTGACCCCCATCGAGGAGGGCGACCTCGACCAGCCGCCGGTCGTCCACCTCGACGACTCGCTGGCGCGGGCGACCGAGCGGCTGCGGGCCGAGGGCGCGCGCTGGGCCGTGGTACTGGACGGCCAGGACAATCTGCACGGCTGGATCGCGGCCGACGGCTCCGCCGCCGGGGCCGGGGACACGGTGCGCGCACACGCCCGCAGGATGGAGGCGTGGCTGCCCGTCGGCGCCCCGCTCAAGCAGGCGTTCGCCACCATGCTCCAGCACGACGCGGGCTGGATCGCCGTCATCGACGCGGAGAGCACCGGCCGGTTCCTGGGCGTGCTCACCCCGGCCCGGCTGCACGAGGCACTGCGCCGCTCGATCGACGCGGACGCCCAGGACGTCCCGCGCGCCGAGGTGGCGGTCGAGAGCGTGGAGAGCGTCACCAAGGCCGCCACGCGGTGAACCGGGGGCGCCCGGTTCACCGCCTGGCGGCCCGTGTCAGTTCTCGCTGAGCCGGCTGCTCAGCCAGTCCAGCGCCGAAGGGATCTCCCGCCGCCAGGTGTTGAAGTTGTGCCCGCCGCTGTCGAGCACGATCGACGAGACCTGGGCGGGCGACTTCACCTTGGCCATGAACTGCAGCGTGGTGCGGTAGTTCCCCTCGCCGTGCTTGGAGGTCGTGACGAGGAAGGACGAGTCGGGCTGCTTCGGCATGTGGTCCAGGGTCCACATCAGATCGGCGCGGTCCCGCGCGCTCTGGTCGCCCTGGAAGAGATCGCCGGTCGTCGGGTCCTCGGCCGCCTTGTAGTACGCGGAGAGCCCGACGCTCGCCCCGAACCGGTCCGGGTGGTGGAGCCCGATCTTCAGGGCGCAGTAACCGCCGGTCGAATTGCCGATGATGCCCCAGTTACGGGCCATTTTGCCGACCCGGTACGACTCCGAGATCACCCGCGGCAGGTCCTCGGCGAGGTAGGTCTCGGTCTGCGGCCCGCCCTTCACATCCACGCACTCGGTGTCCCGCGGCGGCGCGACCGTCGGCCGGAGCATCACCAGGATCATCGGCTGGGCCCGGCCGGCCTTCACCCGTTCGTGTGCCGTACGCGGGTACCGAAGGCTCTTCAGGAGGTTCTCCGAGACGCCCGGGTAGCCGGTGAGCACGACGACCGCCGGGAACTTGCGGCGGGCGAAGGCCGGCTGGAAGTACTCAGGCGGCAGGTACACGTACGCCGAGCTCTCGATCTTCGACTGCCGGCCCGCGATCACGACCTTGTCGATCCGCCCGCCCATCGTGGGCCGCGAACCGCCGGGCACGTCCGGCCGCTGGATCCCGACCCGGACGATGTTCTTCGACGCCAGCGTTCCGGCCGCGTGGTCCGTGACGACACCCAGATCCTGCTTCTGGCCGAACAGGTCGGCCCACGATCCGTAGAAGAGGAAGGAGTTGTTCGCCACCAGGGCCACCGTGACGAAGATCGTCACCTGGGTCGCCAGCAGCAGGCCGACCCTGCCGAACACCGCGGGCACGCTGCGACGGGCCAGCCGGGGCCAGAGCCAGACCGTGACGGCGAAGAACACCACGGCCAGCACGATGGCCAGAACCAGAAATGTCTTGCTGGTAAGACCCATGGGTGTTGAGCTTTCTTGTCTGGAAATTTCCGGCCGACGGGTGAACCCACGGCCCGGAAGCCTCGTCCTACAGGTCGCACATCGTCCGGAGGGCTACGACCGAAGGACTCAAGAATCTCTCGCGGAACCACGGGAAGCGATGTCTGTCACGCTAGATGGGGATAAATCGGGATCGGTTCCGAGTCCCGTACGCAAGTTCGTACGTGGCCCTCGCCCCGAGTCCGTACCGACGCTGGTCGGTACCGCCTGCACCGCCGTCGGCCTGATCGATGTCGCCGCGGGTGTCTTCCCGCGCTTCCGGCACAGCCGGATGCACACGCTCGCCGAGGTGCTGCCCGGCGCCCTCGGGCCGTTCGCCGCCGCGCTCTCGCTGAGCGCGGGCGTCCTGCTGCTGCTGCTCGCCCACGGCCTCAAGCGGCGCAAGCGGCGGGCCTGGCGGGCCGCCGTCGTGCTGCTGCCGGCCGGTGCGCTGGCGCAGTTCACCTACCGGCACTCGGTCATCGGCGCACTCGTCTCGCTGACACTCTGCCTGCTGCTCATCCGCAACCGCGGCGAGTTCGCCGCGCTCCCCGACCCCAGGAGCCGCTGGCGGGCCCTGGCCAACTTCGTGCTCCTCGGCGCGGGCTCGCTGGCCCTCGGACTGGTCGTCGTCAGCGCGCACCCCGGCCGGGTCGTGGGCAGCCCCAGCGTCGCCGACCGGCTCCAGCACGTGCTGTACGGAATGCTCGGCTTCGAGGGGCCGGTCGAGTACGCCGGCGACACCTCCTGGACCGTGGCGTACTCTCTCGGCGCCCTCGGTCTGCTGACCGCCGTCACCACCATCTACTTCGCCTTCCGCCCCGAGCACCCGGCCGCCCGCCTCACCGAGGACGACGAGGCCCGGCTGCGCACCCTGCTGGAGAAGCACGGCGGCCGCGACTCGCTCGGCCACTTCGCGCTCCGCCGCGACAAGGCCGTCGTCTTCTCCCCCAGCGGCAAGGCCGCCGTCTGCTACCGGGTCGTGTCCGGAGTGATGCTGGCCAGCGGCGACCCGATCGGCGACGTGGAGGCCTGGCCCGGCGCCATCGAACGGTTCATGGACGAGGCCAGGGCCCACTCCTGGACCCCGGCCGTGATGGGCTGCAGCGAGACCGGCGGCGAGGTCTGGACCCGCGAGACCGGCCTCGACGCCCTGGAACTCGGTGACGAGGCGGTGGTGGACGTCGCGGATTTCTCGCTCGCCGGGCGCGCGATGCGCAACGTACGCCAGATGGTGAAGCGCATTGAACGCCTCGGCTACGAGACCCGGGTCCGGCGCGTGAGCGACATCGGCGAGGCCGAACTGGCCCGCATCCGGCGCGCCGCCGCCGACTGGCGCGGCACCGACAACGAGCGCGGCTTCTCCATGGCGCTCGGCCGGATCGGCGACGCGGCCGACGGGGACTGCGTCATCGCCACCGCGCACAAGACCGACGAGCACACCGCCGACTCCCCCTACGGCGACCTGAAGGCCGTACTCCACTTCGTCCCGTGGGGCCGCGACGGCATGTCCCTCGACCTGATGCGCCGCGACCGCTCCGCCGACCCCGGCATGAACGAGCTGCTGATCGTCGCCGCGCTGCAGGCCTCCGCCCGGCTGGACGTCCAGCGCGTCTCGCTGAACTTCGCGATGTTCCGCTCGGCGCTCGCCCGGGGCGAGAAACTGGGCGCGGGACCGGTGCTGCGGACCTGGCGCGGGCTGCTGATCTTCCTCTCGCGCTGGTTCCAGATCGAGTCGCTGTACAAGTTCAACGCCAAGTTCCGGCCCCGCTGGGAGCCGCGCTTCGTCGTCTACCGCGCCGCGCGCGACCTGCCCCGCATCTCGCTGGCGGCCATGCAGGCGGAGGGCTTCGTGAACCTCGCCCTCCCCCGCCCCTTCGCCCGCCGCTTCCCGGCCCGCCGGCCCCGCCCCTGCGCCCACACCCAGGCGCCGGGCCAGGAAGGGCACGCGCGCGCGGCGTAGCGCCGCTCCGTACGGGGCCTACGCTGGTCGCATGAGTACGTTGCGTGGACGAGGCACGGTCCAGGGCCTGCCGGAGTGGGACCGCTGCGCGGTCATGGGTGTCGTGAACGTGACCCCGGACTCCTTCTCCGACGGAGGCCGCTGGTTCGACACCACGGCCGCGGTCAAACACGGCCTCGACCTGGTCGCCGAGGGCGCCGACCTGATCGACGTCGGCGGCGAGTCGACCCGCCCCGGCGCCAGCCGGGTGGACGCGTCGGAGGAGCTGCGGCGCGTGGTCCCGGTGGTCAGGGGCCTGGCGTCCGAAGGGGTCACGGTCTCCGTGGACACCATGCGGGCCCGGGTCGCCGAGGAGGCGGTCGCGGCCGGGGCCGCCCTGGTCAACGATGTGAGCGGCGGCCTCGCCGACCCCGACATGGTCCGGGTCGTCGCCGCGGCCGGCGCCCCCTTCGTCGTGATGCACTGGCGCGGCTTCAGCGAGTCCATGAACAGCCGTGCGGTGTACGGGGACGTCGTCGCCGAGGTCGCCCGGGAGCTGCGGGAGCGGATGGACGCCGTGATCGCGGGCGGCGTCGCCCCGGAACGGATCGTGATCGACCCCGGTCTCGGCTTCGCCAAGGACGCCTGCCACGACCTCTCCCTGGTCGCCCACCTCGACGAGCTGCGCGCCCTGGGCCGTCCGCTGCTGGTCGCCGCCTCCCGCAAACGTTTCCTCGGCCATGTGCTGGCCGGCGACGGCGCCGCACCGCCGCCCGCCCGCGAACGCGACGCCGCCACCGCGGCGATCTCCGCGCTCTCCGCCCACGCCGGCGCCTGGGCCGTCCGGGTCCACGAGGTACGGGCCACGGCCGACGCCGTACGGGTCGCCCGCGCCGTCGAGGGAGCCGCGTGACCGGGCCCCGCGACGAGCACGCGGAGGCGGCCGCCGACATCGCGGCCGTCGAGCAGGCCAACACCGCCTTCTACGAGGCGATGGAGCGCGGCGACCTCGAAGAGCTCTCCGGGCTCTGGCTGCCGGGCGAGGACCTCACCGTCTCCTGCGTCCACCCGGGCTGGCCGGTGCTGACCGGGCGCGGCGAGGTACTGCGCAGCTACGCGCTGATCATGGCGAACACCGAGTACATCCAGTTCTTCCTGACCGACGTCGGGGTCTCGATGACCGGCGACACCGCCCTGGTGACCTGCACGGAGAACATCCTCAGCGGCGGCCCCGCGGAGGACGGCAACGCGCTCGGACCGCTGGTCGGCCAACTCGTCGTGGCCACCAATGTGTTCCGGCGCACACCCGACGGCTGGAAGCTCTGGTCCCACCACGGCTCGCCCGTACTGACCGAAACCGGTGAGGAAGAGGACGAAGAGACACCCTCCTGACCGGGTGGTCGAGCGGCTGCACCCCGGAAGGGGATTGGATCCGGGCAGTACGGGTATACGCGGCTACCAGTCCCGTGAGGCCGTGTCCGCGGCCCCCACGGGCGAGCACTGTCGGTGCTCGCAGGTAGATTCGAAAGAGGGCACCTTGCCGTCCGCACGCGGCCCCGTGTCTCTACGACCAACGACAGCAGGAGTGATTCGCGTGGATCGTGTCGCGCTGCGCGGCCTCAAGGCCCGTGGGCACCATGGCGTCTTCCCCAAGGAACGGGAAGAGGGCCAGACGTTCATCGTGGACCTGGTGCTCGGCCTCGACACCCGCCCCGCGGCGGCCGCCGACGACCTGACGAAGACCGTGCACTACGGCGTCGTCGCGGAGGAGGTCGTCGAGGTGGTGCAGGGTGAGCCCGTCGATCTGATCGAAACGCTCGCGGAGCGCATCGCCCAGAAGTGCCTCAAGCACGAAGGAGTCGAGGAGGTGGAGGTCGTGGTGCACAAGCCGGATGCGCCGATCACCGTCCCCTTCGACGATGTGACCATCACCATCACCCGGAGCCGAGTATGACTGCGTTTTCCACCGAAGGGCAGAGCGACCCGACCGTACAGCCGGTGCCCGCCTCCGTGGTCGAGCAGGTGGACGCGGCGGACATCACCCTCTCCAACCCCAAGCGTGCCGTGATCTCCCTGGGCTCCAACCTCGGCAACCGCCTGGACACCCTCCAGGGCGCCATCGACGCCCTGGAGGACACCCCTGGCCTGCGGGTCAAGGCCGTCTCCCCGGTGTACGAGACGGAGCCCTGGGGCGTCGCCCCCGGCTCCCAGCCCTCGTACTTCAACGCGGTGATAGTCGTGAAGACGACGCTCCCCCCGTCCTCCCTCCTGGAGCGCGGCCAGGCCGTCGAGGAGGCCTTCGACCGGGTCCGCGAGGAGCGCTGGGGTCCGCGCACCATCGACGTCGACATCGTGGCGTACGCGGACGTCGTCTCCGACGACCCGGCGCTCACCCTCCCCCACCCCAGGGCCCATGAGCGGGCCTTCGTCCTCGCCCCGTGGCACGACATCGACCCCGAGGCCCAGTTGCCCGGCGCCGGCCCCGTCGCGGAGCTGCTGGCCGGGGTCGGCCGGGACGGCGTACTGCCCCGGGCCGATCTGGAACTCCGTCTGCCCGAGTAGTCGTTAGGCTCAACGGAAACGGATCACCGACGCCGCGGAACACCGGGCGACGGTGACCACGGCGACATGGATCACTGGCGGCGAAGGGCGGACCACTCGGTGAAGCAACTCAGGCTCGGGGTACTGGCCGGCCTCTTCGCCGCGGCCGTGGTGCTGTCCTGGGCCGGCGCCCGCCTCTGGGACTCCCTGGGCAACCTGCCGGGCGTACCCCTCGCCGCGCCGATCGTGCTCGCGGTGATCGCCGTCATCCTGCTGGCGACGGCGCTCTCCATCCGGTCCCGGCTGCGCGCCCAGCGCGAGCGCCGGCCGGGGGCCAAGGGCGTCGAGCCGCTGATGGTGGCCCGAGCGGTTGTCTTCGGCCAGGCCAGCGCCCTGGTCGTCTCCCTGGTCTCCGGCATGTACGGCGGCACCGGCGTCTTCCTGCTCGGCTCCCTCGACATCCCGGCCCGCCGCGATCAGGCGATCTACGCGGGCTTCGCGGTCCTGGCGGGCATCGCGGTGGTCGCCGCGGCCCTCTGGCTGGAGCACATCTGCAAGCTCCCGGAGGACGAGGACAAGGACAGGAGCTCGGCGCCCGCGTAGGGCCGTTCGTCCGGACCGGGCCGGATCCGGACGAAAGCCCCTGGGGCACCGAGCTCTGTCACACGGCTCCGTGGGCGTTCAGCGCGCCATGATCAGGCTCATGGCCTCGGCGCGCGTCGCGGGGTCGCGGAGCTGTCCGCGCACCGCCGAGGTCAGCGTCTTCGCCCCGGGCTTGCGGATACCGCGCATCGACATGCACATGTGCTCGCACTCGATGACGACGATGACCCCGCGCGGCTCCAGGATCTCCATCAGGGACTCGGCGATCTGCGTGGTGAGCCGCTCCTGGACCTGCGGGCGCCGGGCGTAGACATCGACCAGCCGGGCCAGCTTGGAGAGGCCGGTGATCTTGCCGCTGGTCGCCGGGATGTACCCGACATGCGCGACTCCCCGGAACGGCACCAGATGGTGTTCACAGGTGCTGAACACTTCGATGTCCTTGACCAGCACCATCTCGTCGTGACCGAGGTCGAACGTGGTCGTCAGGACGTCCTCGGGCTTCTGGTGGAGGCCCGCGAATATCTCCTTGTACGCCCGTGCCACCCGCCCCGGCGTCTCGCGCAGACCCTCACGGTCCGGGTCCTCGCCCACCGCGATGAGGAGTTCACGAACGGCGGCCTCGGCCCTCTTCTCGTCGAACTCGCCGATCGAACCCTGGCCGTCCAGCGTCACCGGGTCGGTCATCTGTGCCTCGTTCCTCTGAGCTGTCACCTGCGCATACCTCCGCACGGGCGTACGAAAAAGCCGCGCCCCCACAGGCTAGAACCTGTGGGGGCGCGGCTTCCATTCCGGGCCCGGTGCGACTCCCGTGAAAGGGGCCACACCGGGGAACGGCTCAGCTCTCGGGCCGGTCCTCCGGGACGACCTCGGTGGCCGGGACGGTGTCCGTGGGGACGGCCGTTCCGTTCGCCGTGGTGGCGCCGTTGGTGAGGGCGAGCTCCTTGGGCGAGAGCACCGGGGGTCGCGTCGACGGGGTGCGCCGGGCGGAACCGGTCCACGCCGGACGGGCCGGGCGCTTCACGATCGGGGCGAAGATCTCGGCGATCTCCTCCTTGCCGAGCGTCTCCTTCTCCAGGAGCTGGAGAACGAGGTTGTCGAGCACGTCGCGGTTCTCGACGAGGATCTCCCACGCGTCGTTGTGGGCGGTCTCGATGAGCTTCTTGACCTCTTCGTCGACGAGGGCCGCGACCTCTTCCGAGTAGTCGCGCTGGTGGCCCATCTCCCGGCCCACGAAGGGCTCGGTGTTGTCGCCGCCGAACTTGATCGCGCCGAGCCGCTCCGTCATGCCGTACTGCGTGACCATCGCGCGGGCCGTTGCGGTGGCCTTCTCGATGTCGTTCGCAGCGCCGGTGGTCGGGTCGTGGAAGACCAGCTCCTCGGCCGCGCGCCCGCCCAGCATGTAGGCCAGCTGGTCGAGCATCTCGTTGCGCGTCGTGGAGTACTTGTCCTCCTCCGGGAGCACCATCGTGTAACCGAGGGCACGGCCGCGGGAGAGGATCGTGATCTTGTGGACCGGGTCCGCCTGAGGGGAAGCCGCCGCGACCAGGGCGTGTCCGCCCTCGTGGTACGCGGTGATCTTCTTCTCCTTCTCGGACATGATCCGGGTCCGCTTCTGCGGGCCCGCCACGACGCGGTCGATGGCCTCGTCGAGCATCTTGTTGTCGATCAGCTTCAGATTGCTGCGCGCCGTGAGGAGCGCGGCTTCGTTCAGCACGTTCGCCAGGTCGGCACCGGTGAAGCCGGGCGTACGACGGGCGACGGCGCCGAGGTCGACGTCCTTCGCGACCGGCTTGCCCTTCTGGTGCACCTTGAGGATCTCCAGACGGCCCAGCATGTCCGGCCGGTCGACCGCGATCTGCCGGTCGAAACGCCCCGGGCGCAGCAGCGCCGGGTCGAGGATGTCCGGCCGGTTCGTGGCGGCGATCAGGATGACGCCGCCCTTCACGTCGAAGCCGTCCATCTCGACGAGCAGCTGGTTCAGCGTCTGCTCGCGCTCGTCGTGCCCGCCGCCCATACCGGCACCGCGGTGCCGGCCGACGGCGTCGATCTCGTCGACGAAGACGATCGCCGGAGCGTTCGCCTTGGCCTGCTCGAAGAGGTCACGGACCCGGCTGGCACCGACACCGACGAACATCTCGACGAAGTCGGAACCGGAGATCGAGTAGAACGGGACGCCCGCCTCGCCCGCGACGGCGCGTGCGAGCAGCGTCTTGCCCGTACCGGGAGGCCCGTACAGCAGGACGCCCTTGGGAATCTTGGCGCCGACGGCCTGGAACTTCGCCGGCTCCTGGAGGAACTCCTTGATCTCCTGGAGCTCCTCGACGGCCTCGTCCGACCCCGCCACATCGGCGAACGTCGTCTTCGGGGTGTCCTTGGTGATCAGCTTGGCCTTGGACTTCCCGAACTGCATGACCCGGGAGCCGCCGCCCTGCATCTGATTCATCAGGAACAGGAAGACGACCACGATCAGGACGAAGGGCAGCAGCGAGAGGAGGATCGAGATGAACGGGGACTGCTTCGACGGCGAGACCGTGTAGCCCTTGTCGATCTTGCCGCTCTCGAACTTCTTCTGCAGCGTGTCGGCGAGCTGGACACCCTGGTCGCCGATGTAGCTCGCCTGGAACTTGGCGCCGGACTCGCCCGAGAGCTTCTGGTCCTTCTTCAACTCGATCTTGATGATCTGATCGTCACCGGTGGTCAGCTTGGCCTGCGCCACCTGGTCCTTGCTGATCGCCTGGATCACCTTGCCGGTGTCCACCGATTTGTAGCCGCCCGACGAGCCGACGACTGTCATCAACACGACCACGGCGAGGACGGCCAGCACGATCCACATGACCGGCCCACGGAAGTATCGCTTCACGTCCATCCATACGGGGCGAAGCCGCCCCGTCCCTCCTGCCCGTAGGTAAATGCTGCTGTGAGAAAAGACTGTTCTTCGGACGGTACCCCAGCATTGTCACCCGCGACCGCCGGGGACGTCTGTCAAAACCCGCCTTCGAAGGCTCAACGGCGGGACCCCGGTGAAAGGTTCCCCACCGTCGCCCCCGGTCCGGTCCGGGCGCCCCGGGGGCCGGGCGAAGGGCTCCGCGAGGAGGTCAGCCCCCGTAGACGTGCGGGGCGAGCGTGCCGACGAAGGGGAGGTTGCGGTACTTCTCGGCGTAGTCGAGCCCGTAGCCGACGACGAATTCGTTGGGGATGTCGAAACCGACCCACTTGCAGTCGAGCGCGACCTTGGCCGCGTCCGGCTTGCGCAGCAGGGTGCAGATCTCCAGGGAGGCGGGCTCGCGCGAGCCGAGGTTCGACATCAGCCACGACAGGGTCAGGCCCGAGTCGATGATGTCCTCGACGATCAGGACGTGCTTGCCCTTGATGTCGGTGTCCAGGTCCTTGAGGATCCGGACCACTCCGGAGGACTGGGTGCCCGCGCCGTACGAAGAGACGGCCATCCAGTCCATGGTGACGGGGGTGGACAGCGCGCGCGCCAGGTCCGCCATCACCATCACTGCGCCCTTGAGGACGCCGACGATGAGCAGGTCCTTGCCCGCGTACTCCGCGTCGATCTTCGCGGCCAGCTCGACGAGCTTCGCGTCGATCTCTTCCTTGGTGAGGAGCACCGACTGAAGGTCGGTGCCCATGTCCTTCTCGTTCACCCGCGTCTCTTTCCTGCCTGCCGGGTCCGGGCTGTTGCCCCGCACCCGTGCGGCCGCTCGCCTGCGTGTCGGCCGCTCGTGCTTCAGCTCTGCCGAATGACCAGTCTGCCACCCTGGCGCATGGCTTCGACCCGTCCGGGCAGGTTGATGGCCCGCTGGCCGCGCCAGCCGGTGATCAGACGGTCGACTTCCTCGATGTGCCGGGCGAAGAGCGAACCGGCCGGGGAACCCGCCTCCATGGCGGCCCGGCGCAGGACCCGGCGGCGTACGGCGGGCGGCAGCGCGTACAGCTTGGCGCACTCCAGACGGCCCGCGTCGTCCCGCACGGCGCGGTCGGCCTCGGCGGCCCAGGTGTCCAGCGCGTCGGCGTCGTCGCGGGAGAGCTGGGCGGTACGGGCCAGGGCCTCGACGACCCCTTTGCCCAGCGCCTTCTCCAGTGCCGGCAGGCCCTCGTGGCGCAGCCGGGAGCGGGTGTAGGCGGGGTCGATGTTGTGCGGGTCGTCCCAGACGGGCAGGGACTGGACGAGGCAGGCCTTGCGGGCGGTCTGCCGGTCGAGCTGGAGGAAGGGGCGGCGGTAGCGGCCGGCCGGTCCGGACGCGGCGGCCATGCCGGAGAGCGAGCGGATCCCGGAGCCGCGGGCGAGGCCGAGCAGCACCGTCTCCGCCTGGTCGTCACGGGTGTGTCCGAGCAGGACGGCGGCGGCGCCGTACCGCTCGGCCGCCGCGTCCAGGGCGGCGTAGCGGGCGTCACGGGCCGCGGCCTCGGGGCCGCCGTCGTGGCCGACCTGCACGGCGACGGACTCGACCGGGTCGAGACACATGTCGGTGAGGCGGTCGACGACCTCGGCGGCGCGGGTGTCGGAGCCGTCCTGGAGGCCGTGGTCGACGGTGATCCCTCCGGCCCGGACGGCGAGTTTGGGGGCCTCGAAGGCGAGGGCGGAGGCGAGGGCCATGGAGTCGGCGCCGCCGGAGCAGGCCACCAGCACCAGCGGAGTGTCGGGGCGTTCGGGGAGTGCGGCGCGCTGCCTGCCCGCACCGGCTTCGGCGAGCTCGGGGTGCGGGGTGCGCCGGGTGTGTCCGGCGCTTCGGGTGTGTTCGGTGAGTACGTCGTGGAGTACGCGGCGGACCGCCAGGCGTATCGCCGCGACCGCAGGATGGGGACCCATGTCCGGTGCCCTTCGTGAAGTTTGGGGAGGTGGCTCGAAGTGCCGGACGGGAAGTGCGCCGTCACTCAGAGTGCGTCGATGGTGACAGAGGCAAGCCGTCCATCGAGCATTGCACGCCTTCCCATGCCCTTACGGTCCCTCGGATGGGTGATTACCGGCGCGTTCTCATCCTGTCGTCCGCCGTCGGAGCGGTCGCGATCAGGGCTCTGCCCTACGGTGCACCCTCGCGATCCAGTCCGCCGGCTTCGCGATCTCCGCCTTGGTGGGCAGGGTGTTCGGCGAGGTCCAGACCCGGTTGAAGCCGTCCATGCCGACCTCGTCGACCACGGCCCGGACGAATCGTTCGCCGTCGCGGTACTGGCGCAGCTTGGCGTCGAGGCCGAGGAGCTTGCGCAGCGCCTGGTCGAGTCGGCCGGCGCCGCGGGCCCTGCGCTGCTGGAACTTCTCCCGGATCTCGCCTACGGAGGAGACGACCTCGGGGCCGACGCCGTCCATCACGTAGTCGGCGTGGCCTTCGAGCAGGGACATCACTGCGGTGAGCCGGCCGAGGATCTCGCGCTGGGAGGGCGTCTGGACGAGCTCGACCAGGCTGCGGCCGCCGTCCTCGCCGTCCTCGCCCTCGGGACGGCCTCCGGCCAGGGACTGGGCGGCCTCGCGGAGCCGTTCCAGCACGGTCATCGGGTCGATGTCGGTCTCTTCGAGGAATGACTGGATCTCGCCCTGCAGATGGTCACGGAGCCAGGGCACTCCGGTGAACTGGGTGCGGTGGGTCTCCTCGTGGAGCGCGACCCAGAGCCGGAAGTCGTGCGGGTCGACCTCCAGTTCGCGCTCGACGTGCACGATGTTCGGGGCGACGAGCAGCAGCCTGCCGCCGCCGTCGGCCGAGGCCGGGAACTCGCGGGTGGCCGGGGCGAACGTCTCGTACTGGCCGAGGACCCGGGAGGCCAGGAACGACAGCAGCATCCCCACCTCGACGCCGGTCACCTTGCCGCCGACCGCGCCGAGCACGGCGCCGCCGGGACCGCCCGCGCGCCGGTCCTGCATCTTGCCCAGCAGCGGGCGGAGCAGTTCGCGGAAGCCCGCGACATTGGCCTTGATCCAGCCGGCCCGGTCCACGACCAGGACCGGGGTGTCCTCCGGCTCGGTCCCCTCCGGGATCATCCGGGTGAAGGAACGGACGTGCTCCTCCGCGGCCTTGGCATGCCGGCGCAGCTCCGCGACGACCTCGCGGGCCTCCTCGCGGCTGATCTCCGGCCCCGGCCGCACAAGGCGGGTCGCGGTCGCGACCGCGAGATTCCAGTCGACCATCTCGGCACCACCGATGCTCGTCATGCGTCAACCGTACGTGCTCGGGTCCGTCCGCGGTGCGGTGTTGACCGGCTCAATGGGTGCGGGCGGCGAGGGCTGTCCGGTGCTCCCCGCCGGGGATCACCGGACGGCGCTCAGGGCGGTGGCGAGGGCGTCGAGGGCGGACTGGGCGTCGGAGGGGGAGGTCGTGCCGGAGGCCAGGAAGGCGAAGGCGAGCAGCCGGCCCTGCCGGTCGACGACCGTCCCCGCGAGGGTGTTCACGCCTGTGAGGGTGCCGGTCTTGGCGCGGATCAGGCCGGTGCCCGCGGACTTGCCGGTGTAGCGGTCGCTGAGCGTGCCGCTGAAACCGGCCACGGGCAGTCCGGTGAGGACGGGGCGCAGTTCGGGGTGGTCCGGGTCGGCCGCGCGGGCGAGGAGGCCGGCCAGCAGTCCGGCGGTGACCTTGTCCTTGCGGTTGAGTCCGCTGCCGTCGGCGAGGTCCGCGCCCTTCAGCGGCAGGCCGAGCTTCTTGAGCTGTGCGGTGACGGCCCGTCGGCCGCCGTCGAAGTCGGCCGGTTCGCCCGCGGCGAGGGCGGTCTGCCGGGCGAGTGCTTCGGCGATGTCGTTGTCACTGTTGGTCAGGGCCCGTTCGACCAGGGCGCAGAGCGGTACCGAGCGGTGTTCGGCGACCTTCCGGGACCCGGCAGCCGGGCGGCCGGGCTTCGGGTCGGCCCCGGTGGCGATCCCGGCGTCGTCGAGAAGCTCAGCGAAGGTACGGGCGGTGTCGCCGGCCGGGTCGTCGCTGCGCGGGGCGGGTCCGCTGTCGGTGCTGTCGAGCCTGCCCTCGTCGGTCATCAGGGCGCTGACGGGCGCGATGTTCTCGTTGGGGCCGATCGGGTGCCGGGCGGGCCCGGAGTAGCGGGAGGTGTCGTACCCGAGGCGGACCTTCTCGACGCCGTGGTCCTTCAGGGCGCGGGCGGTGTCGGTGGCCAGCCTGCGCAGGGCGGCCCTGTCGAGGGTGGGGTCGCCGCCGCCGACCAGGGTGAGGCCGCGGAAGTCCGCGGACGCCCGGACCGTCGTGGCGATGCGGTGATCGGGGCCGAGGGCGCTCAGGGCGGCGACCGTGGTGGCGATCTTGACGGTGGAGGCGGGCGTCATGGGGGTGCCGGCGCCCTGGCCGTACAGCTGCTCGCCGCCGGCGGTGTCGATGACGACGGCGGCGTGCCGGCTGCCCAGGGCGGGGTCCTTCAGCAGCGGGCCGAGAACGGCGCGGAGGGCGTCGGCCGCGCCGTTCGGGCCGGTGCGGGCGTCCGGGGCGGAGTTGTCGACGGCGGAGGAGAGCGCCGCGAGGACGGCCGGGGCGCTGGGCGCGGGATCCGGTCCGGACGGTGCGGTGGAGTCGTGATGTGCGCCACCTGTACGGTTCCGGGCGGCGGCCCAGTCCGTCTCGGCCTTACGCTGACCCGAGTCCCAGGGGCCGGCGGCAAGGACGACGCCGGCTGCGAGCGCCAGGCCGAGGCCGGCGGAGACGGCGGTGAACTGCCGGTCGTTCAGTCCCTTCGACCTGATCATGGCGGCCCGTCGGGTCAGCCTGCTCAGCTTGTCCAGCGGGTTGACCGACGGTCTTTTCACCGGCTCGTCCACCGTTGACCAGCCCCTTTCGCGAGCACACATCTGCGTGGGGGACACTTAATCACCAGTCGTATGTGTTGATCATGGAGGAGCCACCCGTGGAGTTCGACGTCGTTATCGAGATCCCGAAGGGTTCGCGGAACAAGTACGAGGTGGACCACGAGACCGGTCGGATCCGCCTGGACCGTCGACTCTTCACCTCGACCAGCTACCCGGCGGACTACGGCTTCGTCGAGAACACCCTCGGCGAGGACGGCGACCCGCTGGACGCGCTGGTCATCCTGGAGGAGCCGACCTTCCCCGGCTGCCTCATCAAGTGCCGCGCCATCGGCATGTTCCGGATGACGGACGAGGCCGGCGGCGACGACAAGCTGCTGTGCGTGCCGGCCTCCGACCCCCGGGTGGAGCACCTGCGCGACATCCACCACGTGTCGGAGTTCGACCGCCTGGAGATCCAGCACTTCTTCGAGGTCTACAAGGACCTGGAGCCCGGCAAGTCCGTCGAGGGCGCCGACTGGGTCGGCCGCGCCGAGGCCGAGGCCGAGATCGAGGCCTCCTACAAGCGCCTTGAGGCGCAGGGCGGCGCGCACTGACCCGAGGGTCGTGATCCGGTTCCGTTTCCACGGTTCCGGAGCTGGAACGGGCGGTACTCCTTCCGAAGGAGTGCCGCCCGTTCCGCATGCCCGCCCGGTCCGCGGGCAGGCCTCTTCGTACCCGTGCCCCGGCCCGTGGCCATACTGGGCACAAGGGCAGCCGACGAGGAGCGAGATCTGGTGGTGGCGGAAAAGGGCGGTCCGGAGGACCAGAAGCCCCAGTCCGACGAGGCGCGCAGCGCCTTCGTCCCGCCGACCGGGGTGGGCAGGCGCGTGTCCGCCTCCGAGGACGACCAGCCGACATCGGAGTTTGCCATTCCGGCCGGTCTGGCGCATGAGCCCCCGGGGCCGGGAACAGGTTCCGCTTCGGGTTCCGGCCCGGGGCCGGGAACGGGTTCGGACACGCCCGGCTCCGCCTTCGCCCCGCCGCGCACCTACAGCGCCCAGCACTCGCCGCCCGCCTTCACCCCGGCACACGGCAGCCCGATGATCCGGCTGACCAAGGAGGCGCCCTGGCAGGACCGGATGCGCACGATGCTGCGGATGCCGGTCGCCGAGCGCCCGGCGCCCGAGACGGTGCAGAAGCCCGACGAGACGGGGCCCGCGGTGCCGCGCGTGCTCGACCTGACGCTGCGCATCGGGGAGTTGCTGCTGGCCGGCGGCGAGGGCGCCGAGGACGTCGAGGCGGCCATGTTCGCGGTGACCCGCAGCTACGGCCTGGACCGCTGCGAGCCCACGGTCACCTTCACCCTGCTGTCGATCTCGCACCAGCCGTCGCTGGTCGACGACCCGGTCACGGCGAGCCGTACCGTACGCCGCCGCGCCACCGACTACACCCGGCTGGCCGCCGTCTTCCGGCTGATCGACGACATCACCACCGAGGACGCCGAGGTCTCGCTGGAGGACGCCTACCGGCGGCTGGCGGAGATCCGGCGCAACCGGCATCCGTACTCCGGCTGGGTGCTGACACTGGCCGCCGGCGGTCTCGCGGGGGCGGCGTCGGTGCTGCTCGGCGGCGGTCCGCTGGTGTTCCTGGTGGCGGCGGTCGGCGCGATGCTCGGCGACCGGCTCGCCTGGCTGTGTGCCGGGCGCGGGCTGCCGGAGTTCTACCAGTTCGTGGTGGCGGCGATGCCGCCGGCCGCGCTGGGGGTGGCGCTGACCCTCACCCACTGGTCGGACGTACGGCCGTCCGCGGTCATCACCGGTGGGCTGTTCGCGCTGCTGCCGGGGCGGGCCCTGGTGGCGGGTGTGCAGGACGGGCTGACCGGTTTCTACATCACCGCGGCCGCGCGTCTGCTCGAAGTCATGTACCTGTTCATCGGCATCGTCGTCGGTGTGCTGCTGGTGCTGTACCTGGGGCTTCAGCTGGGCGCACAGCTGAACCCCGAGGCCAGGTTCGTCGGCCAGGACCGGCCGGTGGTGCAGATCCTGGCGTCGATGGCGCTCTGTTTCGCCTTCGCGATCCTGCTCCAGCAGGACCGGTCCACGGTGCTGGCGGTGACCCTCAACGGCGGTGTGGCCTGGGTGATCTACGGGGCGATGGCCCGCACCGGCCATATCTCGGCGGTGGCGGCGACGGCGACGGCGGCCGGTCTGGTGGGGCTGTTCGGGCAGCTGCTCTCGCGCTACCGGTACACCTCGTCGCTGCCGTTCATCACGGCGGCGATCGGCCCGCTGCTGCCCGGTTCGGCCACGTACTTCGGGCTGCTGGCCGTGGCGCAGGGAAGGGTGAACGCCGGGCTCGCCTCGCTGTCGACCGCGGTGGCCACGGCGCTGGCCATCGCGATCGGGGTGAATCTGGGGAGCGAGATCTCCCGGCTCTTCATGCGGGTGCCGGGAGCGGTCGGCGGGGCGAACCGCCGCGCGGCCAAGCGGACGCGCGGCTTCTGATTCCGAGGGTGTCGGGCGGCCTTCGACCGGAGGTCGCCCGACAGGCCCGCAGGCCCGCGGCGGCGGAGCGTACGTCAGCGCTTGGCGTGCCGGCCGCGCTGGCCCGAGGCCGGGCTGCCCCCCGCGGACGGGCCGGGGCCCTCGCCGTGGGACGCCGCTTCCTTCTTCGACTTGGAGCGGGCCCGCAGGAACTCGATCCCGATCGGCACCACCGAGATGAGCACGATCAGGATGAGCATCGCCTCGATGTTCTCGTGGACGAAGTCGATCTTGCCGAGGGCCGAGCCGAGCAGCGTGACGCCGACGCCCCAGAGCACCCCGCCGATGATGTTGAACACGATGAACGAGCGGTAGTTCATCCGGCTCACACCGGCGATGATCGGGGTGAACGTACGCACCACGGGCACGAAGCGGGCCAGGATCAGCGACTTCGGTCCGTACTTCTCGAAGAATTCGTGCGCCTTCTCGACGTTCTCCTGCTTGAAGAGGCGGGAGTCCGGGCGCTTGAAGAGCGAGGGGCCGACCTTGCGGCCGAAGAGATAGCCCACCTGGTCACCGATGATCGCCGCCAGCGCCACCAGGAGGCAGACCAGCCAGAGCGGGGTGTCCAGCTGGTTCGTGGTGACCAGCAGACCCGTGGTGAACAGGAGCGAGTCGCCGGGGAGGAAGAAGCCGATCAGCAGTCCGGACTCGGCGAACACGATGAGGAGGACGCCGGGAAGTCCGAAGGTGTTGATCAGATAGTCCGGGTCCAGCCAGCTCGGTCCGAGCGCAAGCGTATTCAAGGGTCCGGGGCTCCTGGATCGATCGATGGCGGCTGCGTGGCCGCCCAAAGCTATCAACGCAGGATGACACCCCCGGGTTCCAGACGGCCCGCGCGAGGACGCACACTGGGCCGACCGGGGATGCACTCCGGATCAACCGGGACAAAGCTGTCCCCAGGAGGTACCACACGATGGGCATTGAGGAATACGGCGGCGGGCAGACGGCCCAGTCGGACGTCCTGGTCGTCACCACGAACGACGTACCGGGCTACCAGGTGACCCAGGTGATCGGGGAGGTGTTCGGCCTGACCGTGCGCTCCCGCCATCTGGGCAGCCAGATCGGCGCCGGACTGAAGTCCATGATCGGCGGCGAGCTGAAGGGGCTGACCAAGACCCTCGTCGAGACCCGGAACCAGGCGATGGAACGGCTCGTCGAGCAGGCGAGGGCCCGGGGCGCCAACGCGGTGCTGATGATGCGCTTCGACGTGACCGAGGCGGCCGACGTGGGCACGGAGGTGTGCGCGTACGGCACCGCGGCCGTGATCAGCCGGAGCTGAGCGGGCGCGGCCACGGGGGTGGGGGTGCCCCCACCCCCGTGGCGGTCACGCCGGGCGCCGGGCGTTGGCGTCGATCGCGTCCCGCAGATGCTCGGCCAGGCCCGGCCGCATCGACTCGTAGAACGCGCGGAACCGCGGGTCGGACACGTACATCTCGCCGAGCCCGCGGTGCATCTCGGCGGTGCACTCGTAGAACCACTTGCCGATGTGGAGCCGGTGGGCCTCGGCCAGCTCCATCGCCCGCTCGCCGGTGGCCGGCTCCCCGGCCGCCATCAGCGCGTCGTAGGCGGCGCCCCATTCGGCGACCTCCGCCTGCATCCGCTTCCAGTCGTCCTTGGTGTACCCGGCGGCCCGGCGCTGCGACTCGGCGTACGCGGCCGTGCCGCCCCAGCGGCGTTCGGCCTCCTCCGCGTGCTCCTCGGGGTCCTTGCCCCCGAAGACCTCGAACTTCTCCTCGGGTGTGAGGTTGATGCCCATCTTCCGTGCCTCCATGGCTGTTTCGACGGCGTCGGCCATCCTTCGCAGCTCGGCGATCCGGTCGGACAGCAGCCGGAGCCGGCGCCGCAGATGCTCCTGCGGGTCCGCCCGCGGATCGTCGAGCAGTACCGCGATCTCGTCGAGCGGGAAGCCGAGCTCCCGGTAGAACAGGATCTGCTGGAGCCGGTCGAGATCACCGTCGTCGTAGCGGCGGTGCCCGGCCCGGCTGCGCGCGCCGGGCGAGAGCAGCCCGATGCCGTCGTAGTGGTGCAGGGTGCGCACCGTGACTCCGGCGAATCCGGCGACCTGTCCCACGGGGTACTCCATGACTTCCCCGCTCCCTTCTCCGATCGGGTACGTCCCGAGCCTGGGTCCTGACGTGACGTGAGGTGCAAGCCCGAATTGCCGCCACTCCCGGCGCCATTCGAGGGGTTATGTTCCTTTTAGGCCGTTATGGTGAGCCGGTGGCCACCGATTCCTCCGCTCTCGCCGGACCCGCTCCCGCAACCACGCCCGTGCACCGGCTGCTGCCCGTCATCGTGCCCGCCCTGGCCGTCGGGATCCTCTGCGCGCTCGTCCTGCTCGGCATCAGCCTGCTCGCGGAGAAGCTCCAGGACGTGCTCTGGCAGACGCTCCCCGACGCGCTCTCCGTCGGCCGCTACTCCGCGCTCTGGATGATCGTGACGCTCACCGCGAGCGGGCTGGTGGTCGGGCTGCTCATCCGGGTGGTGCCCGGTCACGCGGGCCCCGATCCGGCGACCACCGGGCTGGTCGATCCGCCGCTGCCGCCGGGCGTGGTCCCGGGGCTGCTGCTGGTCACGGTCCTCACCCTGGCGGGCGGGGTCAGCCTCGGTCCGGAGAACCCGATCACGGCCGCCAACATCGCGCTGGCCTTCTGGCTCGGCCGCCGCCTCGCACCCGGCACACCGGCGGCGCTCTGGCTCTCCCTCGCCGCGGCCGGCACCATCGGAGCCCTCTTCGGCACCCCGGTGGCCGCCGCGCTGATCCTCTCCGAGACCCTCGCCTCCCGCGCCGGACCGGGCGCGCTCTGGGACCGCCTCTTCGGCCCGCTCGCGGCGGGCACCGCGGGTGCGCTCACCATGACCCTGCTGGCCCATCCCAGCTTCGACCTGTCACTGCCGGCCTACACCCGCCCGCACCGGGGCGACCTGCTCTCCGCAGTCGTCATCGCACTGGCGGGGGCGGTGCTCGGCATGCTGGCGGTGTACGCGTTCCCGCACGCGCACCGGCTCTTCCGGACCCTGAAGCACCCGGTCCTGGCGCTGACCGCGGGCGGGCTGCTGCTCGGTCTGCTGGGGGCGCTCGGCGGCCGTCTCACCCTGTTCAAGGGGCTCGACGAGGTGAAGGAGCTCGCCGCCGACCCGAGCGGCTGGTCGGCCGGGCAGTTCGCGGTCATGGCCGTGGTGAAGACGGCCGCGCTGGTGATCGCGGCGAGCTGCGGCTTCCGGGGCGGACGGATCTTCCCCGCCGTCTTCGTGGGTGTCGCGCTGGGGCTCTGCGCCCACGCCCTGGTCCCCTCGGTGCCGGTGGCGCTCGCGGTGACCTGCGGGGTGCTGGGCATTCTGCTGGCCATCACCCGGCAGGGCTGGCTGAGCCTGTTCACCGCGGCGGTGCTGGTCGGCGACGCGGCCGTGCTCCCGATGCTGTGCGTCGCCTCACTGCCCGCCTGGCTGCTGGTGACCGGGCGGCCCCAGATGCAACTGCGCGAGGACGGCGAGCCGCTGCGCTGAGCCGGGGCTCCCGCCCGACGCGCCGGATGCCCGGCCCTTCCGTATCGTCGCATCCGTATGGATTCGTCCCATCAGGTCCGCCGGAGGTTTCCGCGATGCCCACGCCCGTCAACGTCGCCGTCATCTACTACTCGTCGACCGGAACCATCGCCACGATCGCCAAGGCCATGGCGCAGTACGCCGAGAAGGCCGGTGCCGAGGTGCGGCTGCGCAAGGCCGGTGAGCTCGCCCCGCAGGCGGCCATCGACTCCAACCCGGCCTGGGCCGCCAACGCGAAGGCCACCGCCGACATCACCGAGGCCTCGCCCGACGACATGATCTGGGCGGACGCCGTGATCCTCGGCACGCCGACCCGGTTCGGCAACGTCACCGCCCAGCTCAAGCAGTTCCTCGACACCCTCGGCGGCCTCTGGCAGGCGGGCCACCTCGCGGACAAGGTCTACAGCGGCTTCACCTCCACCAGCACCGCGCACGGCGGCCAGGAGTCCACGCTGCTCGCGCTCTACAACACGGTCCACCACTTCGGCGGAATCCTGGTCGCCCCCGGCTACACGGACCCGTCGAAGTTCGTGGACGGCAATCCGTACGGCACCTCGCACGTGGCCGGCCAGGGCGACATCCCGGTCGGCGAGCAGACCCTGACCGCCGCCCGGGTCCAGGCCGAGCGGGTCGTGAAGTTCACCCGGGCCATCAAGGACGGCCTCGCCGCCGGGAGCTGACGGCACCGCACACACCCCGACCGGACCATCACGCGTCGCGCGTCACGAAAGACCGCCGAGAGCCGAGAAGGGCTGCCCGCCGATGCCTCTCCACAAGGGTTCGTCCCCGAGCACGGAACCGTCCGAAGCCCGCCGCAAGCTCGCCCTCAACCCGTTCTACGGGGAGGCCGACCCGGCCGCCGGCATGGAGTCGGCGCCGCCCCGGCACCGGCTGCCCGACGGGCCGATGCCGCCGTCGACCGCGTACGGCCTTGTCCACGACGAGCTGATGCTCGACGGCAACTCACGGCTCAACCTCGCCACCTTCGTCACCACCTGGATGGAGCCCCAGGCCGGGGTGCTGATGGGCGAGTGCCGCGACAAGAACATGATCGACAAGGACGAGTACCCGCGCACGGCCGAGCTGGAGCGGCGCTGTGTGGCGATGCTCGCCGACCTCTGGAACGCCCCCGATCCCTCGGCGGTCGTGGGCTGTTCGACGACCGGATCCAGCGAGGCCTGCATGCTCGCGGGGCTGGCGCTGAAACGCCGCTGGGCGACCAGGAACGCCGACCGCTATCCGGCGACCGCCCGGCCGAATCTGGTCATGGGCATCAACGTGCAGGTCTGCTGGGACAAGTTCTGCACCTTCTGGGAGGTCGAGCCGCGGACAGTCCCGATGGAGGGCGACCGCTTCCATCTCGATCCGCAGGCCGCGGCCGACCTCTGCGACGAGAACACCATCGGCGTCGTCGGCATCCTCGGCTCCACCTTCGACGGTTCGTACGAGCCGGTCGCGGAGCTGTGCGCGGCGCTGGACGCCCTGCAGGAACGCACCGGTCTCGACATCCCCGTCCATGTGGACGGGGCCTCCGGGGCGATGGTGGCGCCGTTCCTGGACGAGGACCTGGTGTGGGACTTCCGGCTGCCGAGGGTGTCCTCCATCAACACCTCCGGGCACAAGTACGGCCTGGTCTACCCCGGCGTCGGCTGGGTGCTGTGGCGCTCGCCCGCCGAGCTGCCCGAGGAGCTGGTGTTCCGGGTCAACTACCTGGGCGGCGACATGCCGACCTTCGCGCTGAACTTCTCCCGGCCCGGCGCACAGGTGGTCGCGCAGTACTACACCTTCCTGCGGCTGGGCCGGGACGGCTACCGGGCCGTGCAGCAGGCGTCCCGGGACGTGGCCCGCGGGCTCGCGGGGCGGATCGAGGCGATCGGCGACTTCCGGCTCCTCACCCGGGGCGACCAGCTGCCCGTCTTCGCGCTGACGACCGCGCCGGAGGTGGAGGCGTACGACGTCTTCGACGTGTCGCTGCGGCTGCGCGAACAGGGCTGGCGCGTGCCGGCGTACACCTTCCCGGCCAACCGGCAGGACCTGGCGGTGCTGCGGGTGGTGTGCCGCAACGGCTTCTCGTCGGACCTCGCCGAGCTGCTGCTGGAGGACATCGGGCTGATCCTTCCCGACCTGCGCCGCCAGCCGCACCCGCTGAGCCGCGACCGGCAGGTGGCGACGGCGTTCCACCACTGAGCGCGATCGGCGCCCGGTCACTCGTCGTCGCCGGGATCCGGGACCCCCGTCGCGTACGGATTGCGCTGCCCGTCGGCGAGCACCCCGACGAAGGGCTCGCCCTCCCCCGCGAAGGTGTACGCCCCGCTCTCGATGCGGGCGATCAGCCCGCGCGTCCACTCGGCCCCGGCGTCCGCCGAGTGGACCCACAGGTTCATGATCTCGCCGATGTGGCCGAGCGATTCGGGCCCCGCCTCCGGCACGTAGTGCTCGGTGACCGTGGCCCGCCAGGCCGCGAGACCGGCGACCCGCTCCCGGAGCAGCGCGACCGCCTCGGACCGCTCCAGGTCGACGATGCCGCCGAGGGCCGCCGACAGCAGGTCCGGCTTCTGGTCGTACGAGGTGAGCGCCGCGCGCAGCAGCGTGAAGTACTCCGCGTCGCCCCGCTCGGTGATCTCGTACTCGGTACGGGGCGGGCCGCCCGCCGTGCTCGGGGCGGTCTCGTGGGCGAGCAGCAGCCCTTGCTTCGCCATCTGCTTCAGCGCGTGATAGACCGACCCGGGCTTGGCGTTGGACCACTCGTGCGCACCCCAGTACTCCAGGTCGTTGCGGACCTGATAGCCGTGCGCCCGGCCGTGCTGGCGCACGGCGCAGAGGACCAGCAGCCGGATCGCGGACATGTCACGCACCCTTTCTATTCAACTTTGATTAGAGTAGCCCCCCGCCTCGGCGACCAGCTCGAACGCGGTACGGCCGTCCAGGGACTCCCGGATGATGTCGGCGTGCCCGGCGTGCCGGGCGAGCTCCTCGACGAGATGGGCCAGCAGCCACCTCATCGAGACCCGCCCGTCCTTCGGGAACCAGGGCGCGTCCGGCAGCGGGAAGGTGTCGTCCAGGCTGGGCACCGAGCGGATGAACTCCTCCTCCTCGGCCACGACGCCGTCCCAGAACTTCAGCACCTGCTCCACCGTCTCGTCGCCGACGAGCCGGAAGCCGTCCGCCCAGGTGCTCTCGTTGCGGACGGTCTCGTTCAACCGCTGCTGGGCCATCCGCAGCCAGTTCAGCTCGACCTCGGCGACATGCTTGGCCAGTCCGGAGAGGGAGAGCTCACTGGCGCTGGGGCGGCTCGCCGCCTGCTCCTCGGTCAGCCCGATCAGGGAGCGCCGGATCGCACCGCGCTGGGCCTCGATGAAGGAGAGGAACATGCCGCGCTCGTCGCCGGGGGCTTCCGAGGGAACGTGAGTGACCATGGTGTCCGCCTTGATGATCCGTGCCGGTTCTTCCTGACACCGATCACGCTACGACCCCTTGAGGTCAGCCTCTGTCCTCAACGAGAAGGAGAGGGCGCCCGGATGGGGAAGGGCGGTCAGAAGGGGAAGACGGCCCGGCCGTGCTGAATGGAGATCCACTTCTGGGTGGTGAAGGCGTCGACGGTCGCCTCACCGTTCAACCGCCCGGTCCCGGAGGACTTCTCCCCGCCGAAGGCCGCCGGCGGATCGTCCTGGACGGTGGAGTCGTTGACGTGGAACATCCCGCTGACCACACGCCGCGCGAACCGCACCCCGCGTTCGGCGCTGCGGGTGTGCACGGCGCCGCTCAGCCCGTACGGGGTGTCGTTGGCGATCCGTACGGCCTCGTCCTCGCCGTCGAACGTCACCAACAGGGCCACCGGGCCGAATATCTCCTGGGACAGCAGCGGGGAGTCCTCGGGGAGCCCGGCGAGCACGGTCGGCTCCACGAGGTTGCCGCGGGTCCGGCCGCGGACGAGCGCGGTGGCCCCGTCGGCGACCGCCTGGTCGACCAGGGCGGTCAGGGCGTCGGCCTGGAAGGAGTTGATGACCGGGCCAATCCGGGTCTCCGGGTCGCGCGGGTCACCGGTCTTCAGCGCGGCCACCCTGGCGGTGAACTTCTCGGTGAACTCCCGCTCGACACGGCGGTCCACCAGGATGCGATTGGCCGCCATGCAGACCTGCCCCTGGTACACGAAGCGGCTGAAGACGGCCGCGTCGACCGCGTAGTCGATGTCCGCGTCCTCCAGCACCACCAGGGCGCTGTTTCCGCTCAGTTCGAGGATGGTCCGCTTGAAGTGCCCGGCCGCGACCGCGCCGACATGGCGGCCGACCCGGTCCGAGCCCGCGAACGAGATCACCTTGGGTACGGGGTGCTCGATGAACGCGTCCCCGATCTCGGCGACATCGGTGATCAGGATGTTGAGCAGCCCGGCGGGCAGTCCGGCGTCCTCGAAGATCTTCGCGATCAGCGCGCCGCCGACGACCGGGGCGTTCTGGTTGGGCTTGACGACGACCGCGTTGCCGAGCGCGAGGGCCGGTGCGACGGACTTCATCCCCACCAGGAAGGGGAAGTTGAAGGGGCTGATCACCCCGATGACGCCGACGGGCAGGCGGTAGAGGCGGTTCTCCCTGCCGTCCGCCGAGGAGGGCAGGATGCTGCCCGGCGGGCGCAGCACCCGATGGATCGCGTCGCGCAGGAATTCCTCGGCGACACGGACCTCGTACTCCGCCTTGACCCGGGTTCCGCCCAGTTCGTCGGTGATCGCGTCGACTATGTCGTCGTGCAGTTCCCCGGTGATGTGCAGTGCGCGTTCCAGGACCTCGCGGCGCTCGTACGGTCCGGTGGCGGCCCAGGAGCGCTGGGCACGCTCGGCGGCGCGGTAGGCCAGGTCGACCTCCTGCGCGGTCGCGATGGTGATCGCGGCGAGTTTCTCCCCGTTGTAGGGGTTGAAATCGATGATGTCCCACGAGCCGGTTCCGGTCCGCCACTCACCGTCGATGTATTGGTCGGCCAGCTCGTAGAAGAAGGACATGCGATCCCTTAACTCAGGTGCAGACTCCGTCGAACCGTCATCGTACTGACGAATCAGGTGAGTTGGAGCAGACCACGAAGCAGATCGCGGCTCCCCTCGGGCCCCGGGCTGTCTTCGTGCAGTCGCGTCATGGCCTTTTCGTACTGAGCGACTTCTTCGACCTTGTCCAGATAGAGCGCACTTGTCAGCTGCTCCAAATAGACGATGTCCGACAGATCGGATTCCGGGAATCGCAGCATCGTAAAAGAACCGCTCTCTCCGGCATGCCCGCCGAAACTGAAGGGCATGACCTGGAGAGTGATGTTGGGCTGTTCCGACATTTCGATCAGATGCCGCAATTGCGCGCGCATCACTTCACGGTCGCCGTACGGACGGCGCAGCGCCGCCTCGTCCAGCACGGCATGGAAATGGGGTGCACGTTCGGAGACGAGGGCCTTCTGGCGCTCCAGTCGCAGCGCCACGCGGCGGTCGATCTCGACGGCGGGCGCGGCGCCCATGCCCCGGGCGACGACCGCGTGCGCGTAGGCCTCGGTCTGCAACAGGCCGTGGATGAACTGGACTTCGTACACTCGAATGAGCGACGCCGCCCCCTCCAGACCGATGTACGTCTGGAACCAGCCGGGCAGTACATCTCCGTAACTGTGCCACCAGCCCGCCACGTTGGCCTCACGGGCCAGGCCGAGCAGAGCGTCCCGCTCCGCGTCGTCCGTGACTCCGTAGAGCGTGAGCAGGTCCTCGACGTCCCTGGCCTTGAAGCTCACCCGTCCCAACTCCATGCGGCTGATCTTCGATTCGGAGGCCCGGATGGAGTAGCCGGCCGCCTCACGGGTGATGCCGCGCGAGTCGCGCAGCCGCCTGAGCTGCGAGCCCAGCAGGATGCGCCGCACCACCGATCCACTCGACTCGCCTGCCGCCACTGGTCCGGTCCTCCCCATCGCTTCCTGGGCACCGGGGCTCCCCCCTGAACCCCAAGTGCCGGATTCTGCCATCAAAACGCTTCAGCCCGTACTCATTCGATTACGGAAATGAGAAGCCTTCCAGAAGGCTGCGAAAATACACACAGGAAGAAATGACCAAGAACCGGCACGGGTTCGGACAGGTCAGGCGCGTGCACGTGCATCTGCCCTTGCATCTGCCCAACGCATTGGGAACCATGGGGCTCGCGCACCTGCGTGCTCGTTCGTGTTGTGCCGCTGTACCCCCCGTCGTACCGATACAGCCGCGAATCCCGGGAGTGCCTCGCATGGGGACGAATGGATCGACGATGCTCGCGCCGTTACGGCAGGGGCTTCCCCCCATCGATCCCTCAGCCGTCTCCGGATCGGCCACCTGCACACTGCCCGCCCGCTACGAAGCCGTGGGCGGAGCAAGGCGGTTCACCCGGACGACGCTGAACGCATGGGGCCTGGCCGAGCGCTTCGACGATGTCGCGCTGGTGGTCTCCGAACTCGTCACCAACGCTCTGCGGCACGCCCTGCCCTCGGACAGCACCGCGCCCGACCCCCAGGACCCGCCCGTACGGCTGCACTTGATGCGCTGGAGTTCACGCCTGGTGTGCGCCGTGCGCGACCCCAGCCAGGAGAGCCCGATCGCCTCCGAGGCACCGGACTGCGCCGAATCCGGCCGCGGTCTCTTCCTCGTGGAGTCGTTCAGCGACTCCTGGGGCTGGCACCCTTCGCCGGAGCCGGAGAACCCGAACGCCCCTTCCGCGTCGCGCGGCAAGGTGGTCTGGGCGCTGTTCCGGCTCTCCGACGGCGTGTGACCCGTACGGGCGTGTGACCCGTACGACTGCGGCAAGGCCTCTCGTTCGGATCGGTCCGGACGAGAGGGGGCTCGGGCCGGCGATCCGGGCCGGGCGAAAGGGACTTGAGCCGGCCGTACGGGCCGGGCGAGAGGCGCTTGGGCCGACGGTTCTGGCCGGCCACGGCTCGCGGGATGCGGTCAGCCGCCCGCTATGAGGTGGTCGAACTCCCCGTCCTTCACGCCGAGCAGCAGCGCCTCTATCTCGGCCGGCGTATAGACCAGCGCCGGCCCGTCGGGGTGGCGCGAATTCCGCATCGCCACATCCCCGTCGGGCAGTTTCGCGAACTCCACACAGGAACCCTGGGAGTTGCTGTGTCTGCTCTTCTGCCAGACGACTCCGCGAAGCTCTGTGGCCGCCATGCCGTTGTACACGTGGTGCACAGGACGCTCCCCGAGTTGCAAGGTGCAAGTGTCAACTGTCTCGGATCATAGCTCTGTTCAAATTTCCTTGCATGCGCAGATGCATGCGCGGATGCACGTGCACGCGGGGTGTTCCCGCGATTACAGCTTTACTCCGTATGGAGAGACGCACCGGATGCCGTTTCGGCTCCGTCTACCCGCGATCGAGCTCCCCATCCCGTCGTATCGCGCTGATAACTTGGCTCGGTCTTTCGTCGACAAGGGGGAATTGCAGATGCACGGAGTCATACGTACGGGTGCCGTGATCGCCGCCGGAATCCTCACCGCGGTCGCGCTGAGCGGCTGCAGCAGCGACAGCAAGAAGAGCGACGCCCCGGGCGGCGGCTCCGGCACGGAACAGTCCAGCCCGGCTCCCGGCGGTGACGACGGCGGCTCCAAGACCAGTGCCGCGGCGCTGGAGGGCGGCTGGGCCGGCAAGACCGACGGCAAGGCGGTCGTCCTGTCGGTGGCGTCGGGGAAGGCCGTACTCGTCACCGAGAAGCACGCCTGCACGGGCACCGTGCAGGACGCGGACAAGGTGACGCTCGCGCTGAAGTGCGTCGACGGCGGCGAGGACCGCACCACGGGGTCCGTCGAGTCCAACGACGGCAAGACCGTCGTGGTGTCCTGGGACAGCGGGGTCCAGGACACCCTGGCCAAGACCGCCCCGGGCGCCCTGCCGTCCGGCCTGCCGGACCTGGAGGGCCTGCCGACCCCCTGACGGCCGCCGCACGGTCCGTCAACCCGCGTGGTTCCCGGGCGGGTTCGGGTCCGGATTGCCGGGCGGCTTCGGGTCCGACTTCTGCTCGGGCCTCGGGTCCGACTTCTGCTCGGGCTCGGGCTTCCCGTCCAGCCCCCGGGAGAACTCCTCCAGGGCTTCGAGGAGGAGGTGGGCCCCTTCCCGTACGAAGGGGTCCGCCTCGCCCTCGTCCGCACGCTGCCGTTCGTCCCACTCCGCCAGCGCCTCGCGCACCTCGGTCCAGTCCGGAACGCGCCGCTCCCGTACCGCCTTCGCGCCCTGTTCGGTGGCCCGGCGCAGCGCCTCGGCCAGGCGCGCCGCGTCCGGTACGGGGGTGGCGCCGCCGCCCGGGAGATGGGCCTCCAGCAACATCGCGGCCCGGCCGAGCTGGGCGAGCGCGTGCTGGGTGTCGTCGGCGGCGGCACGGGAGAGGCCGCGGTTGCGCACCGGTTCGTGCTGGGCGGTGGCCAGCGCCTCCTGCCAGGCGACGCGGGCCTCGCGGGTGTGGAGCAGCGCGGAACGCACGTCGTGGTGGCCGCGCTCGGCCGGTTCGGCGTACTGGTCGACGACCGAGGCGGCGTACCGCCCGTCCGCCTTCAGCCAGTCGCCGAGCCTGCCGCGGAGTCGCGGGGTCTCCCAGGCCGGGTAGAGGGCGTACGAGATCATCGCGAGGAGGCCGCCCACGAGGGTGAGGACGACCCGTTCGAGCACGGTCTGCGACCAGTTGTCGCCCGCCATGCCGAGCAGGAGGACGACATACGCCGAGACGCAGGCCTGGCCGACCACGTACCCGGTGCGCATCAGCAGATACATCAGCAGGGCGCAGAGCACGGAGAGCATCGCGGCCAGGGTCACACCGGGGTGGGTGGCCTGGACGATCGCGGTGGCGAGCGAGACACCGACGATCGTGCCGCCGAACCGGGCCACGGAACGCGCGTACGTCTGGGAGAACTCCGGCCGCATCACCATGACGGCGGCCATGGGCGCCCAGTAGCCGTGACCGAACGGCAGCGCGGTGCCGATGAGATAGCCGACGGCCGCGACGACGGACACCCGGACGGCGTGCCGCAGGATCGGTGACCCCGGGCGCAGCTCCGCGCGCATCGCCTTCGCGATGACGGGGACCAGCCGCAGCAGGGTGGGGCGGCGGCGGTGCGGGGCGCCGGGTGTCCCGTCCCCGGTGGCCTTGATGGCCTCGGCGGCCTCATCGGCCCTGGCATCCTGCTCCTTCGTACCCTCGCCCTCGGCCGTCTCGATGACGTCGGAGAGCAGGGCGCCGAGCCGGTCGGCGGCACGCAGCGGCGGGCCGGTGAGCAGCGTTCCGGTGTCCGGGGTCTTCAGCACGGCCACGGCGGACGGGGACAGTTCGACCGGGTCGCCGTGCCGGATCGCGCGGGCCGCCGAGTCGAGCACCGATCCGGCGGCGGCGAGCAGCTCGCGGACCCGTGCCCGCTCCGGCCCTTCGGACGGCACCCCCAGCGACGGGTCGGCGAGCGAGGCGAGCACCGGTCTGATCCGTTCGGCGATCCTTCGGGAACCCCGCAGCTCGGGCGGCCGGCGGCGGGCCTGGTGCGGGGTGACCGCGGCCGCGCTGCGGGCCGTCATCAGCGGCACCGGGTCGAAGAGTGCGACCGGGTCGTGGCGCAGCCGGCGGGCGTAGTCGGCCTCGGCGGCCAGCGCGTCGGCCAGCGCGTCGCGCTGGGCGCCCCATCTCCGTACCGGGAACAGGACGATCAGCGCCGCCTGCACCACTCCGCCGAACAGGATCATCCCGGCGTGCACGGCCGAGTTGGCGACGGAGGTGGGCAGGGTGACCGTGACCAGCATGATCGCCACGTTCGACGCCGCGATGATGCCGGCGGTGGGCCCCGCCGCCCAGGCCAGGCCCGCGACGAACGTCCAGAGCACCAGCAGGACGAGGAACAGCGGCAGTCGGGAGCCGGTGAGATAGCCGAGGAACGTCGACACGGCGAGACTCGCCCCGGAGACCAGGGCCAGCACGGGCCGGGGGCGCCAGCTGCGCTGGAAGGTGGCGATGGCCGCCTGGAACGCGCCGAACGCGGAGCTCGCCGCGACGACGGGCCCGAAGAACGCGAGGCTGATCCCGAGGACGAGAGCGAGACCGGCCGCACCGCGGATCGCGATGAGCGGTTCGAGACGTCGCCGCTCGATCGACAGCCCCGAGCGGGCGGTCTCTTTCAGCGCCCGGAGCCAGCTCATGCCGAGAGCCTAACCGGAATCACCGATTGGCCCGAGTTGTCATGAATCGGCTCGCCGGGCGGTCCCCAGGAACGCCCGACGGAACACGCCTGAAACGAAAGGCCCTAAGGGCTGTCCCGTCCATCGCGGAGCTCCGGACCGTTCCCGCCCATCCGCGCCCGGTCCGCCGCGGCCGTTCCATGGGTCCAGCCGTCCAGGTCCGTGGCGCCCCGGACCCGGGTGGTCGTGGTCTCGGGGAACATCCGCTCGGCGGTGTCCGTGACGGCCATGTCGCGGGCGGCGAGGACCGGGAGCAGATGAGGGGCGCCGGACCCGGCCGACACGGCCCCGGCCCCGCCCTCCGTCTCGGCCTCGGCGGCCGCGGTGACGCGGGCGGTGTCGGCGGCGAGCCGGCTGCCCAGCCGCTGGGCGTACGCCATCAGGAACGACTGCCGGAACGTCTTGGTCCGCTTGCGTCCGCCGGCCCGCTGTCCCGCCTCCGCCTTCGTCATCGCCACCGTGCCCTGGACCAGCAGGGAGGTGTACAGCAGCTCCACGGCGTCCAGGTCCGGCTCGAAGCCGACCACCGTGGAGAAGCCGAGGTCGCTGTTCCACACCGCACGGCAGCGGTTCGCGGCGGCGACCGCGTCGAGCAGGATCGCCTTCGCCGTCTCGTACGGCGCGTCGACCCCGATCCGGCACGCCCCCGGCGCCTCCTTGCTGTGGGTACGGGCGGCGAGCAGGGCCTCGTCGATGGAGTGCCGGGCCATCAGCTCCTGCGCCTTGGTGGTGAGGGCCTCCGCCTCCTCGGGGAAGCCGGTCGCCTCCGCCTTGGCGAGCAGGGCGCGGATCCGGGTCAGCATCCGGGGCTCGTCGTGCGCGGGTGGCAGCCGGAGGCCGTGCGCGGGGGTGCCCGGCGGGGGCCCGACCGGTTCGATGGCGGGGAGCCGGAGCAGCAGCCGGTACAGGCCGAGAACGGCGGAGGCGTAGGAGAAGCGGTCCGGCCGGTTCCGGGGCGGTGCGGCGGGGAGCCCGTCGAGCTGGGACCGCCAGCGGGGCGGGAGCCGCTCGTACCGCGCGGTCTCCGAGGCGATCAGCCCGGCGGCGAGGCAGGCCGCGGTCTCGTCGAGCTCGCGGCGGACGAGGCGTACGACGTCGGCGGGCTGCCAGCCGCGCTCCCAGGCCCGGCGGACGAACTCCTCGCCTCGCCGGAACAGTTCCGCGTCGGCCGTCGGGTCGGCGGCGAGGAGGGAGGCCCCGGTGTCGAGACCGGCGTCGCCGTCCGAGTAGAGGGCTGCCGCGAATGCCTGGTCGGTCACCGGTTCCATGAGGTCAGGGTAGGCAGGGCGGTGCGGCGGGGTAGGGCTGGCCCTACCTCCCGGACGGGCTCTGGTGGTCGTGATCGCGGGGCGCGGAAACGCTTCGATCGGGGCATGGCTTCCTCCCGCGCATCCGTTGCGCCCACGAGTGCCGCCGACGCCGTACGGCTTCGCTCCGTGCGCCGCGCCTACGGCGGGGTCGACGCCCTCGGCGGCATCGACCTCACCGTGCGGACCGGCACCTTCACCGCCGTCATGGGCCCGTCCGGGTCCGGCAAGTCCACGCTGCTGCACTGCGCGGCCGGGCTCGACCGGCCGACCTCCGGCACCGTCGAGGTCGGCGGGGTGCGGCTGACCGGGCTGAGCGAGCGCCGGCTGACGCTGCTGCGCCGGGACCGGATCGGTTTCGTCTTCCAGGCGTTCAATCTGCTCCCCTCGCTGACGGCCGCCCAGAACGTCGCGCTGCCGCTGCGGCTCGCGGGCCGCCGCCCGTCCCGTACCGAGGTACGGGACGCCCTGGCCCGGGTCGGTCTCGCGGACCGGGCGGGGCACCGGCCCGCCGAACTGTCCGGGGGCCAGCAGCAGCGGGTGGCGCTGGCGCGGGCCCTGATCACCCGGCCCGCGGTGCTCTTCGGCGACGAGCCGACCGGCGCGCTGGACACCGCGACGAGCCAGGGGGTGATGGAGATGCTGCGGGAGCTGGTGGACCTGGAGGGGCAGACGATCGTGATGGTCACCCATGACCCGGTGGCCGCGGCGTACGCGGACCGGGTGGTCTTCCTGGTCGACGGGCAGGTGGCGGACGATCTGACCGGAATCGGCGCCGAGCGGATCGCGGCCTGGATGGCGGCGGGCCGCACCGGCGGACGCGGCAGGGCCGGGGAGCCCGGCGCCACCGGGGGACACGGCGCCGCCGTCGCCGGGACCGTCGCGGATCCTGCGCGGGAGGCGTCGTGCTGACCGTCGCCCTGGCCTCCCTGCGCACCCGCTGGACCGCGCTCACCGGCACCTTCGTCGCGCTCGCGCTGGGCGTGGGCCTGATCGCGGCCATGGGTCTCGGCCTCGCCTCGACCTTCGACGCCCCGGACCGGGCACCGCTGCGCTTCGCCGCGTCGCCGGTGGTGGTGATGGGCGACGACACCCTGACCGTGCGGGTGCGGCGCGGGCCGTCCACCACGGAGATCGATCGCAGGCTCACTCATCCACACCCTGTGGATATCGAACTCCTGCGCGACCTCCGGGCGCTCGGCCCGGTGACGCGGGACGACGGCGGGGACGCCGTACGCCTTCGGCACGAACCCGACGCCGTGGGTGTGGACGCGCCCGTCGCCGAGGTGCGCCGGGTGGTCGGCGACCGCGCCCTGGTCCTCACCGGGGACGACCGCCGCCGGGCCGACCCGGCCACCGAGCGGGACGCCGAGGGACTGCTGACCGCGAACGTCCTGCTCGGCACCGCGGGCGGCCTCACCGCCTTCGTCTCGGTCTTCGTCGTCGCGTCGACGTTCACCTTCGCCGTGGCGCTGCGCCGGCGCGAATTCGGGCTGCTGCGCACGGCGGGCGCCACGCCGGGCCAGTTGCGGCGGCTGCTGCTGACGGAGGCCGCCGCGGTCGGCACCCTCGCCTCCGCCGCCGGCTGCGTACTGGGCCACCTGGGTGCACCGCTGCTCGCCGGACTGCTCGTCGACCGGGGGATGGCACCGTCCTGGTTCACCATCCGTCCGGCCGCCTGGCCGCTCCACGCCGCCTTCTGGTCCGGTCTGGCCGTGGCCTTCGCGGGGGTCTGGGTGGCCTCGCGGCGGGCGGGCAGGACCGGCCCCGCCGAGGCGCTGCGCGAGGCCGATGTCGATACGGGCGTGCTCCCGCCGGTCCGCCGGCTGCTGGGCTTCGCCCTGCTCGCGGGGGCCGCGTTCCTGATGGCGAAGTCCCTCGCCACCGACCCGTCCGCGCTGCTGAAGCGGAAGACGTACATGACGCAGCCGATGGTCCTGATCACGGCCGTCGCCCTGCTCGCACCGCTGCTCGTGCGCCCGTTGGCCCGGATGGTCCGGCTGCCGGGAGCGACCGGGATGCTGGTGGCCGCGAACACCTCGGCGGCGCTGCGGCGTACGGTCGCGGTGGCCGCTCCGGTGCTGATCACCGTGGCGCTGGCGGGTTCGGTGGCCGGCTCCGCGATGACCGTGTCGGCGGCGAAGGCGACGGAGGCGCGCGAGCACACCGGGGCCGATCTGGTCGTGACGGGCGAGGAGTTGAGGGTCCGGCCGGTGCCCGGCGCCACGCTGTCCGCCTCCGCACCGACCGCCGTCCACGTACGCGAGGAGGGCTCCGCCCTCATCACCTCCGAGGCCCGCGCGGTGGACGACGCGAAGGCCCTGGCACGGCTCGGGCGGCTGCCGGTGGTGGCGGGCGACATCAGGGACCTGGACGACCGCTCGATCGTGGTGAACGAGGAGTGGGAGCAGCACACGGTGGGCTCGACGGTACGGGTGTGGCTCGGCGACGGGCGGCCGGTCTCCTTGCGGATCGCGGCGGTGCTGGCGCTCGGTACGGGGAACAACGGGGCCTATGTGACCAGGGCGAACGCCCCGACGGCGGCCGTGGACCGGATCGACGTACGCCTCGCGCCGGGCGCCGACCGCGCTTCGGTCACGGAGCGGCTGCGCGAAACCGGCGGCACGGTGCGGTCGGCGGAGCAGTGGCTGGCCGCGACCTACCCGCGCACGAATCCGCAGACCCGGACCGGTCTGGCCGTGATCCTGGGGATCGCCCTGGTCTACACCGTGATCGCGCTGGCCAACACGATGCTGATGGCGGGGTCCGTACGCTCCGCGGAGCTGGACGCGCTCCGACTGGCCGGTGCCACCCGGCCGCGGGTCCTCGCGGTGGTGGCCGGGGAGACCCTGTTCGCGGTCGGGCTCGGGGCGCTGCTCGGCCTGGCCGTGGCCGGGGTGCATCTGGCGGGCCTGGCCGCCGCGCTGGCCTCGGTGTCGGCGCCGGTCGTGGTGTCGGTGCAGTGGGCGCTGATGGGCGGTGCGGCGGGGGTGTGCGCGCTGGTCGCGGTGGGGGCGGCGATGCTGCCGGGGGCGGTGCGCCGCCGCTCGGTGCCGGTGGGCCGAGACGCGGCGGCCAGGTGTGGCGGGCGGGGGCCGGACGAGAGAACCGGACCGGAGAACCGGACAAGAGGCCCGGTGCGGCCGTACGGGACCCGGTCGGACAGCTCGCTTAGTCCATCCAGCCCCACCCGCTGACGGTGTATCCGCTTTCATTCTTTTGTCGGGATTTCGCATGGTTTCATCTCGCCATGGAGGCGATCACATGGTGACCGAGAACCGACAACAGGACACGAGCGCACGGGCGATCACATCACGGCGGCGCGTACTGGCCGCCGCCGCGCTCGCGCCGGTACTGACCGCGGCGGGCCCCGCCGCGGCCCGCACCCTGCCCACCGGGACGACCGGGGCGGGGCACGGGGAACGGATCAAGCCGGTGCCGACCGGCCTGGACGACTGGGCGGACGTGGCGAAGGCGCTGGGCCGCCCCGGCAACATGCTGCGCGGCACGACGTACCACACGGGCTTTCCCCGGCGGGATCTCCACGTGGTCTCCGAGGGCGTCGTCGTCACACCGGGGCTCGCGCTGGGCACGCATGTGGCCTTCGTCCGCTACGCCGACGGCTCCACGATGCTCATGGGCGACGTGGTGGTCACCGAGCACGAGCTCCAGCGGGTGACCGACGCATGGCAGGCGAACGGGATCGAGCAGACCGCGCTCCACAAGCACCTGCTCTCCCAGACCCCGGACATCTGGTGGACTCATGTCCACGGACACGGCCACGACGCGGTGGCCCTGGCCCGCGGGCTGCGCGCGGGATTCGACCGCACCGGCACCCCGCCGCCCGTGCCGCCAGGGCGGCCGGACCCGGTCGCCCTGGACATCGCCGGGATGGAGGCGGCGCTCGGCGCCAAGGGCTCCATCGAGGACGGGCTCTACAAGGTCGTCTTCGTCCGCCGCGAGACCATCGCGGACGGCCATCTGATCCTGCCCCCCGGCCTCGGGTCGAGCAGTGCGTTCAACTTCCAGCCGCTGGGCCGCGGCCGGGCCGCGCTCAGCGGCGACTGCGCCATGCTCACCGACGAGGTCCCGCATGTGCTGAGGGCCCTGCGGCGCGGCGGGATCAAGCTCGTCGAGCTGCACAACCACCATCTGTCGGAGGACCCCCGCCTGTTCTTCACCCACTTCTGGGCGGTGGGCGACGGCGTCGCGCTCGCCCGCGCGCTCCGCCCCGCGGTGGACGCCACCGACGTCGTACCGAACATCTGAGACCGGCCGCACCGGGCGTACGGGGCACGAGGTCCGTGCCGGTCGCCGGACCGCATTGCGCCGGTCCAGCGACCGGCGCCGCCGAATCCGTTCTGCATATGGACCAATCGGCCCGGAGCGGCGCGTGGCCCCGCGGGCGACCGGGCACCCATGGACCGTCCAGCCCGCACATTCCACGAACCACCCGTCAGATCCCCATCTGGAGCTCCGCATGGAACCAGTCGCCGGCGCACGGCACTGCCCGTTCGACTACGCCGAGGCCCTCGAATTCGACCCGGTGCTCAGGCACTTGATGACCGAAGAACCCGTCTCCCGCATCCGCCTCCCGCACGGCGACGGCGAGGCATGGCTCGTCACCGGCTACGACGACGTGCGTACGGTGACCACCGACCGGCGCTTCAGCCGCAGCGCCATCATCGGCCGGAACTTCCCGCGTATGACCCCCGAGCCGATCGTCCAGGACGAGGCGATCAACGTCATGGACCCGCCGGGCAGCAGCCGCCTGCGCAGCCTGATCTCCAAGGGCTTCGCGCCCCGTCACATGGAGCGCATGCAGGTGCGCACGCAGCACGTGGTCGACGAGCTGCTGGACCGCATGGAGGAGCACGGCGCCCCCGCCGACCTGTTCGAGCATCTGGCGGCCCCGCTGCCGCTGACCACCATCTGCGAGGTCCTCGACATTCCGGAGGCCGACCGCGCACAACTGCGCGCCCACGCCCGGACCATGATGGACACCACCGTCGAGAACAAGGACGCCGCGGTACGCGCCAAGGCCGATCTCCGCGCCTACTTCGAGACGCTGACCGCCGAACGGCGCGCGAACCCGGGCGACGACCTGATCAGCGCGCTGGCCACCGCTCGCGACGGGGACGAGATCCTCAACGACCGGGAACTGACCGTCATGGCCATGGTCCTGCTGATCACCGGCCAGGACACCACCACGTACCAGATCGGGAACATCGCCTACACGCTGCTCACCAGGCCCGACGAGCTCGCCATGGTGCGCGACCGCCCCGAGATGCTCCCGCAGGCCATGGAGGAGCTGCTGCGCTTCATCCCCTTCCGCAAGGGCGTCGGCATCCCCCGTGTCGCCACCGAGGACGTGGAGCTGAGCGGGGTGCGGATCCGGGAGGGGGACATCGTGCACGTCTCCTATCTGACGGCCAACCGTGACGGCCGGAAGTTCGACCGTCCCGACGAGCTGGACCTGGAGCGTCAGGGGCCGTCCCACATGACCTTCGGATGGGGCGGGCACCACTGCCTCGGCGCCCCGCTCGCGGCCGTGGAGCTCCAGACCGCCATCGGAACGCTGCTGAAGCGCTTCCCCGCCCTGAAGCTGGCGACGCCGGCCGAGGAAGTGCGCTGGAACAAGACGTCGATCTGGCGCTATCCCCTCGAACTGCCCGTCACCTGGTGATCCGGCGGCGCGGGTGACTCGCCCGTCCTGGGTGTCTCACCCGGGCCGTCATCGATGATGCGCCGGCCCACGGCCGGCGGCAACCCGGAACGCTCCGGGGCGCCGGTCGCCCCGGAGCGTTCCGGCGCAAAGCCCTGCCGCACGGCCCTGCCGCACGCTCGACATGCGGCCCCGATCCGCCTGCCGTAACGTGATCCCGACGGCCACCCCAGCCGTGGCGGATCCGCTTCCGCCCACGAACGGCTAGAACTCAGTCTTCGACGGTCGGCCCGTCCGCGCCCGTTCCAGGGGTACCTGACCCGGCGCCGGAATCCACCAGCGCTCCACGTGCGCGCAACGCCGCGTGTACGGAGCCGCAGTGGCCGTCTCCGGTAGGCGAATGCCCCGGAACCCTTCGGGCCCGGCCGCGTGGACCATGTCCGCTAGGAGGAGTTCCATGGCGGTTCTCTGCAAGCCGGCCATCGCGGTTCCCGAGTACGTCATCACCAACGAGGAAACCCTTGAGCTGGCTCAACGGTTGCACGGCGACCATCCGCAGATCGATCTGGTTCTTCGGCTGATCGAACACACCGGGGTGAAGAAGCGGCATCTGATCCAGCCGATCGACAAGGTGTTGCAGCACCCGGGCTTCGACGCCCGCAGCATCACCTACGAGGAGCACACCAAGGCCCGGGTGCCGGCAGTGGTGCGCCAGGCGCTCGACCAGGCCGAACTGGAGCCGCAGCAGATCGACTTGATCGTCTATGTCTCCTGCACCGGCTTCATGATGCCGCCGCCGACCGCGTGGCTCATCGGCGAGATGGGCTTCCGGCCTGAGACCCGGCAGCTGCCGATCGCGCAACTCGGCTGTGCCGCGGGCGGCGCCGCCGTCAACCGGGCGCACGACTACTGCACGGCCTACCCCGACGCCAATGTACTGATCGTGGCCTGCGAGTTCTGCTCACTGTGCTACCAGCCCACCGACCTGGGTGTGGGATCGCTGCTGTCCAACGGTCTGTTCGGCGACGGCATAGCCGCCGTCGTGCTGCGGGGCCGCGGCGGGACGGGAGTACGACTGGAGCGCAACGGCTCGTACATCATCCCGGCCACCGAGGACTGGATCTCGTACGCGGTCCGCTCCACCGGGTTCCACTTCCAGCTCGACAAGCGGGTGCCCGGAACGATGGAGCCCCTCGCACCGGCCCTGGAGGCGGTCGCCGAGGAGAACCAGTGGAACGCCGGCAAGATGGACTTCTACATCATCCACGCGGGCGGCCCGCGCATCCTGGACGACCTGAGCCACTTCCTGGACGTGCCGCCCGAGGCGTTCCGCTTCAGCCGCGCCACCCTCACCGAGTACGGCAACATAGCCAGCGCCGTGGTGCTCGACGCCCTGGGCCGCATGTTCGACGAGGCATCGGTTCTCGACGGACAGCGTGGCCTGATGGCCGGCTTCGGCCCCGGCATCACCGCCGAGATCTCCCTGGGCACCTGGACTTCCGGATCCGAATCCTGACGCCCCGCTCCCCCGGCCCGCAGAGCCGTCCCCCGCGTCTGCGGGCCGGGGGACGGCCGTCGCACCGCCCGGTCACCGTCCCCTCCCGCGCGCCGCACCCCGTTGTCAGTGCCGGGTGCCAGACTCGAAGACATGACCGAACGTTGGGCTCTGGCCATGACGGAGACCGGCGGCGCCCTCCTCGCCCCGCTGGCCCCCACCGGCCTGCCCGCCGCCCCGGTCGTGGCCGAACCCGACCTCGTGGCGGCGGTCCGCGCCCGCCCGGACGTCACCCGCTGGGTCTGGCGGTCCACCGCCGAGATCTATCCCCGTCTGCTCGCGGCCGGCGTCCCCGTGAGCCGCTGCTACGACATCGAGGTCGCCGAATCCCTCCTCCTCGCCCATGAGGGCCGCCTCGGCGAGCCCCGCTCCGCGGCCGCCGCCCACGCCCGCCTGCGCAACGCCCCCGTGCCGCCCGATCCGCCGCCCCGCTCCGCGGAGCCCGGCTCCCAGTCCTCGCTCTTCGAGCCCCGGTCCGGTGCGCAGCTGCCCTTCGACGACCTCCTCCAGGTCTACGCCGACCAGCTCCGCCGCCACGACACCACCGAGCACCCGGGCAGGATGCGCCTGCTCACGGCCGCCGAGTCGGCGGGCATGCTGGTCGCAGCCGAGATGAACCGGTCCGGCCTCCCCTGGCGCGCCGACGTCCACCGGGACGTCCTCCACGAGCTGCTCGGCGAGCGTTACGCGGGCGGCGGCGAGCCCCGCAGACTGGCCGAGCTGGCCGACGAGGTGTCGGCCGCCTTCGGCAGACGGGTCCGCCCCGACCTCCCCGCCGACGTGGTGAAGGCCTTCGCGCAGGCCGGCATCAAGGTGAAGTCCACCCGCCGCTGGGAGCTGGAGGAGCTGGACCACCCGGCGGTGGAACCCCTCATCCGGTACAAGAAGCTGTACCGGATCTGGACGGCACACGGCTGGAGCTGGCTCCAGGACTGGGTGCGCGACGGCCGCTTCCGCCCGGAGTACCAGCCGGGCGGCACGGTCAGCGGCCGCTGGACGACCAACGGCGGAGGGGCGCTGCAGATCCCCAAGGTGATACGGCAGGCGGTCGTCGCCGACGAGGGCTGGCGCCTGGTCGTCGCGGACGCCGACCAGATGGAGCCCCGGGTGCTCGCCGCGATCTCCCGCGACCGCGGCCTGATGGAGGTGGCGGGCCATGACGGCGATCTGTACACGGCGCTGTCGGACCGTGCGTTCCACGGCGACCGGGACCACGCCAAGCTCGCGCTGCTGGGCGCGGTCTACGGCCAGACCTCGGGCGACGGTCTGAAGAACCTGGCCGCCCTGCGCCGGAGATTCCCGCTGGCCGTGGCCTATGTCGACGATGCCGCGAAGGCGGGCGAGGAGGGACGTCTCGTACGGACCTGGCTCGGCCGGACCAGTCCCCCCGCGGCCGGGAGCGGGACGGACGAGGAGGCCGGCATCCCGCAGGAGAGCGCCGAACCGCCCTCCGCCGAAGGCGATTTCACCCCTGGCTACGCATTCACCCCTGGTTACGCATCGTCCCATGCCCGCGCGCGGGGCCGCTTCACGCGCAACTTCGTGGTGCAGGGCAGCGCGGCCGACTGGGCGCTGCTGCTCCTGGCCGCCCTGCGCCAGTCGCTGCGCACCGCCGGTCTCCGGGCCGAGCTGGTCTTCTTCCAGCACGACGAGGTGATCGTGCACTGTCCGCGGGAGGAGGCGGAGGCCGTGGTGGAGGCGATCCGGGCGGCCGGTGAGCTGGCCGGGCGGACCGCCTTCGGCGAGACGCCGGTGCGTTTTCCGTTCACTACGGCGGTGGTGGAGCGTTATTCGGACGCGAAGTAGGTCCCGTCTCCGGCCCCGGAGCCGGCCCGGAAGCCGGTCGTGCGCCCCGGCCGGGACCGGTGCCCGGTCCCTCGTCGAACCCGGCCAGCCCGTGGTCGTAGTGCGCCGGACGCAGATGCTGATGCCGGTGCCGGGCGTTGAGCAGATGAATGACGAACGCCGCCATCGCGATCATCGCGAGGACGACCACGACCATGACCAAGGTGTCCATGCGATACCGGCCCCCTTCGATGCGCAGGCCGACCCGAGCGGCTCACCCGGAGCCGTACGCATCCAGGCTACTCCGCTGCCCGGCTCCCGGCCTTCGGCAGGACCGCCCCGGCGCGGACCGGGAACGTGGCGAGGTCCGGGCCGGAAAGCGTTCCCGGCCCGGACCTGCGCGGCGCGCGCCCCGCTTCGCTGCGTGGCTACCCGCGTTCCCACAGCGCGGGGACGTTCGGCGGTTCCCAGCCGGCCATGGCCGAGTGCGCCTGCAGACAGCGGTAGGCGACGCCGCCGTACGTGACGCGGTCTCCCGCGCTGTAGAGCGTTCCGGCCGCCCAGGTGGAGCCGGGCGGGTCGGTCGGCGGATCGGTGGGCGGGTCGGTCGGGGTCTGGGCGAGGTCGAGAACGAAGTCGAACGTCCCCTCCTTCGCCGATCCGGCGTCCCGGACGTTCATCAGGAGCGCCGGGTCGAAGAGGGCGTCGGTGTTGTTGCGCGGCTCGTCCGGGAAGTACAGCTGGGTGGTCAGGATGCCCGAGCCGGGCGCCTGGACCTTGACGTGGATGTGGCGCGTACGCCCCGGGTACAGCCCCGGCACGATCGTGGTCAGGCCGAAGGCTCCCGACTGATCGGTGAACTGGTGCCCGCGGAAGGCGAATCCGCTCATGTCGTACGCGCCGTTGGTGTCGGCCTGCCAGAAGTCCAGGAGCACTCCGGGAACGGGTTTGCAGGCCCGCCCGAAGACATAGCCGCTCACGGTCAGCCGGACACCGGGAGTGCTGCCGGTCACCAGGCTCGTACGGAGCGGGGAGTCGGGCTTGAAGTAGGGCCCCTCGATCTGGTCGTGGGTCGGGCCGTCACCGTCGTCGCAGTTCGGCGTGGGGGCCAGGGGCCGGCCGCCGGTCCCGGCGTCGCGGGCCAGCGCGACGCCTCCGCCCGCGAGCAGTGGGACGGTGCCGGCCACGAGCGCGGCCTTGAGCAGTGTCTTGCGGCTGATCCGGCGGTCGCCGCCGGAGCCTTCGGTCGGTTCTGGGGTCATGGCTGATTCCTCGGATGGGGGAAGGGCACGTGCATGACACAGAGCACGGAACACGGAGCAGGAGCAGGGAGCACGGAGCAGGGACCGGGGTGCGCGCCGCCCGGCCGGGAGGCCGGAGCGGAAGCCGGGCGGGCGCGGCAACCGGTGGCGGCTGGGCCAGGTGCGGCTGGCGGCAGCGGTAGCTGTCGGAGCCGTACGTCACGACATCGCCCGCCGCAGCGCCACCCGGTCCAACGCTGCCTTGGCCGCGTCGAGTTCGGCCAGACTGTGCTCGACGACGACGGGTCTGGCACCGGCCTCGCGGATCCGGGCGGCGTCCGAGGCGTCGGTGGTGGCCACGGTCAGGGCCGCGTCGGGACCGCTCACCCGGGCGCCGGCGAAGTCGGCGCCGAGGGAGCGCTTCAGCCCGGCGGCGACGGCCGCCGCCCGGGTCTCGTGGCCGATCCGGACGCGCGCCTCGGCGGCGGTCAGTCCGAGATCGCGCCGCATGGCCTCCAGCAGACCGGGCGAGAGCTGTTCGGCCCCCGTGGCGGCGGGGGTGCGGAGGTGGGGAGCCGGATCGGCGGATGCGCTGCCGGTCTGACCTGCCAGCGCGAGCACACCGACGGCCACGGTGGCGGTACACGCGGCCAGGACACGTCTGCGGAGCATGGATCTCTCCACGGAACTCTCCTTGACTTCGGGGGAATTGCCGCCAAGGTAGCCGCGTACACGTCATCCCCAGGAGATCCCGTCCGCCCCCTCACTTCGCGTTATGGGGCCCCTGACCGGCGACAACGGGCTCCTTGCTCCGCGGTCGGGCCTCGGACATCCACATACGCCGCCGATCCCCGTAGGTTCGCTCCATGCGAATAGGCGAGCTACTGGGTGCCGGACGATCCGCCGATGTGTACGCACTCGATGAGAAGTGGGTCCTGCGCCGTTACCGCGACGGCATGGACGCCACTCCCGAATGGATGGTCATGTCCTACCTCGGCGCACACGGCTACCCGGTCCCCCGTCTGGGCCCACGGGACGCGGAGACACCCCCCTGCGACCTGGTGCTGCAACGCCTGACCGGCCCGACGATGCTGGATTCCCTGCTGACCGGCGACCTGTCGGCGGCCGACGCGGGCAGCATGCTGGCCGCCCTGCTCGACGAACTCCACACCGTCCCGGCCCGGCTCTCCCCGCACCCCGAGGACCGGATCCTCCACCTCGACCTGCATCCGGGCAACGTGATGCTGACGGACCGGGGCCCGGTAGCGATCGACTGGAGCAACACCACGGAGGGCGCTCCGGCCGCGGACCGGGCCATGTCGTCCCTGATCCTGGCCCAGGTGGCGGTCGACCCCCGGTCCCCCGCGTCGTCGGGCGCCCGCTCCCTGCTGGACGCCCTGGTGCCGCGCTTCTCCGCGTCCGGCGGCATCCCCGCCCCTCACCTCGCCGAGGCCGCCCGGCGTCGCGCCGCCAACCCGACGATGAGCCCGCACGAGGTGGACCTCATCGGCCGGGCGACGTCCCTGATCGAAGAACTGACGGCCTGAAACCTGATCCGATCGGCCCGGGTGGCCGGGCTGAGCAGAGTGCCGGTGGCCGGCACCCGGGCCCGGGTGCGCAGGTCGCGCCGGTCGGAGATCGCACCTCCGGCGGCCCATGCCCAGGAACGGTTCCAGTCCGTGGCGTTCTCGGTCCTGCCGCTCGCCGTCCGGTCGGTGTACCCCTGGGCATGCGGGGGCGGGAACTCCGCGCCGCGCGGCAGGAACGTGTGGTGCATGCCCGCCGGCCCGAAGACATTCCGCCGGAGGTTCTCCGCCGACGGCCGGCCGTAAGAGCTCAAAAGTGTGGAGGCGGAGCGACCCCGGCAACGGGCGGTATCGCGCATCGGATGCCGTGACTTCGGGCGTATGCCGGTCGTGAACCGGGCGCTCTCTGGGACAGGGCTTCACGCCGCGCGGGCCGTGCTGCTTCGCTGGCGGGGTGAGTGGAGACAGCCAGGTGCGAGCACCCCGGTCGGGGCAGCGTGGACATCGGTAACGCGACCGCCGCGGCGGTCGCGCTCATCGGAGTCGTCGGCACGCTGCTGTCCGCCGTGCTGACCCAGCGCGCCGCGGACCGGAGCCGGCAGCGCGAGCACGCGCGCGCGGAGCGACTGCGGGCGCGGCGCAGTGAGGCCGAGGCACGGCACTCGACCTGTGTCGCGCTCAACACGGCCGCCCGCCAGTACCTGGCCGCCCTCACCGACCAGTTCCACGCACTCGGCGGCACCGAGGACACAGGGCCGGTACGAGTCCGGCTGGTCGAGGCCCGCGATCTGCACCGAGAGGTCCACGCGGAGGCCCAGTTGCGACTGCCGGAGCGGATCCTCACCATCGCGGACGAGGTCAGCCACGGTCTGGGCGCGCTGTACGGCAGGCTGCTGCGCCTGGCCGACGGGATACCCCGGCCGGGCGACTCGCCGGCCGCCGCGAAGGCCGACATCGACGCGCTGTGGGACCGGCTGCGCACATTGCGGCGGGAGATGCGGGAAGAACTACGGGGACCGGGCAGGGACGACCAGCAGGCCGAGGGGGATGTGTGAGCTACCCGGAGATCGAGGAGAACGGGGGCGTCCGGGCGCTGCGCGCCTGGGTGATGGCCGCCACGAAACGGGCGCTGCGGCTGCACCCGCCGGGCTCCCCCGGGGCCGGCCCGGACGTGTACGAGGGATCGATCGCCGAACTCGAAGAGCTGCTGCGCCTGCTGGAGCACGACGCGGAACTGCGTGCCACGGTGTCGGTCCAGCTCGGCTCCGTCCTGGCGATGCGTCACCTCGCCAGGGGCGGCGTGCCGGCCGACCGGGAGCGGGCCCGGCGGCTGCTGCGGGAGGCCCGGGACCCGGCGACGGCGACCGGGGCGGCGACGGACCCGGATGACCGGCGATGGGCCGCGCTGTCCCTGCTGTCCCTCGTGCTGCCGGTGCCGCAGCAGGAGGTTCGCGGCGATCGGCCGCCCTCCTTGTCCGCCCTGCTCGACTGGCGTGCCGAGCTGGGGCCGGCGGGGATGGCTGCCGCCGTGGTCGAGATGCGGGAGTTGCTGGACGAGGTCGAGGAGCTGCCGCTGCCACCGGAGCAGCACGAGCAGTTACGGCGGACGAGCGCCGTGCTCGCGCAGCTGACCGGGCCCGAATCGCCCGTCCACGCCATGCGTGCGTTCACGGACGCGATGTCCGGTGGGTTCCCGCTCGGGGACGAATGGCGGAAGGCGGCGGACCTGCTGTCGGAACTGCCCGACCCGCCGGCGGAGCCGGCACCCGCCTCGCGCACGGAAGCCCCCGCGCCTCCGGGTCCGCCACCCGGTCCGCCACCCGGTCCGCCTCCCCCCGGCACCGAGGCCTTCACCGCCGTGAACGCCGTCGTCCCCTCACTCTTCGAGGCATTCGACGCTTTCCGGAGCGGCGATCCGCAGACCCTCGACCAGGCGCTGGGCCGGCTTCGCGACGCGCACGGACTGATGCCGTCCGGCCATGAGCTGGGACCCCAGCTGGAAATGCTCAGCGCCACCCTGCTCCAGCTGGGGCAGGCGACCGGCGGCAACCTCCACGACGGGGCACTCGGCCGTACGGTCATGGAGACACTGGGCGACCGGAACGGCCTGCTCACGCCGGACCCCGCGAATCCGATCGACCGCGAATTCGCGGTCCTCCTGCGCGTGGTGCCCCTCAGCGTCCGGCTCCGCACCGCTCACGAGGCGGACGACGTCGGGGCCGTGCGCGCCATCCACGCCGAACTCGTCGCGCTCGACGCGGAGACCCCACGGGACCACAAGCTCCGTTACCTGGTCATGGCGGGTCTCGCCCAGTCCTGCATCACGCTCGGCATGCTGACGGACGACGGCGACATGATGCTGCGCGGCGCCGACTGCTTCGAGCAGGCCACCGCGGCGGCGGACTCGTTGCCCCCGCTCTTCCGGGACCTGGTCGACCAGGGCGGCCTCGGCCCGGACGCCCTGCGCGCCAGGATCACCAACGACGCGACACTGCTGCGGAACCACGCCCCCGCACCCTCCGGCGCGCCGAGGGGGCAGCAGTGGCTCGCCACGATGTCCCTGGCCCTCAAGTACGGCCTCACCCACGACCCGGCGCATCTCCCCCCGCTCATCGGTGAACTGGAGCGCATCCGGGACGAGATCCGGCAGGGCCGGCAACCCTGGTTCGCCGCGGACGCCCTGTGGCAGCTGGCGGTGGCCTACCGTGCCCGCCGGCACCATACCGGGGACGCGACGGCCCAGGCCGCGGCGACGGACACCGCGCTGGAGGCGCTGCACGTACTGGCGGGCGACGTCATTCTCCAGCGCGGCGCCGAACACGGCCTGCTCACGGCACGCTCCGGCGCCGAACGCGGCGTTCGCACCGCCGTCTGGGCCGCTTCGCAGGGCCGCGTGGAGGATGCGCTGGCCGCTCTGGAACTGGGCCGCGCCCTGGTGCTGCACGCGGCGTCCACCTCACGAGCCGTGCCGGAGCTGCTCGAAGCCCGCGGGCACGAGGAGCTCGCCGCGGCATGGCGGGCCTCCGGCACCCGCGATACCGACGCCGAGGACGGGCCGCCGGGGGAACTGCCGAGCACCCTGCGCCGCCGCGCCCTGGAGGCGCTCGGCCACCGGCAGCAGCGGCTGTTCACCACCCCCACGGCGCACGAGTTGGCGGACGGCCTCGCCGAGGCCGGGGCGGACGCGCTCGTCTACCTGCTTCCCGGCGAGGGCGAGACCCCCGGGGTGGGGATCGTCGTGGGCCCGGACCACAGCGTCGGCGTGGGGGGTCTTCCCCTTCTGTCGGACACCGCAAGCGCGCCTCTTGAGCGCTACCTCGACGCGGCCGCCGCGCGCTCCCGGCAGCTCGGCCGTCCGGCCGCCGAACAGGCGTGGGAGGAGGCCCTGTCGGAGCTGTGCGACTGGGCGTACCGGGCAGGGCTCGAAGAGATTCTCCACGCCGTCGAGGGGCGGCTCGACTCCGGTGCGTCCGGCCACGACCGCCGTCCGGGCCCCCTCCGTATCGTCCTGGTGCCGTGCGGGCGGCTGGGGGTCGTCCCCTGGCACGCGGCACGCCTGCCCGCGGCGGCGCCGCACGACTACGTCTGCCAGAACGTCGTCATCAGTTACGCGTCGTCCGGCGGCCAGTTGCTGCAGACGATCAGGCGCGCCCGGATCGACCCGGCCGCCGCCCCCGTGCTGATCGCCGATCCCCGGCAGGAACTGACCCACGCCGAGCGGGAGGCCGCGGCGCTCCACGAGTCCTTCTACCCGCGGGCGCGGATGTACGGCGAGTTCTACGAACCGCCCGTGGAGCCGGTGGCGACCGGTACGCCCGACGAGGTCCTCGCCCTGCTCTCCGAGTCCCCCTCGCTGCTGCACGTGGCCTCGCACGGCTCGGCGGGAGTGCGCCCGACGGTGTCGGCACTGCATCTCGCCTTCCCCGACGGCACCGACATGCTGCCGCCCGAGGAGGGCGGTCCCGGGGCCGTACCGGACCTGGGCATGCTGACCGTGACACGGCTTCTCGACCGGCCGTCCGACGAAGCTTCGGCCCCGCACGGCCCGTTGGTGGTCCTGAGTGCCTGCGAGACCGACCTCAGCACCCGTGACCACGACGAGGCACTGACCCTGACGACATCCTTCGTCTCGGGCGGGGCACGCAATGTGGTGGGGTCGCGGTGGACCACCCAGGACGGGGCCTCGGCGCTGATGATGGCGGTGTTCCACCACTACCTGGCGGTCGAGGGGCAGGGACCGGCGGACGCGCTCAGGGCCGCACAGCTGTGGATGCTCGACCCGGACCGCAGGAATCCGGGCTCGCTCAGCGGCGGGCTGCTGCGCGAGATCCAGCGCCCGGGACTCGACCGCCTCCCGGTCTGGGCGGCGTTCATCCACCAGGGGCACCCCGGCCCCGGACAGACGACGGCAACGACGGCGTCCGAGGAGGGAGCCGCATGAACCCGGAACAGTTTCTCGACCTGGTCGGCGAGCACTGGGACAGTATCCGCGAGTCGCTCGACGACGAGCAGTACGCGCTGTTCCTCGCCCGGCTGGGTGCGCTCGCCGAGACGGCGGAGGAAGACAACAAGTCGGTGCTCAGGGCCCTGAAAGGCGTCAAGTTCGCCCTGATTCCCCTGCCGTTCGACCACCCGGTGCAATTGGCCCTGGACCCCGCCGTCCGGTACGCCGGTGCCGCGACCCTGCCGGCGGCCGCCGTGGCCGGTGCGCGGTCACTCCTCGTACGCATCTCAAAGCCGCGGCCCGCGCCGGGGACGGCGGCCATCATCCGTGCGGTGCAGGCCCGCCTGCTTGCGGAGCCCGCGCTCGACCACCCGGTGGTGGACGCCCGTTGCCAGTCGGCGGGCCTCGACGAACCGCCGCCGGAACTGATCCGCCTCGACGACACCGAGCACGGCGACCGCTACCCGTCCTTCCAGTTCGCCGGTGCGGCCGGCGGGCCGATCCCGGTCGTCCTCCGCGTCAACCGCATCCTCCTCTCCGACACCGACCCCTGGGGCGCCGCGGACTGGTGGCTGAGCGGCAACGTCTGGCTCGGCGGAAAGCCCGCATCGCTGCTCGGGGAACTCCCCGAAGAGCAGTTGGTGGGCGCCGCCACGGCTCTCGTGGAGGGAGACCGATGACCGGAACCCTTCCCCCGTCCGCCTTCGTGCTGCGGCCCAACAGCCGCCTGCTCCCCGCCGGTACGCTGCTCTGGCGCATGCACAGGACGAAGCGGCCGGCCGAGCAGTTCAACCCGATCGCGGTGGACGCCCACTTCGGCGGCAACCGCTTCGACGGGACCGAGTCGGACCCGTACCAGTACCTGTACCTGGCCGACACCCCGGCCACCGCACTGGCCGAGACCCTGCTGCGTTCCCTTGAGTTCGACCAGGACGCCGGGATGCGCCTGATCCCGTACGCCGCGGTCCGGGGCAAGTCCCTGACCCTGCTGCGCACCCGCTGCGAACTCGCCCTGGTCTCGCTGGTCACCGAGGCGGACCTGGCCGCCGTGTGCCAGGATTCGTGGCTGCTCGAAGCGGAGGGCGAGCGCTATGCGAAGACCCGTCGCTGGGCGAGCGAGATCCGGGCCCAGAAGCCCGAGACCATGGGTCTGATCTGGCAGTCCCGGCGCAACCGGCCCCACCTCGCATCGGTCCTCTTCCACGACCGGTGTGCGGGCGAGCCGCTCGCCGCGGTGCCGGGCAACGGCATCCCGGACATGGGCTCCCCGGCCGGTGTGGCGGAGACGAACCAACTGCTCGCCCCGCTGCGCAGTGCGATCGTGCCGCCCCGTACCAGCTGATCGCCCGTGCCAGCCAATCGCTTGTGGCGGCACGCGAGCGGTGCCATCGTGACACCATGCCACTCGTTGACCACGAGTCGATTCTGGCGGACCTCAGGCAGGTTCGGCGGGCCGGACCGGTCAGACTGCGCGACCTGACGCTCTCCGCCCTCCGGTGTGCGGCCGCCGCCCGCACACCGGACGGTTCGGTCGAGGGACTGCTGCGGCTCGCCGTGGCGCGCATCGACACGGACACCCTGCGGACGGCTGCCGAGTACACCCTCGGCCTGGCACAGGGCACCCGGGACTGGGCGCCCTCGTCACGGCGCAGCCGGGCGGCCCAGGTCTACGGGGTCAGCGTCGAGCGTTTCCGCAAGCACCAGGAACTCGTGGTCCTCGGGCACGTCGCCGACCAGATCGTGGAGCTGGCGGAGGGCGGCGCCGCACAGGACTGGAGCGGGTCCTCGCACCGGCACGTGGACGTCCGCGCGGCCGGACGCAGTGTCCGCCTCACCCTGCATGTCCACCCGGTCGACCTGCTGCGCAACGTCGACGTGGTGGTCTCGCCGAGCAATACGCACTTCGGGCTGCCCGAGCCGTACAAGTCCTCCGTCTCGGCCTCGCTGCGCCGGGCGGGCGCGGTCCAGGGCGTGACCGGTGACGTGCACGACGACCCCGTCCACGACGGCCTGCGCAAATGGACCGCCCAGCACGGCACTTCGGGCCGCCCGGTCCTCCCCGGCACCGTGGCCGCGACCGACCCCGGCGCCCTCGCGAGCCAGGGGATACGCCGGATCTACCACGCGGCTGTCGCCGTGCCCCGGGCCGGCACCAACGACTACGACGTGCTTCCCGCCGACATCACCCGAGCCACCTCCCGTGTCCTCGCGATCCTCGCGGAGGAACACGACCACTTCACGCCACCGCTGCGCTCGGTGTGCTTCCCGCTGCTCGGCTCGGGGCGCGGCGGCCTGCCGTACGAGGTCAGCCTGGCAGCCATGTGGCCCGCCGTGGAGGCGGAGTTGGCCCGGGGCGCGCAGTGGGATCTCCACTTCGTCGTCCGGACCCCGGCCGCCGCCGCGCTCCTCGAACGGCTGCCCACCAGGATCCGCCCGCACCGCGACCAGTCCCCGCCCGGACCTTCCTGTTGACTGGAACCACCAGGGGAATTCCGGCCGTCCACCGGCCGTGATTCCCCAGGCTCTCCTTTTCCCTTCGCCTTTCGAAGGAGATCAGGATGAATCCGGAACCATGTGCTTCATGTAGGCGTCCGTGACACTTGCATGCTTCAAAGGTCGACTGGCTCTGCGATCGGAGAGGTAAGGATCATTGATCGGCGAAAATGATCGTGCGTGTCCGGTGTGCGGAACTCCTGACGGAAACGAACCCCGCTGCCCGGACTGTGGATGGCAGATGCACGGCGATCCGGTCCTGGGGGATCCGACCGACGCCGACCGGGAGTCCGCGGCAGCCATGCTGCAGGCCGCCGAGCACGCCTGGGACGTACGGGCGGCAGCGCTGTCGGGGGCGGGCGCCGACGGCGGAGGCCGGACGGCGGCGGTGCTGCGGGGCGGCCCCGCGGGGCCCGGCGAAGCGGATCCGGCGAAAGGGCCCGCATTCCCCCGGGACCTGCTCTCACCCGACACGGCACAGTGGGAACAGACCCTGGCGGACCTGGTCGACGGCCGTATCGGGACCGTTTTGTTCATGGAATTCACTTCCGACCGCGTCAATGTGATCAAGGCCGTCGTGGACCGGAGCGGAATACCGCGGCAGACCGACGCCGGAAGCACCGATTGGGATTCCGTCGTGCCACTGCTCGATCCGCGCGGGGAAATACGCCGGTTCCAGCTCGCGGGCGGAATCGGCACCTTGCCGGTGGTCGGCCGCGGGGAGTTCGACAACGCGCTGACACGGTGGCTCCGCGATCACATTCCGCCCGCCTGTGCCCACACCGTCGTCCTGGTCGACCGCCGGGCGGGCTGGCCATTGCTGGACCGGGCCGCGGCGCTGCTGCGGACCACGTACGCCCTGCGGGCCGAGCTCCGCCCGGCGCCGGCGGGTCCCGTCGCGCCGGGCGGGGCCGCCGGCCAACCGGTCCCGCTGCCCGGGACGGACACGGAGGCGGTGGTACGCGAGGCGCTGCGCACCGCTCCGCTGCTGGCCGACCACACGTTGCTGCTCGCCCGCGTCGACCAGGGGACCGGCACCGTGCACGCACACACCCACGTACTCTTCCCGGCCGGCTCCCGGCTCCGGCACGGCGAGACCGCCACGGCGGAGATCACCGTCTACGGCGGGCCGAGCGGCCGTACCCCGGTGATCCTGCCCGTGCTGGCCGACGCCGCCGCGGACGGCGACGGGACGGTGGTGCTGTCCGCGCGGCAGACGGCGCTGACGGCCTTCGCCCCGGTGCGGCTGTCCTTCGTCCTGCGCGGCCCCGGGGAGGTGGCGCTGCTCCGGCCGGCCGAGGGAACTCCCGACGTCCGGGCCACGAACGGCAGTGCGGAGGAGCCCCCGGAGGTCTGCTCCCTGGTCGAGCGCCTCCCCCGGCGCATCGTCCGCCCGCCCGCCCTGGACGTCTTCTTCACCGTCGAGATGAGCGGTGCCGAACCGGTGGAGACCGCCGAGCGGCTGGCGTTCGTCCGGGATGTCATCGCCGCGCTGACCCGTCGGCACGGCTCCGGAGACGGCCTCCGGGTCGGGGTGGTGGGCCACTACGACCACGTCGTCCGCGAGACCGACTACTCCCCCCGTTCCCTGCTCCTGCTGACCGTCCCCGCCGGACCCGCACGGGACGCCCAGGCGTCCCTGGCCCGCTGGCGGCCCGCCCGGCACGAGCAGGACACGGTCTCCTCGCTGGAGGACGCGCTCGAAAAGGTCGCTTCGGCCACGGCCCGGCCGTGCGGCACCCGGACCCGCCCCGTCGAGCGGGCCCTGCTGATCGTCGGCCGTCGCCCGCCGGGAACGCCCGAGCAGCACGGCGTGTTGCCGGCCTGTCCGCTCGGCGCGGACTGGCGGGCCGGGCTCAGAGCCATCCAGGACCGGGGCGTCCGGGTGCGGACCCGGCTGGAGAGGAGCCGGCCGTGCTCCGGCCACGAGGCGGACGCCGTGCAGCGCTACACCGCCGATGCGTGGAACACCCTCTCCGCCGACGGTTCCTTCCGTCAGGGCGTCGACACAGCGGCCGACGTGGCCGAAGCCCTGGCCCCCGAGTGGCGGTGGGACGGTCCGCCCTGCCGCCTCGCCCTGGCAACTCCCCTGCTGTGAACAGCCGTCAGTACGAGGAGAAACACCATGCCCGATCCGTACTACGACCCCAACGAGAACCCGCCGGGCCCCGATGAGCCGCCCTGGCGCCGGCCCGAACCGGTCCCGGTGCCCGATCTCCGGCCGAGGGATCCGGAACGCCCGGAGCCGGAGAACGAGGCCGCCGCCGCATCCTGGTCGCCTGCGCCTGCGCCTGCGTCCGCGCCCGCGTCCGCGTCCGCCGGACTGGACGGACACCTCCAGCCGGGGATGATCCCACGGCCGCCGAACAGCGTGCCGGGCGCCTCGACGGACCGGCTCCGGATCGGTCTGTGGGGTGCGCCCCTCTCCGGCAAGACGACCTATCTGTCCGCGGTGCCCATCGCCGCGATGCAGCAGAGCAGGCACGGCCACGCCGGCTGGGCGGTCAGCGGGATGAACCCGCAGTCCACCGAATTCCTCACCTCCGGGGTGACCCAGCTGGAGAGCGACCGGGTGTTCCCGGAGGCCAGCGTGGGCCAGCAGCACCTCGCCTGGTCGTTCCAGGGGGAGGAACCGCCGTCCGGGGTGCTTCGCCGACGGCGGGAGGTCGGCTTCGTGCTGGAGGTCCAGGACGTGGCGGGTGAGGCGTACGGCAAGAACAGCGAGCACGCCCTGCGGCCCAGGGTCCTCGATCAACTGGCCCGTTCCCAGGGGCTGGTCTACCTCTTCGACCCGCTGCTCGGCAGCCGTCCGGCCACCAGGGGCCTCGACTTCTTCTACTCGATGCTCACCGAGCTCAACACCCGTGTCCGGGACGAGGGCAAGCTCCACCGCAACCGGCTGCCGCACCATGTCTCCGTCTGCGTCACCAAGTTCGACCATCCCGAGGTGTTCCGACCGGCGGTGGAGGCCGGCTGGGTGACGCAGGACTCCGAGGGGTCGCGGTTGCCCCGGGTGCCCGCGGAGCAGGCCGCCCGCTACTTCGAGTGGATGTGCGACGAGTTCCAGGGTTCCTCGGCCCGGCTCGTACGCGACGGACTGGGCTCGTTCTTCAGGCCGGAGCGCATCTCGTACTACGTCTCCTCGGCGATCGGCTTCCGCCTCAATCCGCAGCACGTCTTCGACTACCGCAACTACCACAACGTGGAGATCGTCGACGGCGTCTCCCGGATCTGCACCTCGCCCGTGCCCATCAACGTCCTGGAGCCGCTGACCGATCTGGAGCGCCGGATCCGCTCGACCTCGCACCGCCGGCGGCCGTGGTGAACGAGGACCGGGGCCCCGACGGACTCGCCGCCGAGTGGGCGGTGCTGGGCAAGCATCCGGGCCGCAGCATGGGCTACGAGGTGCTGGACGGCAGCCTGCCGGAGTCCCGCGCCCAGCGCTATCTGTGGAGCGCCACCACCGGGACCCCGGACGCCCGCGAACCGGCGGGCGCACTGCCCTGGCGGGTGTTCCTCAGCGGCGCGGACGGGGAGGCGGGTTCGGTCTGCGCGGTCGTGGACACCAGCTGGGACGGCGCCAAGGACGGTACGGGCAGGCCCAGTTACACCTGGCGGCTGCTGCTCCTCGAATGGCGGGCGGCCAGCCGCGCCGGAGTGACCTGGACCGCACTGGACCGGGCCGTCTCCCGGGCCCGGTCCGGATCCGCCCGGTTCGACGCGGCCCCGGCGGCGGTGCGCGCCACCGCGGCCGAACTGGCGTACGCCGTGGACCGGTTGGGCTTCGAGTGGGCCGCCGGAATGGCGGCCCTGCTGCTGGAGGGCGAGCAGTTGGTGATCACCGCGCCGCCCGGGGGCACCTTGCCCGACCTGGACGAGCGGGTACGGACGCTGGACGCCGTCTGCTCGCTGCTGCCCTACGGATGCCGGGCCTGGCTGAGCGGCGCCACCTGGACCGGCAAGGTGGAACACGATCTGCGGCTGGTCTTCGCCGCCTCCGCGCGGTCCGGGCAGCAGGAGGTGCCGCTCGGCACCGGCCGTCCGCCGACCCCGCGGAGCGGGACGGCCGACCGCTATCGCACCGAGCTGCTGAGGCTGCGGGCCAAGCGGGGGTCCACCGCCGACGTGGTGGCCCATCTGCTGGCGGCCACCGCCGCCCTCCCGCCGGGCGACGCCGCGGAAGCGGTACGCGTACTGCAGGAGCTGGACATGCTGGACTCGGTACTGAACGACATCCGGCACGGTCGCGGCCGGGTGGACGACGTACAACGGCTCCTGGAACTGCACTCGGTGGCGTCACTGGACGAGGGGCAGCTGAAGACCGTGGTGGTCTTCCTGGCCGACTGCGCACTGCGTCCGGGCGCCGGGGCGGCACAGGCCCTGCTGACACGGCACTGGACGCCGCGGGTCCCGGATCTGCTCGCCGCCCACGTCGTCGCCCGCGCGTCGTCGAAGCAGACGCTCACGCAGGCCAAGGAGTACCTGACCCTGCTGCTCGGGCTGGAAGAGGCGCACCCCGGCTCGTTCGACCGGCTGTTCACCGCCCTTGCCGCCACGCCGGGGTACGACCCGGCCTGGGTCGGATCCCTCGTCTACATGGTGGAGAGGGAGTTCGGGCACGACTGCGAAGCGGTCGACCGCGTCCTGCTCGACTCGCGAGAGGCCGGACTTGCCTGGCTGGGCGTGCTGTTCGAGGCCCGGACCCGTGACCTGCGGCCGCTGTCCCGCCTGGTGGCGCTCGCCGCGGAGACCCATGTCGACCACCGGCCCGGCTGGCTGCGCTTCGCCGGGCTGCTCACCGGCGAGTTCGGCGCGGCCGAGGTCGTCGCGACGGACGCCGCCGAGTTCGCGGCCGGGCACAGGGACGCGTGGCGGATCGCCCTGGAGACGGCGCGGGATCACGGCCGGCCGGACGTGATCGGTCCGATGTGGACCGTGCTGAGGCAGTTGGTCCGCAGCGGCGGTCACGACCGGATGCTGGCGGTGCTGGACGACGTGGCACCCCCCGGAGCGACGGAGGTGCCACCGCAGACGGCCGCCGACGCGGACCTGCTGCGGGTGTCGGCCCCGATCGGCGGCGTCGGTGGGCGGCTCGCCCCGACGATGGGGCGACTGCGGCAGCTCGGCGCCGACGACCCCGGCCTCGACGCGTACACCGCCGCGGTCGTCCGGCGCACCGAGGCCGAGCCCGAGCTGAAGGACCGGGTCGTCGAGGCGCTGCTCGGCGACGAGCCGGACCCCGGCACCGCCTGCTGGGCGGTGCTGTCCCGGTGGATGCGGCAACGCCCCAGCATCGAACCGGCCGTGCGGGCCGGCCTGACCCGGCGGCTCACCTCGGCGGCCCGCGCCCGCTGGATCGACCTCGACCTGCCCGAGGACCTGGTGGACGGGCTGGTCCACCGCGACGGACTGGCGTGGCTGCGCCCGGTGCGGCAGCTCCGGGCGGCCGCCGCCGACCGGGCCCCGCTGAACGAACTCGGCCGGATCGTGGCCGGGGCGTGCCCCCATCGCGTCTTCTCCCCCCAACTGCTCGACGAGGTCGCCCTGCTCGTGCGCCACCACGGGTCCGGGTTCGCCTTCGGCCTCACCACCGAGCTGGACAGTCAGGTGCACGGACTCGGACTCGCGCTGTACAGGGCCCTCGGCGGCAGTCGGCAGTACCAGGACGTACGCGAGGGGCTGATCCGTCACAGCCTTCAGCAGGAGAGCCGCCACCGCGTGATCCTCACCGCGCTGGGCGCCGCCGGAACCGTTCCGTCCGCCGGGGTGGGCGGAGGGGCGGGCGCCGGGCCGGCCGCGCTCTCCCCGGAACCACGGGCCCGCACCGGCACCGCACGCCCCGTTCCCCTCCCCACGGCCGCCGACTACCCGCCGGCGGGCCGGCGGAGCGGCTTCCTCTCCCGGTTCCGGAAGAAGCGGAGGGACTCGTGAACGCCATCGGGATCGACATCGGTACCCGGTACGCCCGGGTCGCCCGCATCGACGGTCGAGGAACCCCGGAACTGGTCGAGTTGCCGGGAACGGTCCCCGGTGAGGGCCTGCCCGTCCCGGCCGACGCGGGAGCGGGCCGCGAGGAGGCGCTGCGTGCGGTGTACTGCGCGTACCGCCGACAGCACGGCACCCCCGACCACCTGGTGGTGGTCGTTCCGCAGAGCGGCCACCTGGAACACGCGCGGCGCGCCACCGCCGCCCTGGCCGAGCTGCACGGCGACGGCCGGGCTCCGCACCTGCGCACCCTGAGCACCCCTCGGGTCGTGCTGGCGCTGCTCCGGTACGCGGGGACGGCGCCACGCGGCCGGGTCGTGGTGTGCGACCTCGGCGCGGCGGCGGCCGAGGTGTCGCTGTGCGTGATCACGGCCGCCGCGGTGGCCGTGGCGGGAACCTCGCGGCACGCTCCCGCGGGCGGCTACGGCGCCGGCTCGGACGCGGCCCTCCTGGCGGAAGCCGGTCTGTCCGACGACGGGACGGGCCGGGCGGCCCTCGCCGCCGCGCGGGCCGAGGACGGCGCCGATCAGCGCCTGGCCCTCGTCCTCGGACGGGCCGAAGCCCGCCCGGACCGCTTCGACGCCACCGCCGTGCACCGCGCGGCGGGGCGCGACATCACCGCGGGCACGGTCCGCGTGGCCCTGCGGCGGCTGACGGCCGGCCTGGACCTGGCCCTGTCCGAGGTGCCGGGGGGCGACGCGCCCGCGGAGGGAGCGCCGGGGCACGGTCCTTCCGGCGGGACGGCGGCCCCCGACGGCGCCCCCACCGCCCGGCCGACCGGCCCCGGCCACACCGCAGCCCGGCACCTGGTCGCCGTGGGCGGCACCGCCCGGTTCGCGCCGCTGGTGCGGCATCTGACCGGCGGCGGATGGCACCTCGCTCCGCTGCCGGCCGGCACCGATCCCGCGCTCGCCGCGGTCTTCGGCGCCTCGCTGGTCGCCTCGGGCCGGATCGATCCGGCGGACCGCTATCCGTACGCCGTGTGCGTGGGCGCCCACCGGACGGTCGCGGGACGGCCCGAGGGCCAGGAGCTGGTCATCAGCGAGGCCGGACACCTGGAGCCGGGTGGCGAAACGGTCTACGCGCACGCGGCCGGTCAACGGCTGCGCGTACGGACCGGACCCGCGGGGGCCGCCGTCGGGCGGCCTGTACAGGTGCGGGTGCGCGATCCGGAGCGGGGCGTGAGCGCGCCGGTCCGCACGCTGGCGCTGCCGGGCGGCGCCGAGGAGGACCGTTTCCACGTGGGCGTACGCCTCGCCGTGGACGGGACGGCCCGGCTGGTGCTGCACCCGCTCGCCCCGGGAGCACCCACGGAATTCCCTCTCGGCGACCTGCCGACCGATCTCGGAACCGATCCCAAGGGAGAGCCTTCGTGAAGCACATCAGTCCGTCGTGGCCACTCCGGTTCGGCCCGGGATGCGCCGCCGTACTCACCGCCGCGCTGCTGGCGGCCTCGCCGGTGGCAGCGGCGCACGCGACACCCGCGGCCGGCAGCGGGGCTCCGAGCCGCGCCGAGATCTACCGGGCGCTCGCGCTGGACCAGGAGCCCGCCGACTACGTGATCCTCGTGGACACCTCCGGTTCCATGGCGAAGGACGGCCGCTACAACACCGTGCGCTCCACGCTGCGCCGGTTCCTGGACGGCCTCACGGCCAAGGACCATGTCGCGCTGTTCACCTTCGACTCCCAGCCCGAGGGGCGGTACATCGGCGCGGCCGGCGACACCGGGAAGATCGTCTCGAAGCTGCCGTCCAAGCCCGAAGCCGCGGGCGACACCGACATCGGTGCCGCGCTGAATGCCGCGCTGACCGAGCTCGACCGCGACGACGCCGCCTCGGTGGCCTCGGTCGTGCTCCTCACCGACGGCCGGCACCATCCTCCGCGCGGTTCCCGCTACCCCAAGTCCGAGGGGCCCTCCTGGGACGCGCTTCGCAAGCGCGCACAGGTGATCGCCGGGCACACCGATCTGGCGGGCTACGCCCTGCCGCTGGGCAGCGGGGCGACGGGCGCCCGGCTGGTCGGGAACGTCGTGCGGAACACCTCCGTGCTCCGGCCGCAGAGCATCCAGGACCTCGGCTCCTACCTGGCCCGAGCCGGCGAAGGGGCCCGCGCCCGCAAGGCCGGACTCCTGCTGGCCGAGGACTCCGGCAAGGGGGTGAGCGCCACCTGGCAGGGCGGCGCGACCGACGTCACCGACGGCCGGGCGACCGCGAAGCTCGTCCTGCGGTCCACGACCCGCCATCTGCCGCTGACCGTCAGCGGACTGAGGGCGAGCCTCACCGGGCCGTCCCTCGACGTCGGCGGGCTGCCGGACGAGGTGACGCTGGAACCGGGCGCGTCCCGGACCTTCGAGGTGCGGCTCCGCGGACGGCTGACGGCGAGCGCCCTGCCGTACCGGCGGACCGAGCACCGCGATGCGACGCTGCACCTGAGGGGCCGGGTCGGTTCGTCCTGGGAGCGGCCCCTTGCTCCGGACGTCGAGCTGGACGTACCGGGTGCGATGCGGGTCGGGCAGAAGGCGGTGCCGCTGCGGGCCACGGTGGGGTCGGCGGTCCTCCTGCCCGCGCTGGTGACCGCGGTCCTGCTGCTGGGGCTGGTCGCCTGGCTGTGGTGGCGGCGGATCAACCGGCCGCTGCTGCGCGGTGAGTTGCTGCTCGCGGCGGCCTTCGGCGAGGAGCAGCCGGACCGCGTCGGGCTGGACGGGCGCCGGGTGGCGCTCCGGCCGTCGTCGGTGGGCGGACGCGGGCGGGTGCAGGGCAGGCTCCGGTCCACCGAGCAGGGGCCGCGGATCGACCTGCGCATCCGCTACACGCCCGACGGTTCCACCGCCCGGGAGAGCCGGGCCACCTGCCGTCCCGGAGGCAGTGTCGTGGTCGGCGGAGTGTCCTTCACCCACCTGCCGGAGCCGGCGCCCGCCCCGGCCGAAGGACTGCCGCGATGACCGGCACCGTCCTGAACGTGGCGGCCACCAGGGTCGGCACCGAGGCGCTCGGACCCGGCGTGCGGTCCGCGCTGTGGGTCCAGGGCTGCCCCTTCCGCTGCGCCGGGTGCATGGCGACGGACTGGATCCCCTTCCGGCCCGCCCGCCGGGCCGGGCCCCGGGAGCTGGCCGAGGAACTGCTGGCCGATCCCGGGGTGGGCGGACTGACCTTCTCGGGCGGCGAGCCGATGGCGCAGGCCGCCGGGCTCGCCGAAGTGGCCCGGCTGGCCCGGGAGATGCGGGACGTGTCCGTGATCTGCTTCACCGGCTACCGGCTGGAGCGGCTGCGGACCCGGCCGCCCTCCCCGGGCGTCGCCGGACTCCTCGGCGAGATCGACGTGTTGATCGACGGGCCGTACGTGGCCGCGCTGGACGACGGGCGCGGGCTGCGCGGCAGCTCCAACCAGCGGGTCCATCACCTCACCGGACGGCACGCGGACGGCGACTACGACTTCGCGGACCGGCCGCGAACCGCCGAGATCGCCGTCACCGGCCCGGAGGCACTGCTCATCGGGGTGCCTCCGAAAGGGCTGCTCGCCGCCTTCGACAGCGCGGTCGACACCGTCCGCGCCCGCGTGGACGCACCCGTCTTCCCCATCAGCGAGGCCGTACGCACGGCCACCGGAGAACAGGAACACGATGAGCGGTAGGAAGCGCATCCAGGTCGACGAGTCCGAGTGGTCCCGCCTCCAGCGCCAGGCCCGGCAGCTGAGGAAGGTGCAGCGCGAGATCCCGCAGTTGATCGACGCCGTGCGCCGGCAGACGAGCGCCGACCTCGACCGGACCTTCGCCCGGGTCGAGCGGAGGCAGGCACAGCACGAGGCGCTGGTCGGCCGGCTCAGCGATCGGACACGGCAGCTGGAGGCCGACACCACGCGGCGGCTGAAGCAGCAGGCCGCCGAGCTGCGCGGGGAACTGGCCGCCTGCGCCGGGCAGATCCGGGAGGAGACCCGGCAGCGGCTGGCCGAGCAGCAGGATCGGGTGCGCCGGGAGATCGCGTCCGAACGCGCCGAGCGCCGGGCCGAGACGGACCGACTGTCCGCACGGATCGATGTCATCGACCAGGACCGGGCCCAGGCCGGGCGGCTGGTGCAGACCTGGCTGTCCGATGCCAGGGCGATGACGGAGGCGATCACCGGGGCCGGACTGCACGAGCGGTACGCGCCCGGCGAGCTGGACCGGCTGACGGCCCGGCTGGCCACGGCGGAGCAGAGCGCGACGCAGGGCAGGTTCGACGCGGCGCTCGCGGTGGCGCAGGAGACGTACCACTCGCTGAGCGAACTGCGGGCGGAGACCGAGCAGCGGGAACTGGAGCGCTGCACGGCCCGGATGGCGGCGATCGACGCCCTGGCCACCGTGGAGAAGGAGATCGAGGGCAGCCTGAGCCGGCCGGTGCTCGATCCTGACGGAGTGCCGGTGGAAGGCTGCGCGGTGGACGTCGACTACTGGTCCGAGGGCGGACTCGGCCGGCTGCGGGAGGAGACCGCGAACGGGCTGGCCCGCGCGCGTGACGACCGGACCGGCACCGACGAGCTGCGCCTGCTCCTGGCGCAGGAGGCACCCCGGCTGGAGGACGCGCTCGGCGACACCGTGGAGCGGGCGTGCCTGCGGCAGCTGGCCTCGCAGACCCGGGTGAACCTGGCGGACGCCGTGGTGCAGGCTCTGGGCCGGAACGCCTACTACGAATTCGTCGACGGCGAGTACCAGGGGGCGGACCCCCGCGGCACCTACTACGCCAAGCTCGTCCACGAGAACGGCAACGAGATCGTGCTGGACATCTCGCAGACCGGGCCCGACTCCGGCCGGCACGTGGTGCGGGTGCTGTCGTACGACCACGACATCACCGCGGAGGCGCAGCTCCAGGAACGGGCCGAGGCGATCGGCCGGGCCCTGGCGGACGAGGGCCACCCGGTGTCGGGGGCGCCCGCGTCCGAGCCGGGGGCACCGGACCGGAAGCTGCTCGACATCCAGGGCCAGCGGAGGGGTTCGGCGCTTCCCGCGGAGGGCGGCTCATGAAGGAGGAGCCGCCCGGTGCTCCCGGGCCGTCGGTGGAACGGTTCGACGGAGCGGTCCTGCACGGCGGCGAGCCGTTCACCATCCTCTACGGCCCGGGAGTGAGCGACGTCTTCGTCGACACCGCCTACCAGGTGTGCACGCTGGAACAGGTGCTGTGGCGGCTGCTCCGCGCCGAGGGCTACGAGCGCATCGTGTTCGCCTCGACCGACCATCCGGTGTACTTCCGGGACTCCGCCTCGCGCGACCTGGGCCGCAGGGGCGCCACCGTGCGGCAGAGCTCACCGACGGGCCCCCGCACCATGCGCACCCCGGGCATGAGCGGGCCGATGGGCAATCTCCTGGTGACGAGGACGCGCGCACCCGCCGAGGAGCGGGGCCCGGCGGGTGCGCCACCGCCGGCGTCGGGGGTGAGCGACCCCTTCGCGGTGATGACCCTGACCGGCTATCTCCAGCAGCACGGGCCCCGGACCGCCGTCGTCGTCCCCCATGCCGAGAACTATCTGCGCTACAACCAGGCACCCAGGGCCCTGGCCGGCGCGATGGCCAACCGGGCCAGGCACCACGACAACGGCAATCTGTGGGTGCTGGTCTTCGGGCAGGACACCCTGGAGGACACGGCGCAGTACGTGGAGGGGTGCCGCGGCTACCCGCCCCTGGAGACGTTCGTACGCGAGCAGGCCGGGCGGTCCGGCCCCGGGCGGTCCGGTGCCGTCAGGATCGACTATCCGCATGCGGCCGAGACGGAGCGCCTGATCCATACGGTGCGGCTCGGCTCGGGGCTGCGGATCGGCGACTGGCGGGAACTGGACACGATCGTCAGAGCGATGGCGACACATCCCGACAAGGCCCGTTCCTGGAAGGCGTGGCTGGAGCGGTTGGCGATGGCTCCGGGCGGCGCGCTGACGGTGGCGGCGGTGCGCGAGAAGGGCGCGAGCGTCTCCGCGGCGGACCACCGCAGCCCCTGGGAGCGGCTGGCGGCCATGCCCGGTCTCGACGCCGTCCGGGCGCACTTCGGGCAGCTGCGGGATTCGGTCGAGACGATGGACGCGCTACGGGCCGAAGGCCGCGCGACGGCGGTCGAACCGCCGTCCCTGCACCTGATGTTCAGCGGCAATCCGGGCACCGGGAAGACCACCGTGGCCCGGCTGGTCGGCGAGCTCTACCGCGACCTGGGGATGCTGAGACGGGGCCATGTCGTCGAGACGAGGACATCGGACCTGGTGGCCGGCTACGTCGGCCAGACGGCGGAGTTGACCAATGCGACCATCGACCGGGCGCTGGAAGGCGTGCTGTTCATCGACGAGGCCTACGGGCTGAGCGACCAGCGCGAGGGATTCGGCGGCGAGGCCATTCAGACACTGGTCGCCCGCATGGAGAACGACCGCGGCCGACTGGTCGTGATCCTCGCCGGGTACCCGGACAAGATGGAGCAGTTCCTGGAGGCCAACGACGGCCTGCGGAGCAGGCTCACCGTTCTCGGCTTCCCCGACTACCCGCCGGACACCCTGCATGCCATCGCACTGCGCCGGCTGGTCGAACGCGGCGCGAAGCCCTCGGCCGAGACCGAGGGCCAGTTGCGGGAGATCGTCCTCGGGATGCACCGCACCCGGGACGAGTCCTTCGGCAATGCCCGCGACATGCGCACCCTCGCCGACAGCGTCTTCGAGCGGTGGGCCGGCCGGGTGCGCGGCCGGCTGACGGAACCGGTCGGCCCCGCGGACGTACCCGAGCACTACCGCGACTTCCTGCCGCGGCCCGCGCCGGATCCCGCGGAACTGCTGGCGGAACTCGACAGGTACGTGGGGCTCGGGCCGGTCCGGGAGACGCTGACGGACCTGGTCAAACGGCTGCGGCTGCGGCAGGCCAGGGGCCAGGCCGGGTTCGCCCCGCCGCATCTGCTGTTCACCGGGCCGCCCGGGACCGGCAAGACCACGGTGGCCCGGCTGGTCGGGAGGATTTTCCGCGATCTGGGCCTGCTGCGCAAAGGGCATGTGGTGGAGGCCGGACGCGCCACCCTGGTCGGCGAGTACCAGGGACACACCGCACCGCTGGTGCGCAAGGCCGTCCAGGAGGCGCTGGACGGTGTGCTGTTCATCGACGAGGCCTACAGCCTCGTCAGCGATGCCCGGTACGGGGGGTTCGGGAAGGAGGCGATCGACACCCTGGTCCCGGAGATGGAGAACCGGCGGGGCCGCCTGGTGGTGATCGCCGCCAGCTACCCGCGGGAGATGGACACCTTCCTCGCCGCCAACCCGGGACTGGGCTCCCGCTTCACCACCCGCGTCCCCTTCCCCCACTACGACACGGACGACCTGGTGGAGATCCTGCGCCGGATGGCGGCCGAGGAGAACTGCACCCTGGCCGAGGGGGTACGGGAGCGGGCCGGGGCCTGGCTCGAAGGGACCCGGCTGACCCACCCCGCCGAGTTCGGCAACGCCCGCACCGTCCGCAAACTGCTGGAACTCATGGAGGCGCGGATGGCGGACCGCTATGCCCGTGGGAGCACCGGGGACGCGGCACCCTCGGAGTACGTGCCCGAGGACGTGCCCGCCCCGCCCGTCGCCTGACGGTCACGTCACCGCGACCAGGGGACCGGGAACCGCCCCTGCACGTCCTGCGCTTCGCGTTCGGCGACCACCCGGCGGAGCACCTCGTCGGCGGCGCGCAGGCGGCGCTCCATGTCGACGGTCGCGGCCTCCACGTCGGCGAGCGAGAGGTGCTGCTGCGGGGTGGCGGTGCCGCCGGGAGCGCCCTGGGGCTCACCGAGCGCGTGTGCCAGATCCCGGTCGGCCGCCGCGTATCTCCGCAGCGAGGCGAGCTGCGCGCCGTGAGCCTCCTGGATCTGCGCCCACCGCGTTTCGTACGCGGCGAGTGCGGCGGCCCCCTCGCTGTGCTCGCGCTCCGCGGCGGCCAGTTCGCCCTGCGCGGCGGCGGCCCGTTCGAGGATCTGTCGCGTCCGCGGGGCCAGTACGGCGAGCTGGTCCTCGGAGAGGCGTACCAGATCGTCGCCGCCGGTACGCAGCGCCTCCTCGACCCCGGTGTCCCGGCCGCGCAGCGCGGCCAGCCGGCCCGTGATGATCTCCTGCTGCTCCTGGAGAGCGTCCAGGTTGAGCACCAGCTGCTCCTGGTGGCGCAGTTCGTCGACCTGGCGACGCAGCGACTCATGCTCGGCGAGCCGGTTGCGCAGTGCCTCTTCGGAGGCGCGCAGTTTCTCCAGGGCGGCACGTTCCTCCGCGACCCGTTCGGTCAGCTCGGCGAACTGTCGCACCAGGTCCTCGGCGTCGCCGGCCACCCGGTCCCCGGGCGCCGCCGCGGCGAGCAGTCCGGGGAGCAGTCCGGCGAGCGGGCGGCTCTCCTCCAGCGCGTCGTCCAGGGCGAACAGCGCACCGAGCGCGTGGGCGCCGCCCGCGCCGTCGTCCACCTGCTCCAGCGCCGCCACGGCCCGACAGAAGGCCTGGCCGAGCTCCAGGAGCGCGGATTCGGCGTCCGGCCCCTCGCGTCGGGCATCGTTCACGACGATCTCCGTCCTCCCCGGGTGGGCCGACTCGGCGGAGCCGACGTGGAGCCGCCCCGCCGGACCATCTTCGCATCCCCGGGTCCACGCCGACCGGTTGTTCCGGCCTTTGCGATCAGACGGCCGGACGGCACCGGTGACGGCTCAACCCCCCTGACGTCAGGGTGACTTCGCGCCAGGGGCGCTGCCCTTCCCGGGCCCGGAGGGCAGCTGCCCGCACGTCGGGGCGGCCGGTCGCCCGCCGGGGCCGGAACAGATTCCTCGGCGCCGCGCCCGCCGCGTCACTCCCCGTCGCGCAGCCGGTTCGCCAGGGAGGCCAGCGGCTCGGCCTCCTCGGTGTGGCCCAGGGCGGTCAGGCGGGAGACCGCCGCGTCGAGCCGATTGAGGGCGGGGGCGGGACGTTCCAGGTAGATGCCCTCCACGGCACCGGCGAGACGGACGCACTCGGCCCACTCGCCGGCGTGCTCCTCCTCCGGTCCCGGCTCGCCGAGCAGGGCAAGGGCCTTCTCCAGGGCGGCCAGGGCGGCATCGGGCTCACCGGCGTAGGCATTGACCCGCCCGTGTTCGTAGGCCAGGGCGGTCTCCAGGGAACGGCCGCGGGCCCGGTACTCGGCGGCGCGGGCCTCGTCGGCGATCCGGCCGGCGGCGGCGAGGTGGGCGAGGGCGTCGGCCAGTCCGTCGGAGCCCTGCTGCTGGGCCTGGAGGCGGGCGAGTTCGCGCAGGCAGTTGCTGAGCTGCTCGTAGCGCGGGGCCCGCGCATGGGCGGCGAGTGCCTGGTCCACGACCTCGCGGGCCCGGTCGAACTCGCCGGACTCACCGAGGAGTACGGCCGTCTCCGCGGCGATCATGGCGTGGCTCCCCGGGTCGTCGTCCCAGCCCGCCGACTCGGCCGCGAGGGCGACGAACTCCGTCGCGGCGGCCTTCAGGTCCTCCCCCGCGTGCAGCGCGCGGGCGCGGGTCAGGCGCAGCTGAGCGAGGAGCCGGTCGTCCAGCTCTCCGGCGGCGACGTCCGGTTCGGCCAGGAGGGAGTCGAGCAGGGCGATGCAGTCCTCGACGCGGCCCAGGTCGAGGCAGAGCTGGGCCGCGTTGCTGTACGTGCAGAACGCGCCCGTCCGGCTGCCGCCGCGCAGGTCCAGCTCCGCCGAGCGCGTCAGGTGCCGCAGCGCCTCGTCGGGGCGGCCGAGGTGCATGCAGGCCTCGGCCAGATCACCGTGGAGACGGGCGGCGTCGACCACGCCGGCCGGCCAGTCGGCGGCCAGTCGCAGGCCCTCGGCCAGGTCCGCGTGCGCGGCCTGCGCGTCCTGGAGTCCGATCTGGAGCCGGCCGCGCAGTCCGAGCGTACGGGGCAGGTGCCAGGCGGGACCGTGCTCCTTCAGCCGGCCGAGGAGGCCGTCGATCCCGGTGACCGCGGCGGGCAGGTCGCCGGAGAGGGCGTACGTGCCGGCCCGCAGCAGCAGGGCGCCGGAGATCTGCCCGACGAGGTCGTGCCGGGTGGCGAACGCGTGCAGCAGGTCCACCTCGGCGAAGACCGGCGCGACGTGCTCCTCGCTCCCCGACGTCTGCAGGCGCATGCCGAGCGCGGTCGCCCGCAGCCGCAACAGGCGGGCCTCCTGGTACGGGGCGAGGCCGGACGTCTCCTCGTGCAGGCGGACCACGGACGCGTGGGCGGCGGTCAGCGCGGCGGCCTTCGCCTCGGCCCCGTCGGCACCCTCGCCCTCCGCGGGGATCTCGGCGGTGGCGAACAGGGCGCAGGCGCGGGCGATCACCGCGTCACCCGGCACTCCGGCGTCGTCGTACAGACCCGCGGCCTCCTCGTGGAGAGCGGCGGCATCGGCGAACTCGTCCTTCTCTCCCGCCCGGGTCGCCTCGTCGGTCAGCAGATCCGCGCGCAGCCGCACGAGCGGGCCCACGGCCGGGTCGTCGGGGTGGGTGTAGTCGCGGGCGGTGACGAGCGTGCGCAGCCGCGCCCAGCAGGCCTGTGCGCCCGGGTGCCCCTGCTCGTCCAACTCCCGGGCATGGCTGATGAGTTCGGGCAGCGACTCCGGGACGGCGGCGGCCGCACGGGCGGCGGGCGCGGCAACCGGGGCGGCCGGGGTCACGTCGTCGAGGCCGCGGGTGCGCAGGGTCAGTTCCAGCGCGTCCAGGAGCGGGGCACGGTCGAGGCGTGCCCTGCGGCGGTCGGTGTGGGCCGTGGTTCCGTTGCGGGCGTCGAAGCGGGCGGCGAGGTCGTCGGCGCGACTGCGCACCTCGGCGCGCAGTCCGGCCACCGTCCAGGTGCGGCCCGCGTATCCGGCGGCGGGCAGTTCGCCGTGGCCGAGGTGGTCGACGCGCTGGAGGAGGACCTCCACGCCGGTGAGGAAGTCGGACAGGTCCAGCGGCGAATCCACCTCGTCGAACAGGCTCCGGTTCTCGGCGAGCAGTTCCAGGCCACGTGCCTCGTTGCCGGTCAGCGCGCAGAACTCCAGGTGCCGGCCGACCTCCCGGGACATCGAGGGGTTGCGGCGGCAGCCGCGGTAGCCGGCGAGGTGCAGCTCGCGGGCCCGGTCGATACGGCCGGTGCGCAGCAGGGGCAGCAGCGCGTGCGAGACGGAGCGGGCCGGCTCCTCCTGGCAGGACTCCTTCCCGGCCAGGACGGGCTCCCAGGCGCCCAGCGCCCGCTCGTCGTCGCCCGCCGCGAGGTGGTGCAGGGCGAGCTCGCCGATCTCGCAGGCCTCGCAGTCGCTGAGCCGGGTCCGGGGGCGGGCCGCCCACAGCTCGTAGGCGAGGGTGGTGTCCTCGCCGACGTGGACGGCGAGCTGGAACGCCCGTCCGTAGTACGGCTGGAGGCCCAGGCCGGCCTTCTCGTACCGGTCGCGCATCTCCGTCAGCCACTGGCGCAGGCTGGCCAGCGGTATCTCGGGCAGCTCGCACAGGGCGCCGGCCACCCACTTGAACCGCCAGAACAAGGTGTGGCGCCGCCGCTCGTCGAAGACGTCGGGCTGCTCGTCGAACAGGGTGAGCAGACGGGCGAAGACGACGGGCGACTTCCGGGGTTCGGAGCCGTAGGTGTACGCCTCGTGGAGCTCGAAGAGCGCGTCGACGAGCGGAGCGGGCTCCGCGAACTGCTCGGCCGCGTCCACGAGTTCCTCGGCGGTGACGGTGCGGGGGCGGCCGTAGGGACGCCGGTCGTTCTCCTGGAGCGCCTGGTACAGCTCGTCGGTGGTCTGGGGTGCGGTCGGCATCGTCAGCTGTCCTTGCGGAGGGCGTGGGCGAGAAGGTCGAGGAAGGAGCGGTTGATGAGGCTCGACTCGGAGGGCCTGAGCGGGCGCCGGGACAGCATCGCGGCCTGCCCGTAGAGGGCTTCGGCGCTGGTACGGGCCAGCTCGGGCTCGTCGATGGCGACGGCGGCGCGGACCAGCGGGTTGAGCTGGTTGAGGATCAGCTGGGCGCGCGGGGCCTCCTGGTGCAGAGCGCCGAGGATGTCGCCCCACAGACCGCCCTCCTGCTCACGGGCGAGCTGGGAGCGGGTGCGCTCGTGCCGGGCCTCGCGGCTGTCGACGAGGAGGGCGGGGGCGGAGGCGGGCTGGAAGGTACGCAGCGCGACATCGCAGTCGAAGACGGCGAGGGCGTCGCGGGCCAGGGCGAGGTAGGCCATGGCGGCCAGTTCCGTCTCCCGGTCGACGGGGTCGAGATGGGCGGTGAGGGTCGCCGGGTCGAGGTCGGCGACGCTGACCTCGGGCCTGATCTCGGGGAGCCGGTGGACCAGTTCACGGTCGTATGTGTAGCCGCCGTTGACGACGCCGAGCCCGGCGGCCGAGGCTATCGCCGCGACCTGCCGGAACTCCTCCACGCTCGACGTCACGAGCACGGTGCGGTGGGTGCGCGCGAACTCGTCGAGGGTGGCGTGCCCGTCGGTGGTCTCGAACGGCAGCCAGGGCAGCAGCATCCGCAGGATCTCGTCGTCGTGCACCGCCAGCGACTTCACGGCCAGGTGGTGGGCCTGGAGGAAGCGGGCGAGCAGGTCCGGATCGCTGGCGGCGGCTCGGGCGATCCACGCACGCAGCCGCTCGGCGAGGGCCTCGCGAACGGCGGCGAGCGTGTCGTCCTCGTACAGGGACTCGCGGGACGCCGTCGGGCGCAGGCTCTCGGCGTCGACGACGCAGCGGACGAAGAACGCCCACTCGGGCAGGATCTCCTCGGCCTGTTCGGACAGCAGCATGCCCTTGACGTGCACGCGATGGCCGTGGCGGCGCCCGGTCGGCACCGCCTCGGGCAGCACGCACGCGATGCCCTTCAGGCCCACGGCCGGCAGGTCCAGCTCGATGGTGTCCAGCGGTGTGAACCCGAAGACCTCCTCGCCGTACGCGGCCAGCGCACGGGAACGGGCTCCCGGGGTGGGGTACGTACGTGCCCAGGGCGCGGGCTCGGGGTTGACGGATGCGCCCGGACCACCCGTGCCGTCGTCGAAGGTCACCGGGTGGCGCAGCAGGGAGCCGAAGTGCCGGGCCAGCGCGTGCACCCGCGCCGGCCGGGTCCACTCGCCCGTGTCGGCGCGCGGCGTCAGCGTGACGGTGGTACCGGGCCGGGGGCGGGCGGATGCGGGCAGGGTGCGGACGGCGTAGCTGCCGTCGCCGCGCCCCCGCCACTCCACGGCGGGTGCGTCGGGGGTGCGGGCGGAGCGGCTCAGGACGTGGATCTCGTCCGCGACCAGGAAGCAGGAGAGCAGGCCGATTCCGAACTGGCCGATGAAGTCGCCGCGTTGCTCGGCGATCCTTTCGGCGCGCTTGCTGCTGCGGCCGATCGTGGCGAGGAAGGTGTGCACGTCGGCCTCGGTGAGACCGACGCCGTCGTCCTCGACGCGTACCACCGCACCGTCGGCGTACAGGCGGATACCGAAGGCGTCGGCAGGGGCGTCCGGTTCGAGGCCGTGCCGGGCGGTCAGCGCGTCCACCGCGTTCTGCAGAAGTTCGCGCAGGTAGACGCGGGGGCTGGAGTAGAGGTGGTGGGAGAGGAGATCGACGAGGCCGCGCAGATCCACCTGGAAGGTGCGATCGGCGCCGGCCGGGGTCGCTGCGGTGTCGGGCAGAGTCATCGGCAGTCCGGAGTGGGAGGGGCGACGGGTGGCTGGAGGGACCGGGACCGGCGTGGCTCAGACGCGGCGGTGCCGGCGGGCGAACTGCTTCTCGGGCTCCGCGAAATAGGCCCAGGGCCAGCTGGTGTAGGCGCCGTCGAGCGCCTGGAAGACGCGCCGGACCGTGTGGCGCTCGTCGGCCAGCGACAGGGCCATGGCGAAGATGTTGAAGTCGTGCTGCCAGCCCGGCCGCCGCGCGTAGGCGGGGTGGAGGATGCTGTGGTCGGCCGCGCTGCGCAACTCGGCCTGGATCTCGGGAGTTCTGAGGCAGTTCGCCCGGTCCGACTCGACCCACTCCTCGATGTGCGCCATGGCGATCACGCAGCCGATCCGGTGCCCCTGCGGGGCGCGGACGAACGCGTCGCGGGCGAACGCCAGGGACTGCCCCGGCTCGCCGCCCCACCGGGGCTGCAACTGCGACAGCCATTCGATGTGGGTGTCCAGGTCCAGCGGTTCTCGGCGCAGGGCGGCGTCGAGCCGGGTCTCGTTGACGGTGGGGCCCAGCGACATGCCACGGCCGGAGGCGAGGAGATGGCGCCACGGCGTGACCCATTCCGGCCGCAGCTCGGCGGCCTCCAACAACTGCTCCTCGGCGATCCGGAGCCGCTCGTGGAAGACCCGCCACTGCTCCTGCGTGACGTTCGCGGCACGCTCGGCGGTGCGCGCCTCCCAGCCCCAGCTGACGTGGCGCGTTCCGGATATCAGCAGGGCCGTCGCCCGGTGCTCCTCGTCCTCCTCGGCGGCGCGGCCGATCCAGTCCTGCACACCGTCCAAGGTGGCCAGCTCACCGAGGACTTGGTGGTCACGACCGAGGTCGAAGGGGACCAGCGCCGCCTTGACCGCCTCCCAGTCGCCCGCGTCGGCCGCCTCCACCAGCGCGAGCACCCGCGCGTCCCCGAGCGCGCGCAGCGTGTACATCCCGTTCTTCCGCCTGCGCGGGACGGGAAGGGCGTGCGGATCCGCCGCCGGTCTCTCCTCGCCCCTGCCGAACAGCTTGCCGAACATGCCGCGCCCTCCCCTGGTCCCGGGTGATCGTGGGGTGCAGCATAAGCGGGCCCACCGACATCACTTCCACAGGGTATTCACGGGTGCTTCACGATTCCGGCCACCCGAATTCCCGCCCACGCCCGAGCTGCCACGAGCCCTGGCGGCCCGGCCCCGTGGACGAGCGGACCGCGGACGAGTGGACTGAGAACGAGTGGACCGCGGACGAGCGGGCCGCGGACGACACCACAGCCCTGCGGATGAAAACGTCGACCGACGATCGATTCCGGACCTGCGCATGGCGATGCGCGGATCACGCGTGACCGATTGCCCCGGAGCCCAAGGTCACCACAACAAAGAACCCCAGGTCACGGCGAGTGAGTCCTGGGGTTCCTTGGAGCCGCCTTCGGGATTCGAACCCGAGACCTACGCATTACGAGTGCGTTGCTCTGGCCAACTGAGCTAAGGCGGCATGCCCTGTCGCACTATGGTGCGATCAGCAGCGTCGCCAAGTCTACACAGTTTCCAGGGGTGCTCCGTACCAGCCTCACTTCGGGCCGTTTCCGCAGGTCAGCGGCGAGACGGGGTGGTCAGGAGCACATCTTGCCCTTGGCCGGCGGGGTGCCTTCCAGGAGGTAGGTGTTGATCGCCGTGTCGATGCAGTCGCTGCCGCGGCCGTACGCCGTGTGGCCGTCGCCCCGGTAGGTGAGAAGGGTGCCGGAGGAGAGCTGGCCGGCCAGGGACCGGGCCCACTTGTACGGGGTGGCCGGGTCGCGGGTCGTGCCGACCACGACGATCGGGTCCGCGCCCTTCGCCTCGATGCGGTGGGGGGTACCGGTGGCCGGGACCGGCCAGTAGGCGCAGTTCAGGGCGGTCCAGGCAAAGGCCCTGCCGAAGACCGGGGACGCCTTCTCGAAGGCGGGGACGGCCCGGGTGACGGCCTTGGCGTCGGCGAAGGCGGGCGGCTGGTCCAGGCAGTTCACGGCGGCGTTGGCGAACATGAGATTGGCGTACGTGCCGTTCGGCCGGCGTTCGTAGTAGCTGTCCGACAGGGCGAGCAGGCCGGAGCCGTCGCCCTTCTGGGCGGCGGCGAGGGCCTCGCGGAGCTGCGGCCAGGCCGACTCGTCGTACATGGCGGCGATGACCCCCGTGGTGCCCAGGGACTCGGTGAGCCTGCGGGAGTCACCGGTGGCGATCGGCCGGGCGTCGAGGTCGGCGAAGAGCCGCTTCAGCCGGGTGGCGGCATCGGCGGTCGAAGTGGTGCCGAGCGGGCAGTCCTTCTTCTTCACGCAGTCGGCGGCGAAGGCCTGGAACGCGGTCTCGAAGCCCGCGGTCTGCTCGCGGTTCAGGTCGACGGCGTCGAGCGACGGGTCCATCGCGCCGTCGAGGACCAGCCGGCCGACCCGGGCGGGGAAGAGTCCGGCGTACGTCGCACCGAGGTAGGTGCCGTACGACGCCCCGACGTAGTGCAGCTTCTCGTCGCCGAGCAGGGATCGCAGGATGTCCATGTCCCGGGCGGTCTCGACGGTGGAGACATGGGGCAGGATCTCGCCGGAGCGCTTCTCGCAGCCGCCCGCGAACTGCTTGAACGCGCCGCTCAGCCCGGTGACCTCGCCGGCGTCGTCCGGGGTCTGGTCGACCTGGGTGTAGGAGTCCATCTGCGGACCGGTGAGGCATACGACGGGCTCGCTGCGGGCCACCCCGCGCGGGTCGACGGCGACCATGTCGTAGCGGGCCCGGACCTGGGCCGGGTAGCCGACGGCCGCGTAGCCCTGGAGGAACTCGATGGCCGAGCCGCCGGGGCCGCCCGGGTTCACCAGGAGGGAGCCGATCCGCTTGCCGGGTCCGGTGGCCTTCTTGCGGGAGACGGCCAGTTCGATTTCGCCGCTGTCCGGTTTCTTGTAGTCCAGTGGTGCCTTCATCGTTGTGCACTGGAACCCCTCGACGCCGCAGTCCCGCCACTTCAGTTGCTGCGCGTAGTACGACGTGAGCTCGGCGGGGACGGACGGCGCGGGCGAAGCGGATGATGCGGACGGCGAGCTGCTCGTCGAACTGCCGCTGGTGCAGCCGGAGATGAGAAGGCCGGCCGTGCCGAGCGCGGTGGCGAGAATGCGGAGCGAGCGCCTGGTGTCCATCCCCGGAGCGTAGTGGCCTGGTGACGGTTCGCCCGATTCGCTCCTCGTACGGGTGAATGAGCGATCGTGAATGAGCGATCGTGAACGGGCCGGGGGCGGATAAGCGGGTGCGGGTGGCCGGCCGGAAACGGGTGGTGTCAGCCCGCTCGCAGCGCCATCGTCATCGCCTCCACCGCGAGCAGCGGCGCGACATTGCGGTCCAGCGCCCGGCGGCAGGCGGTCACCGCCTCTATCCGGCGCAGGGTGCGCTCGGGCGTGGAGGAGCGGGCGATGCGGTCGAGGGCGTCCTGGACGTCCCCGTTGGCGATGGCGATCCGCGAGCCCAGCTGGATGGCCAGTACGTCACGGTAGAAGCCGGTCAGGTCGGTGAGCGCGAGATCGAGGCTGTCGCGCTGCGTACGCGTCTTGCGGCGCTTCTGCCTGTCCTCCAACTCCTTCATCACCCCTGCGGTACCGCGCGGCAGCCGTCCCCCGGCGGCGGCGCCGAGTGCGGCCTTCATCTCTTCCGTCTCCTTGACGTCGACCTCCTCGGAGACCTGCTTGGCGTCATCGGTGGCGGTGTCGATCAGCTCCTGGGCGGCCTTGAGGCAGCCCCCGATGTCCTCGACCCGCAACGGGAGTTTGAGCACGGCGGCGCGGCGCGAGCGGGCCCGCTCGTCGGTCGCGAGGCGGCGGGCCCTGCCGATGTGGCCCTGAGTGGCTCGGGCGGCGGACGCGGCCCGCTCCGGGTCGATGCCGTCCCGCCTGATCAGGACGTCGGCGACCGCGTCGACCGGGGGCGTGCGCAGCGTGAGGTGGCGGCACCGGGAGCGGATGGTGGGCAGCACGTCTTCGAGGGAGGGCGCGCAGAGCAGCCACACCGTCCGGGGCGCGGGCTCCTCGACCGCCTTCAGCAGTACGTTCCCCGCGCCTTCGGTGAGCCGGTCGGCGTCCTCCAGGACGATGACCTGCCAGCGGCCGACGGCCGGGGAGAGCTGGGCGCGGCGGACCAGCTCGCGGGTCTCCTTCACACCGATGGAGAGCAGATCGGTCCGGACCACTTCCACGTCGGCGTGTGTGCCGATGAGGCTGGTGTGGCAGCCGTCGCAGAAGCCGCAGCCGGGTGCGCCACCCAGGGCGCGGTCGGGGCTGGTGCACTGGAGGGCGGCGGCGAAGGCACGGGCGGCGGTGGAGCGGCCGGAGCCCGGCGGTCCCGTGAACAGCCAGGCGTGGGTCATCTTCGACCCCGGCGGGACCGACTCTCCCGCGGAGTGGGCGGTGACCAGCGCATCGGCGTCCCGGGCGGCGGCGCCGAGCTGCTCCTGCACCCGGTCCTGGCCGACCAGGTCGTCCCATACGGTCATGGGTCACCGCCCTTCCGGTGGTGTGCGCGCTGCGCGGCCCTCGTGCGGTGCCGCCGCGCAGCTCTGATGTCGCTGCTTGTCGATCCGGCTTCCCCGATCCGACACCCATTGTGGGGGACGGGTCTGACAATCCCGGCAACAAGGCGGTCCGGCGGCTGCCGGGCGGGCGGTCCCGGCCCGGCAGCCGTCACGGATCAGCGACGCGGGCGACGTCCCCGGCCCGAGCGGCCCGAGTCCCCGTCGTCGTGCTGGTCGCGGTGATCGCCCAGCAGCTCGTCCGCCAGCGTCGGCAGATCGTCCAGCGGGGTCTCCTCGGCCCAGTCGGGACGAGGACGGCGGGCGGGGCGCTCCTGACGCTCCTGGACCGGCCGCGAGGCACCCGCGTGCGGATCGTCGATCTGCGGAAGCTCACGGGTGCGCTCGTTCTCGCTCTCCGGCACGGAGCCCGACGGGCGCTCGTCGCGGAAGATGCCACGCGGAATCCGGTCCGCCGGATTCGTCGCACGAACGTCCCGGACACCCCGGGCGTCCCGCACCGGCGGAAGAACCGCCGTCTCGTCCGCCGCACCGGGCCGTTCCGACCGGTCCTGGATCTTGGGGATCATCGCCGTCTCGGCCTCGTCGCAGGACGTGGGCGAACTGTCCGGCGCGGGCACCTGCTGCGTCACGTCGTTCGGATCGACGATCGGCGTCGGCACCGTGATCTCGTTCTCCGGTACGGACGCGGCGGCGGCGGCCTCCGCACGGGCCTTCTCCGCCGCGGCGGCGGCCTCGGCCTCCGCCCGCCTGCGGGCCTCCTCGGCCCGCAGCAGCGCCTCTTCGGCCTTGCGCTGCTTCTCCAGCCGCAGGGCCTCGGCCTCCCTGCGCAGCCGCGCCTCCTCCTCGGCCTGCCTGCGCAGCCTGGCCTGCTCGGCCTCACGGGCCGCTTCCTCGGCCTCGCGCCGGACCCGCTCCTCCTCGGCCACCCGGCGGGCTTCCTCGGCCCGCCTGCGGGCCTCCTCCGCCTGGCGTTCGGCCTCGCGCCGGCGTGCTTCCTCCAGCTCGCGGGCCTTGCGCTCCTCCTCCTCGGCACGGAGCTTGGCGAGCTGTTCCTGCCGCTCACGCTCCAGCCGCTCCTCCTCGGCCTTGCGGGCCGCCTCTTCCTCGGCCTTGCGCCTGGCCTCCTCCTCGGCGGCCTTGCGCGCCTCCTCCTGGGCCTTGATCTCGGCCTCGGAGAGCGGAAGGAGCTGGTCGAGCCGGTGACGTACGACCGTGGTGATCGACTCCGGGTCCTGGCCCGCGTCCACGACCAGGTAGCGGGTCGGGTCGGCCGCGGCCAGCGTCAGGAAGCCGGACCGCACCCGGGCGTGGAACTCCGGCGGCTCGGACTCCAGCCGGTCGGGGGCCTCGGTGAACCGTTCCCGCGCGGTCTGCGGATCGACGTCCAGCAACACCGTCAGATGCGGTACGAGCCCGCTCGTCGCCCAGCGCGAGATCCGGGCGATCTCGGTCGGGGAGAGGTCGCGGCCCGCGCCCTGGTAGGCGACGGACGAGTCGATGTAGCGGTCGGAGATGACGATCGCACCGCGCTCCAGCGCCGGGCGGACGACCGAGTCGACGTGCTCGGCGCGGTCGGCGGCGTACAGCAGCGCCTCGGCCCGGTTGGACAGGCCGGCCGACGAGACGTCGAGCAGGATCGAGCGCAGCCGCTTGCCGACCGGCGTCGCGCCCGGCTCGCGGGTGACGACGACCTCGTGGCCCTTGGCGCGGATCCACTCGGCGAGCGCCTCGACCTGGGTGGACTTGCCCGCGCCGTCGCCACCCTCCAGGGCGATGAAGAAACCGGTCGCGGCGGGGGCGACGGCCGGGTCGCCGCCGCGCAGCGCCTCCCGCAGATCTCGGCGCAGCGGCACTCCGGAGCGGTCGTCCGTCTTGGCGAGGACGATCACGGCGACCGGCAGCAGCAGCGCGCCGATCAGCATCAGGGCGAAGGCCGCTCCACCGTGCGCGAAGACGAAGTCGCCCGAGACCAGCCGGTGGGCGCCGATCGCGGCGGCCAGCAGCGGGCCGGCGAGCGCGCCGAGCGCGATGAGGACCCGTACGACGGCCTGGAGGTGCTCGGTGGTCCTGGCCCGGCGGAACTCCTCGGTCTCCTGGTCGACCAGGACATGACCGGTGTGGGCGGCGACGCCCGCGGCGTATCCGGCGAGCACCGCGATCATCAGCACGGTCGCCGTGTCCGGCACGAGACCCATGGCGAGCAGCGCGATGCCGGTGACGGCGGTGGCCAGGGCGAGCAGCCGGCGCCGCGACAGGGTGGGCAGCACCTTCTCCGCGGTCCGGATGCCGACGCCCGTGCCACCGGTCAGGGCGAGGATCAGCAGCGCGAACGTGGCGGGTCCGCCGCCCAGGTCGGCGGCGTGCAGCACCGAGGCCGCGGCGGCTGCGGCGATGGCCCCGGCGACCGCGGCCGATGCGCCGACGATCAGCGGGACGGCCCCGGTGCGGCCCCGGTCGGGTCCGCTGCCGGTCGACGGCCGCCGCAGACCCTCCAGCGGCGAGCGCGGGCGGGGGGTCTGCGTACCGGGCAGTTCCAGGAAGTACAGGGTGGAGATCGACGCCGAGAAGAGTCCGGCCGCGACGTACGAGCCGAGGGCCGCCTGGTGGATCGAGAACCACTCCAGGCCCGAGCCCAGCACGTTGCCGACGAGGGTGGCGATCAGCAGGACGACCGCCGCGGCCGGGATCGCGGCGAAGTCGGTACGGAGGGAGAGCCGGCGCAGTGCGTCGAGGTGGTCGGGCAGCGGGCGTACCGCGGCGCCCTCGGGGGGCGGGGCGGGCAGCAGCGCGGGGGCGGCGCCGTCCTTGGCGACCGTCCACAGGCGTTCGGCCGCGCCGACGACGAAGACGGTGATGAGGATCATCATGAGTGCCTTGTCGGGCATCCAGTCGATCCACAGCGGTGCGACGACCAGCAGCGCGAGCCGCAGCCCGTCCGTCCCGATCATCAGCCACCGCCGGTCCAGCGGTCCGCCGGGCGCGGTGAGCGTCGTCAGCGGCCCGAGGAGTACGGCTCCGAAGAGCAGGGTGGCAAGGATCCGGGCACCGAACACCGCGGCGACGGCAAAGGCCGCCCCTCGGTACCCGGCTCCGAATGAGCCCTCGAGGACCGCCGCTTGCAGCGACATCAGCACCAGCACGAGAAGGGCGAGTGCATCGCCGGTACTGCCGACGAGCTGCGCGCTCCACAACCGCTTCAGCGGGGGAACACGCAACAGGGCTCGTACGGCGCGCTCGCGTGAGTCTGCGGCAAGTGTGTCGGAGGTGGGGCTCACGACCGTTGGCTGCTCGGCTCGCGTCATCCGCCCAGCCTATCCGGAGCGATGGGGTCCCCGGAGGCCCCGTCCGAACATATGGGCGCCGGAGCCGTTCCGGCCCTTCCGGCCCCACCCGGCGTCCCCGGCATTTCCAGCCCCTCCGGCGGAACAGCCGGACCCTCCGGCGCTTGAGGAGCGGGGTCCGGGGCGGAGCCCGGTCACGGGGGAAGGGGCGGGTGGGGGAACAGGCCCGCCGCAGGCGCCCACCGCCGCACCGGTCCACCTTCCCGGCACTCCTCGGCCCTCCCCCGCACGCCCCGGCCCGCCGGGCCACGCAAACGCCGGAGGGGGCTGGAACAGCCAGCCCCCTCCGGCGTGCTCGACGCGTACCGCTCAGTCCTCCACGGACGCCGCAGCCGTCTTCTTCGCGGCAGTCTTCTTGGCGGCAGTCTTCTTCGCGGCCGTCGTCTTCTTCGCCGCGGTCTTCTTGGCCGTCGCCGCCGTCGTCTTCTTGGCAGCGGTCTTCTTCGTGGTCGCCGCGCTCTTCTTGGCCGGGGCCTTCTTCGCCGTCTTCTTCTTGGCGGGCCCCTTGGCGCGCTTCTCGGCGAGCAGCTCGTAGCCGCGCTCCGGCGTGATGTCCTCGACGCTGTCGCCGGTGCGCAGCGTCGCGTTCGTCTCGCCGTCGGTGACGTACGCGCCGAAGCGACCGTCCTTGACCACGACCGGAGCCCCGCTCACCGGGTCCGTGCCCAGCTCCTTCAGCGGCGGCTTGGCAGCCGCCCGGCCGCGCTGCTTGGGCTGGGCGTAGATCGCGAGGGCCTCTTCGAGCGTGATGTCGAACAGCTGGTCCTCGGAGGTGAGCGAACGCGAGTCCGTGCCCTTCTTCAGGTACGGGCCGTAGCGGCCGTTCTGCGCGGTGATCTCGACGCCCTCGGCGTCCTCACCGACGACGCGCGGCAGCGACATCAGCTTGAGCGCGTCGGCCAGCGTCACCGTGTCCAGGGCCATGGACTTGAAGAGCGAGGCGGTCCGCGGCTTCACCGCGTTCTTGCCGGTCTTCGGGGTGCCCTCGGGCAGCACCTCGGTGACGTACGGGCCGTAGCGCCCGTCCTTGGCGATGATCTGGTGGCCGGTGATCGGGTCCGCGCCGAGCTCGAAGTCGCCGCTCGGCTTGGCGAGCAGCTCCTCCGCGTACTCCACGGACAGCTCGTCGGGCGCCAGGTCCTCCGGCACGTCCGCGCGCTGGTGGCCCTCGGCGTCCTTCTCACCGCGCTCGATGTACGGGCCGTAGCGGCCGACCCGGAGCTTGATGTCGTTGCCGACGGGGAAGGAGGAGATCTCCCGCGCGTCGATCGCACCGAGGTCGGTGACGAGTTCCTTCAGACCGCCGAGGTGGTCGCCGTCGCCGTTGCCCGCGTCGGAGGCCGCCCCCGCGCCGGCCGTGTCGCCGGCGCCCGCACCGAAGTAGAAGCGCTTCAGCCACGGCACGGACTGGGCCTCACCGCGCGCGATGCGGTCGAGGTCGTCCTCCATCTTCGCGGTGAAGTCGTAGTCGACGAGCCGGCCGAAGTGCTTCTCCAGCAGGTTGACCACGGCGAAGGAGAGGAACGACGGGACGAGCGCCGTGCCCTTCTTGAAGACGTAGCCGCGGTCCAGGATCGTGCCGATGATCGACGCGTACGTCGACGGGCGGCCGATCTCGCGCTCTTCGAGCTCCTTGACCAGCGAGGCCTCGGTGTAGCGGGCCGGCGGCTTGGTGGCGTGGCCGTCGACCGAGATCTCCTCGGCGGACAGCGCGTCGCCCTCGGCGACCTGCGGGAGGCGCCGCTCGCGGTCGTCGAGCTCGGCGTTCGGGTCGTCGGCGCCCTCGACGTACGCCTTCATGAAGCCGTGGAAGGTGATGGTCTTGCCGGACGCGGAGAACTCGGCGTCCCGGCCGTCGCTCGCCCGGCCACCGATCTTGACGGTGACGGAGTTGCCGACCGCGTCCTTCATCTGGGAGGCGACGGTCCGCTTCCAGATCAGCTCGTAGAGCCGGAACTGGTCGCCGCTCAGGCCGGTCTCGGCGGGGGTGCGGAAGCGGTCGCCGGAGGGGCGGATCGCCTCGTGCGCCTCCTGCGCGTTCTTGACCTTCCCGGCGTACGTGCGCGGCTTGTCCGGCAGGTAGTCGGCGCCGTAGAGCTGGGTGACCTGCGCACGGGCCGCGGCGACCGCGGTGTCCGAGAGGGTCGTGGAGTCGGTACGCATATAGGTGATGAAGCCGTTCTCGTACAGCTTCTGCGCGACCTGCATGGTGGCCTTGGCCCCGAAGCCCAGCTTCCGGCTCGCCTCCTGCTGGAGGGTCGTCGTACGGAACGGGGCGTACGGGGAGCGGCGGTACGGCTTCGACTCGACGGACCGTACGGCGAACGTGGCGTCGGCGAGCGCGGCGGCCAGGGCGCGGGCGTTCGTCTCGTCCAGGTGCAGCACCTGGCCGGAGCCGGACTTCAGCTGCCCGTCCGGACCGAAGTCGCGGCCCTGGGCGATGCGGCGGCCGTCGACCGCGCTCAGCCGGGCGGCGAGGGTCGACGGGTCGGAGGCGTCACCGGGACGGCCGGTGGCGAAGGTGCCGGTGAGGTCCCAGTACTCGGCGGAGCGGAAGGCGATGCGCTCGCGCTCCCGCTCGACGACGAGACGGGTCGCCACGGACTGGACACGGCCGGCCGACAGGCGCGGCATGACCTTCTTCCACAGGACCGGCGAGACCTCGTAGCCGTAGAGGCGGTCGAGGATGCGGCGGGTCTCCTGGGCGTCGACCATGCGCTGGTTGAGCTCGCGCGGGTTGGCGACGGCGGCCCGGATCGCGTCCTTGGTGATCTCGTGGAACACCATCCGGTGGACCGGGACCTTGGGCTTCAGGACTTCCTGCAGGTGCCACGCGATGGCTTCGCCCTCGCGGTCCTCATCGGTGGCGAGGAAGAGTTCGTCGGACTCGGCCAGCAGCTGCTTGAGCTTCCTGACCTGCGCCTTCTTGTCCGCGTTGACGACATAGACGGGCTGGAAGTCATGCTCGACGTCGACGCCGAGCCGACGGACCTCGCCGGTGTACTCGTCCGGAACCTCTGCGGCGCCGTTCGGCAGGTCGCGGATGTGCCCGACGCTCGCCTCGACGACGTATCCGGGGCCGAGGTAGCCCTTGATCGTCTTCGCCTTGGCAGGCGACTCGACGATGACGAGTCGGCGGCCGCCCTGTGCGGTCTCGCTGGTCGGGGACAACTTCGCTCTTCTCTCCGGTCGACGCTCGGTGGGCATCCGGGCAGCGCGATGACGCTGCCGACGGTGCTGTCGCTGCGGAGTGTGACGGTACAACCCGCCCCCGTGTCAAACGGCAAAAGCCCGCAACGGCCACTCGAACGGTAACCCGACTTCCGCCATTCCTGCCGCCCGGACCGTCCGGTCCGCCCTGTGCGCGGTCGCTGCCTGCGGGTTTTCCGGGTGCTGTTGCGGCACTGCGGGCGTCGGCGGCGGGGCGCGTACGGTCCGGGCGTGTTCCCCGCCACTGCCCGCCGTGCCCTGCGGGTTCCCGGCCGGGGCCGGTGAGGAGTGGACCGGACCGGTGGGAAGTGGATCAGATACGGGTGAAGCACCACACACCGAGGACGAGAAAAAGTACGCCGAACACAGTGGCGAGAGTGGCGGAGGCGACGGGGCTCACACCGTGCGCCACCGGCGCGCGGTGCAGCACACGCGCCCCCGTCCACAGCAGCAGCGCGGCGCCGAACAGCGCGAAGGCCGCTCCGGCGAAGACCGCAGGTCCGCTCTCCATGCCCGTACGCCTCCCTGTCGCCGCCCGGCCGGGGCGTGCGCCCCCTCCGGTCAAAAGGAGGCTGCCACCCCAGGGCGTCGACGATGCGAACCCCGGGTGAATGGCCGGAATCACCCGCTTCCGCCCCGCGGACGCGGGAGCACCATCCGGAATCCGCGCCCGAGCACCATCCGGAATCCGCGGACGCCGTGACGCACCGGCGGCGGCAAGCCCGAAGCCGCTGATGGCGAGGCCCTTCCTCACGTACGGCGGTGAGCGCCCGAACAGGAACGGAGCCCGGGAAGCCCGGCCCCGCCACCGGACCAACCGGGCCGGGACGAGGCGGGCGGGGGCGCGACTCGGCGGGACGGCGACGGGACGCAGTGGGCGGCAGCGGGACGCAGTGGGCGGAGCGGGGCGGGGCGATCAGCCCGCCGGATGAACCGGATCCAGGAAGCCCTCCTCGACCAGCAGCCGGATCGCCTGCGGGGTCCGGTCACGCAGCAGCACCGGGTCCTCGTTCATCAACTGGGCGATCGCGTCGAGGATCCGGCCCGCGGGCAGCGTCCCGTCGCACACGCCCGCGAAGCCGGCGCCGACGGCGTCGACCTTCGTCGCGCGCCGCATGCCCCGGTTCTGACGGAGCACCACGTGCTCCGGGTCCTCCGCGCCCGGCAGGCCGACCTGCTCCTGCACGACCTCGGCGGCCAGGGTGAAATGCCCGGCCAGAAGCGCCGCGTCGTCCTGCTCGCGGAGGTAGTCCTGACGGGCGAAGTGGGCCTCGACGGCCGGTCCGAGCGGCTGCTCCACCGCGTGCGGCCACTCCTCGATGACGACGGACGGATTGCCGGCGGCGGCTGCGGCGGACTTGCGCAGGGTGATCCAGCCGAAGCCGACGCCCTTGGTCTTGCGGGCCTCGAACTCGTCCAGCCAGGCGTCGTACCGCGCGGCGTACTCGGCGGGGTCCGTACGGTGGTCGCCGCTGTCGCGCAGCCACAGCTCCGCGTACTGCGTGACGTCCTGGACCTCGCGCTGCACGATCCAGGCGTCGCAGCCGTGCGGGACCCAGGAACTCAGCCGGTTCTGCCACTCCTCGCCCTCGACGTGCTGCCAGTTGGCGAGGAAGTGGGCGTATCCGCCCTCGTTCAGCCGGTCGCCCGTCTGCTGCACCAGGGTCCGGCACAGGTCGTCGCCGCCCATGCCGCCGTCGCGGTAGGTGAGGCGGGCGCCGGGGGAGATGACGAACGGGGGGTTGGAGACGATCAGGTCGTACGTCTCGGCGCCGACCGGTTCGTACAGCGAGCCCTGGTGCAGCTCGGCCGGGGCCGCGCCGGACAGCGCGAGCGTCAGCCGGGTGAAGTCCAGCGCGCGCGGGTTGAGGTCGGTGGCCGTGACCCGGGTGGCGTGCTGCGAGGCGTGCAGCGCCTGGATGCCGGAGCCCGTGCCGATGTCGAGCGCGGAGGCGACAGGCGTACGGACGGTGATCCCGGCGAGCGTGGTGGACGCCCCGCCGACGCCCAGGACCACGCCCTCCTCGCGCGAACCGATGCCGCCCGCGCCACCGACCGCACAGCCCAGGTCGGAGACGATGCACCAGTCCTGCCCCTCGGGCCCGCTGTACGGCCGGACGTCGACCGTGGCCCGCACCTCGTCGCCGACGTGGGTCACCCAGCCGTCCTCGACGCACTCGGCCAGCGGGAGCGCGGCACGGGCCCGCTCGTACGGAACGGGGTGCTGGAGCAGGAAGAGCCGCACCAGCGTGTCGAGCGGGGAGTCGCCCCGGGTGGCGCGCAGCGCCGGGACCGTCTCGCTGCGGGCGAGCGCGGCGTAGGCGGGCGCGCCGAGCAGGTCGAGGAGCCCGTCGGCGGTGAAGGCGGCGGCAAGCAGGGCTTCGCGGAGCCGGGGCGAACGGTCGGGCACGGGGAGACTGGTCGTACTCACCCACCCATTGTGGCCGCTCCCACTGACAACGGCAGCGGCCCGGCGCCCATCGGGGCAGCCGGGCCGTCCCCGCAACCCGTCATCGGCGCGGCAGATCATCGGGGCGACCGGTCATCGGCACAGCAGGCCACCGGTGTGGCAGGTCATCGGCGCGACCGTGCCTCCGGCGCGACCGACCGCGCGTCACGACAACCGCTGCTGCCGCCCGGTCACGCCTTCTTGCTGGGCGAGGCGGCCGGCGACGTGGCCCCGGACGGCGCCGTGTCGGCCTTCGGCGGCACCGAGGCCGTCGGCTTCTGGCAGCCCTTCTGCTTCGCCATCGCGGTGCCGACCTCGCCGGACTGAAGCTTCTTCAGCGCCTCGTCACCACTGGTGCTGATCTTGTTCAGCTCGTCCGCGATGCCCTTGAGCCCATCGGCGAACTTCGCCTGGTCCTTCGTCTCCAGGGCGTCGACCTTCTTCTGCAGGTTCGCGTACGCCGCGGAGGACGCGTCGAGCTCCTTCACGGCCTCCTTCTGCGTGGTCTCGCCGCTGTCGACCGGCGGCGGCCCGGCGGAGTCGACTGCCGCGCCCAGTGCCTTGTACGCCTGCGAGATCTGCTGGAAGGCGGCCGAGTCTGTCTTCTGGACGTCGGCGGGCTTGCTGTTGTCCGCGGTCTGCTGCTGGATGGCGGCGTTGGCGTTCGCGATCTTCTGGAGCTGGGGCTGGACCTGGTCGCAGACCTTCTTGGCCCAGCCGTTCACCTTGTCGCTGTTGTCGTCGCTGCTGCAGCCCGACAGCGTAAGTACCAGTACCGCGCCGCCGGACAGCGTGGCCGCAAGCTTCTTGTTCACCGGATCGGTCCCTTCCAAGGCTCTCGGCCCCGGAACTTACACGGCGGGCGCCCTCCGTCCGGGTGCCGGGCGTCCGATGAGTGGCCTTTTGTAGCCATTTGCACCAAGGGAAATGAGGGAGATACAACTCACCCACACAGCCCTCGAAGCTCAGGAACACACGCACGAACAAGCACACGAACGGCTTACAGATCAGGCATACAGATCAGGTGTACGGATCGGGCACACAGATCAGTGACAGGCCGACGACGGACCGGCATGGCGGCCGAGATGCGACCGGGCGGACGGAGCATCAGAATGCCCCGCCCGCCCGCTCATTGAGCCGGGGTCGGTCATGTCTCACCGATCCACCCCGGCCGCGGGCTCACGAAACGGCTGCCTGGCCGGACGACTTGGCCGGCCTGTCGCCTCCTCCGTCCCCGTCCCCGTCCCCGTCACCGGGATCCTCTCCGTCACCCACGGCGATCCCACGCCGCTTGGAGACATAGACCGCGCCGACGATGACCGCGACGGCGAGCACCGCCACCACCGCGCGCACGCCGGCGCTCGCGTCCTGCCCGTAGCTGAACTGCACCACCGCCGGGGCGATGAGCAGGGCGACCAGGTTCATCACCTTGAGCAGGGGGTTGATCGCCGGCCCTGCCGTGTCCTTGAACGGGTCTCCGACCGTGTCGCCGATGACGGTCGCGGCATGGGCCTCGCTGCCCTTGCCACCGTAGTGACCGTCCTCGACGAGCTTCTTGGCGTTGTCCCACGCACCACCGGAGTTGGCGAGGAAGACCGCCATCAGGGTGCCGGTTCCGATGGCGCCCGCGAGATAGGAACCGAGTGCTCCGACACCGAGCGTGAAGCCGACGGCGATGGGCGCCAGGACGGCCAGCAGGCCGGGCGTGGCGAGCTCGCGCAGGGCGTCCTTGGTGCAGATGTCGACGACGCGACCGTACTCCGGCTTCTCGCTGTAATCCATGATCCCGGGGTGCTCGCGGAACTGCCGCCGCACCTCGTAGACCACGGCCCCGGCCGACCGCGACACCGCGTTGATCGCAAGACCGGAGAAGAGGAAGACGACCGCGGCGCCGAGGATCAGGCCCACCAGGTTGTTGGGCTGCGAGATGTCCAGACTGAGCGTCATCTCCCCGGCCCTGGCCCCCACGCCGTCGACCGCCGTGGCAATCGCGTCGCGGTACGAACCGAAGAGCGCCGACGCCGCCAGGACGGCGGTGGCGATGGCGATGCCCTTGGTGATGGCCTTGGTGGTGTTGCCGACGGCGTCCAGGTCGGTGAGGACCTGCGCGCCGGCGCCCGTGACGTCACCGGACATCTCGGCGATGCCCTGGGCGTTGTCCGAGACCGGGCCGAAGGTGTCCATGGCGACGATGACACCGACGGTGGTGAGCAGCCCGGTCCCCGCCAGGGCCACCGCGAAGAGCGCCAGCATGATCGACGTACCGCCGAGCAGGAACGCCCCGTAGACGCCCAGGCCGATCAGCAGCGCCGTGTAGGCGGCGGACTCCAGACCGATGGAGATACCGGCGAGTACGACAGTGGCCGGGCCGGTCAGCGAGGACTTGCCGATGTCCTTGACGGGGCGCCGGCTGGTCTCGGTGAAGTAGCCGGTCAGCTGCTGGATCAGAGCGGCCAGCACGATGCCGATGGCGACGGCGACCAGGGCGAAGATCCGCGGGTCGCCGCCGTGCGAGGTGATGGCGCTGTCGGTGACACCGTCCAGATCGGCGTACGAGGACGGCAGGTAGACGAAGACGCCCACGGCCACCAGCACCAGCGAGATGACCGCGGAGATGAAGAATCCGCGGTTGATGGCGGTCATTCCGCTGCGGTCTGCGCGCCGCGGGGCGACCGCGAAGATGCCGATCATCGCGGTGACCACGCCGATCGCCGGAACGATCAGCGGGAAGGCCAGTCCGGAGTCACCGAAGGCTGCCTTGCCGAGGATGAGCGCGGCGACGAGCGTCACGGCGTACGACTCGAAGAGGTCGGCCGCCATTCCGGCGCAGTCACCGACGTTGTCGCCCACGTTGTCGGCGATGGTGGCCGCGTTGCGCGGATCGTCCTCCGGGATGCCCTGTTCGACCTTGCCGACGAGGTCGGCGCCGACGTCCGCCGCCTTGGTGAAGATGCCACCGCCGACCCTCATGAACATGGCGATCAGTGCGGCACCGAGGCCGAAGCCCTCCAGCACCTTCGGGGCATCGGCGGCATAGACGAGCACGACACAGGACGCGCCGAGCAGGCCGAGGCCCACGGTGATCATGCCGACCACGCCGCCGGTACGAAATGCGATCTTCATCGCCTTGTGCGAAACGGCGGTGAGATCCTTTTCCGGCTCGCCTTCCGCGGGAGTCGCCTCACGCGCAGCAGCGGCCACACGGACATTACTGCGTACCGCAAGCCGCATCCCGATGTATCCGGTGGCCGCCGAGAAAAGCGCACCCACCAGGAAGAACAACGAACGGCCCGCGCGCTGTGACCAGTTGTCGGCCGGTAGCAGCAGAAGCAGGAAGAAGACCACGACGGCGAAGATGCCGACGGTGCGCAGCTGCCGGGCCAGATAGGCATTCGCGCCTTCCTGGACGGCGGCCGCGATCTCCTTCATGCGGTCGGTGCCCTCGCCGGCCGCCAGCACCTGGCGCACCAGCAGTCTGGCGACGACCAGGGCGGCGACTGCGACGACCGCGACGACGATCACGATGACGCGATTGTCATCGGTGAGAACCGCGGCCGCCAGAGAAGTGGATCGGCCGGAAGGTGCGGAAAATGCGGAATCTTGCGCCGGTCCTGCCAGTGGGGTGTTGAAGAACTCCGCCATACGTCCTCCTTGACGCTCAGCGCTCAAGACGTGGACGGATTGTAGGGAGCGGGAGCTGATCAAAACAGTGCGCCGTAAATGTAATTGACCTTCACCAGCCGATCGGTAAATGATCGCACTCCCGGACAGACCCGAATGCAGTAATGGGGCAGGCACATTTTCCGTAGATCATTGATCACGCATAAATGATCACGCACAAATGAAAAAGGCCCCGCTGAGCAGGGCCTCAAAAGACGGATCAAGAAATGGATCGGGGAAGGGATTCGGCCGGACCGGGGCAGGCCGGCCGCCCATGGCGCCTGTGGCGCCTCAGGGGAGCAGGGGCGGCATCGTCAGGGCTGCACCGTCATGGGCGTCTTCGGCCAGCTCATGCGGATCACTCCGCCGTTGGCTCCCGATCTGACTTCCACATCATCGACAAGGCCACTGATGACCGCGAGACCCATCTCGTCCTCGCCACCGGCGTCACTCTCGTGATCCGGTTCATCGAGCCCCGCGCCGGGCGTGGCGCCGCGTGTCGCGGAGGCTCCGACGGGTCCGCCGAGAGCGGGATCGTCCCCCGGTCCGGGCACCTCGTCGCCGACCTCGACGGAGAAGGACTTCTCCTCCTCGTTCAGGACGACGGAGACGGGGGCGGTGATGCCATGGCTGCGATGCAGCCCGACTGCGCGACTGCAGGCCTCACCGACAGCGAGTCTGACCTCGTCGAGCACGGCTTCGTCGACCCCTGCCCGGCGCGCCACGGCGGCTGCCACGAGGCGGGCCGTCCTGACGTGTTCGGGCTGGGCGCTGAAGCGGAGTTCAACGGTGGTCATGCGATCCCCCTCAGACGTACGGGCGTGCATCCCAGGGTCCCGGGCGCGCTGCCCGCTGTCCCTGCTCTTCTTCTTTTGTTCTGGTCTCTTCCGGTCTTCTTCCGGAACCGACGGCTTTTCTGCCCGAACCGATGGCTTCGTCGGCCCCGACTGTTCGTTGGTCGTGTCGTCGGCCACCGGACATCCGACCGGAGCCGACGTACGGCCGACCGACGCACAGCCGGCCGAGACAGAGCCGCCGACCTGCCGACAGGCCTCCGTCCGGCAGCCGGGCCACTCACGAGCGGCCGATCACCGGACGCCCGGCCGACGGAAGACCGAACGACGGACGACCGAACGACGGATCACCGGCCGACTGGCCCGCATCCCGTCGAACACCGTCCGGTCCGATCGAACACCGTTCGGTCGGATTGTCCGGCCGTTCGGGGCGCCGGTCACCCGGCTACCCGATCCTCCGGTCGCCCGGCCGGTCGACTGTCCGACCGGCCGATCGGTCCGCCTCATGGCAATCCGCCATGAGGCACGCCCACGTCGCACCGGCCGCCTGGCGGGCAGCTGGTGCGCCGGCTGGGTGCCGAACCGGCCTTCGGCCGATCCGCATGGCGGACCGACCCGGGCCGACTGTCAGTCGGTGGCCGCAACGGCCTCGTCGACCGTGGTGTGAATCGGGAACACCTTGGTCAGACCAGTGATCCGGAAGATCTTGAGAATGCGCTCCTGGTTGCAGACCAGACGCAGCGAGCCCTCATGGGCCCGGACACGCTTCAGGCCACCCACGAGCACGCCGAGGCCGGTGGAGTCGAGGAAGTCGACGCCTTCCATGTCGACAACCAGGTGGTAGCTGCCGTCATTCACCAACTCGACCAACTGCTCGCGCAGCTTGGGCGCGGTATACACATCAATCTCGCCACCGACCTCGACGACCGTACGGTCGCCACCAGGGCCGGACACATTGCGAGTCGACAAGGACAGGTCCACGGATCCTCCAGCACCTTGCTATCGAGCGGTCGCCCCTCGGTCTCCCCGGCGGAGCCAGGGAACGGATCGCCAGCCGCGATGGCATTCAATCACTTACCAGCAGCCATGCACGACGCCTTGGGACCATTGTCCGTCACGCCAGTGACACACTCGGTCCCGATGGCCAAGAATCACCGCCCCAGTCGACCACCCGGGAACAGCGACCCCAGACCCTCTCCCGCCATGGTCCTCGACCGGCTCGCCGCAGTGGCGGGCCGGTCCGCGCGCATCACTCATACGGAGCACTTGCCCCCGCGTGCGGGAACCCATGCCATCTGGCCCGATCGCATCCGGCCGGAAGTCGTCGCTGCGATCCACCAGGCCGGAATCGATCACCCGTGGGCGCACCAGGCGGCCGCCGCCGAGCACGCCCTGGACGGCGAATCCGTGGTCATCGCCACCGGCACGGCGTCCGGAAAGTCGCTCGCCTACCTCGCCCCGGTCCTCAGCGCCCTGCTCGACGGCTCCGAGGCCCCGAACGGCCGGGGCGCCACCGCCCTGTACCTGGCCCCCACCAAGGCCCTGGCCGCCGATCAGAGGCGTGCCGTGAAGCAGCTCGCGGCACCGCTCGGCAACGCCATCAGGCCCGCGGTCTACGACGGCGACACTCCGGTCGAGGAACGCGAATGGGTGCGTCAGTACGCCAACTATGTCCTGACCAACCCCGACATGCTGCACCGCGGAATACTCCCGTCCCACCCCCGCTGGTCCTCCTTCCTGCGCGCCCTGCGCTTCGTCGTCATCGACGAGTGCCACACCTACCGCGGTGTCTTCGGCTCCCACGTCGCCCAGGTGATACGCCGTCTACGGCGCCTGTGCGCCCGTTACGGCGCCTATCCGGTCTTCCTCCTCGCCTCCGCCACCGCGGCGGACCCCTCGGTCGCGGCCGGCCGCCTCACCGGCCTCCCGGTCAAGGAGGTCGCCGACGACGCCTCGCCCCGCGGCGAGCTGGTCTTCGCGCTGTGGGAGCCGCCCCTGACCGACCTGCACGGCGAGAAGGGCGCCCCTGTCCGACGCACCGCCACCGCCGAGACCGCCGACCTCCTCACCGATCTCACCGTCCAGGGCGTCCGCTCGGTCGCCTTCGTACGCTCCCGGCGCGGCGCCGAGCTGATCTCCGTCATCGCGAAGGAGCGCCTCGCCGAGGTGGACCGCTCGCTGCCGGCCCGGGTCGCCGCCTACCGCGGGGGCTACCTCCCCGAGGAACGCCGCGCCCTGGAGCGCGCCCTGCACTCCGGGCAACTGCTCGGACTGGCCGCCACCACGGCCCTCGAACTCGGCATCGACGTCTCCGGCCTCGATGCCGTCGTCATCGCCGGCTACCCCGGCACCAGGGCGTCGCTGTGGCAGCAGGCGGGCCGCGCCGGGCGCTCCGGGGAGGGCGCCCTGGCCATCCTGGTGGCCCGCGACGACCCGCTGGACACCTTCCTCGTCCACCATCCCGAGGCGCTGTTCCAGCAGCCTGTGGAGTCGACCGTCCTCGACCCTGACAATCCGTACGTCCTCGCCCCCCATCTGTGCGCCGCCGCGGCGGAGCTCCCCCTCACCGAGCCGGACCTGGAGCTCTTCGGCCCGGCCGTGGCCGAACTGCTGCCGCAGCTGGAGGCCGCGAAACTGCTCCGCAAACGGGCATCGGGCTGGCACTGGACCCGCCGCGAGCGCGCCGCCGACCTCACCGACATCCGCGGCGAGGGCGGCCGCCCCGTCCAGATCGTCGAGGAGGGCACCGGCCGGCTGCTGGGCACCGTCGACGAATCGGCCGCGCACACCGCCGTCCACGAGGGCGCCGTCCACCTCCACCAGGGCCGCACCTACCTGGTCCGGAAGCTGGACCTGGAGGATTCGGTGGCCCTGGTCGAGGAGGCCGGCCCGCCGTACTCGACCACCGCACGCGACACCACCTCCATCGCCGTCCTGGAGACCGACACCGAGATCCCGTGGGGTGACGGGCGGCTCTGTTACGGCTCCGTGGAGGTCACCAGCCAGGTCGTCTCCTTCCTGCGTCGCAAACTGATCACCGGCGAGGTCCTCGGCGAGACCAAACTGGACCTGCCGCCCCGCACGCTGCGCACCCGCGCCGTCTGGTGGACGGTCACCGAGGACCAGCTCGACGCCGCCCGCATCAACCCGGAGATCCTGGGCGGCGCCCTGCACGCAGCGGAGCACGCGTCGATCGGGATGCTGCCGCTCTTCGCCACCTGCGACCGGTGGGACATCGGCGGCGTCTCCGTGCCCCTGCACCCGGACACCCTGCTGCCCACGGTCTTCGTGTACGACGGCCACCCGGGCGGTGCCGGATTCGCCGAGCGGGCCTTCCACACCGCCCGTACGTGGCTGACCGCGACCCGCCAGGCGATCGCGTCCTGCGAATGCGATGCGGGCTGCCCGTCCTGCGTCCAGTCCCCCAAGTGCGGCAACGGCAACGAGCCACTGCACAAACGCGGTGCCGTACGCCTCCTCACCGAACTCCTGCGATCCGCACCTCCGGACCCGGGGAAGCCAGTCGCTGCGGAGCCACCGGAGGCGGAGACGAGCCCTGCGGAGCCGTTGGAGGCGGAGGTGGCGCGGCCGGAGCCGAGCCCTGCGGAGCCGATGGTGCCGGAGGAGGCTGGGTCGGAGGCGGCGGCCCGGGAGAGCCGGGAGCAGCCGCCGGAGGGCCGGCCCTCGACCTGACCGCCGGTGCGTACGGCCCGAAACTCACCCGGGCCGTCACATCGGCGATCTCCCCGCGCACCGCACACCGGACCACCACGGCTCCCTGTGCCGCGGCCACCTTCCCGGCGGCCCCACACGCCGCCCCAGGGCCTTGCAGGGCCCGGTCGGCCGCGGCCAGGGCCGCCAGGTCCGCCGCACCGCCCGCCCGGTGCCGGACGGCCACCACCTGCCCGAGGGCCAGCACGACCGCGAACACCGCGCACAGCGTGACCGTGGTCATCGCCACCCACACCGTGGCCAGGCCCCTGTCCCCGTCCGCCGACTCCCTGCTCCTGCGCAGCCGCACAAGGGCAACACCACGCAGCCGTGCAAGGACAGCGGCACGCAGCCGCGCATGGGCAGTGGCACGCAGCCATGCGAGGGCGGCTGCACGTCCCGTCTCGACCGTCCGGACCGTCCGGGTCATTGCGTCCCCCCTACCGTGTCCTCGGCCAGTGCCGCCGCCTCCGCGTGAAGCGTCAGTGCCAGCGGGCCCGGCCCCGGCATCGACGCCGCCACCCGTACCCGCCACAGCTCCCCGGCCCGCTCCATCGCGATTTCGGCCCCGTCGGGTGCCGCCGAACGGGCGGCCTCCAGCACCTGCGCCTCCGGCTCCGAACGGGCCGCCGCCCTCGCCCCGGCCCTCGCCGCGTCCACGCACCGGATCTGGGCGGAGGCGGCCATCAGCGCCCAGACCAACGCCAGGGCGAACACCACCAGCGCCGGAATCGCCATGGCCGCTTCCGCAGTCACCGCGCCCCGATCCCTTCGGGCCCCGGCTCGCCCGCCCCCGATACGCGAACGCCCTCCGGCGAGCGCCCCGGGGCCGCTCTCAGAACTTCGCATCGAGCGCGTCCTTCAACAGCGACTGCAGTGCGGACATGACCGGCTGGCTGGTGACCACCTTGTAGAGCACCGCCGCGAACGCACAGGCGGCGATCGTCCCCACCGCATATTCGGATGTCGTCATTCCGCTGTCCGACCGGACTCGGCATGCCATGCCGCGCACCCAGTTCTTGATTCGCCGCACCATTTCAACCCCCGTGGAATTCTTAATTCATACTGAATGGATTTTTACTCATACTTTTCGGTCATCCGGTGTGAAGCAGCCCGGTCGCCAGACCGATCACCACCGGCGCCACCCCGACCGCCAGGAAAGCGGGCAGAAAGCAGAGTCCGACGGGGGCGGTCATCGCCACGCCTGCCCGCTGGGCGCGCGCCACGGCCGCACTCGCACGCTCGGCCCGCATAGCCTCGGCCAGCCGAGCCACCGGCTCCGCCGCCGGAGCTCCGGTCGACCCCGCCCGGTCCAGACAGCGGGCCAGCGCACCTGCACCCGGTATCTCCCCGAACCGCCCCCAGGCCTCCCCAGGTTCACCACCGAGACGGATCTCCGCGGCCGTCCGCGCCAGGCGCACGCCGACCGGCCCGCCGAGCGACTCCCCCACCGCCTCGGCAGCCTCCCGGGGCCCGGCCCCGGCGGAGATGCAGGCCGCCAACAGGTCGGCCGCCAGCGGGAGCTGGCGTGCGGCCTCCGCCATCTGCGCGGGCCCTGCCCCCAATTCGCGTCCGCCTCGGGCCCGTTGCCACCGCCAGGCGCCGTACGCTCCCACGAGCCCCGCCACGCACCCAGGCAGGCCGCCGATCAGGACCCAGCCCGCCGCCACAGCGCCCAGTGGCGCGATCCACTCCTTCGTCCGGGCGCCGAATGCCGCGTGCCCCCGCCCGCGCCGACCCTTCGGCGAGCCGACCGCCAGCAGCACCGCGCCCCGGCGGCGCACTGTCCGCCTCCGTCGCAGTCCTGCCAGCACAAGGGCCGGACAAGCGACCGCGCTCAGCACCGCGCACACCGCCGCCACCCGGTGGACGGCTTCGCCGGTGACCGCGCTCATGCCGCCTCCCCCGCCCGTACGATCCGGCCGGCCCAGTAGAGCCCGGCCGCCTCAAGCACTCCGCCCGTCGCCAGACAGACGAGCCCGGCCGGAGTGTGCAACAGCACCCTCAGCGGATCGGCCCCGAGCGCCGCCCCCAGCCCCAGACCCAGCACCGGAAGCAGTGCCAGCACGGCCACCGTCGACCAGGCGCCCGCCAGTTGGGCCCGTAATTCCTCCCGTCTGCGCAGCTCGGCCCGCAACGCGCCCTCCAGGCGGTCCAGCCCCGCCGCGAGCCCGGCCCCACCGTCGGCCGCCACCCGCCAGCAGGCCGCCACCCCGGCGAGACCGTCCAGACCCGGCTCCCGTGCCGCCTGCCCGAGCGCCCCCGGCACATCACCACCGAATCGCGCCGCGGCAGACACACCGGCCTCCGCCGCCCCCATCACCCCGGTGCCGCGGACGGCGACGAGCAACGCCTGACCCGGTTCGTGTCCGGCCCGCAGCTCACCCACGACCGCGCCGCACAGCGCCACCACCCCGGCCGCCCGGCGCTCCCGCTCCTTGCCCCGGGCCCGCCTCCGCAGCCACCGCCGTACCAGCGGCACCGCCACAGCACCGGCCAGCAGCGGCAACACCGACTCCCCCAGCACTGCGACGACCAACGCCACCGGAAGGCAGAGCCACTCCCGCCGCTCTCCCGACCACTCCCGTGCCCGCGCCCCGGTCCGCTCCCAGCACGCACGCAGCGGCGACCGAACCGCCCCGTCGGCGAAGAGCACCCGGGCCCTCCGCCGCCCGTGGTCCTGCGCCGCCATCAGCCAGGCCGCCGCCCCGACGCACAGGACCACCGCACAGCCCGCGCCCGCCGACAGCCCCGTCGGCGCACCTCCGGTCACGGCGCACCCCCGATCAGCGACCGCAGCCGCCCCCAGCCCCGCTCCCGCCCGAACCCATCGGTGCCCCAGCGCAGCGCGGGCACGGTCACCACGAGCCCCGCCGCGTCCCGCTCCAGAACCTGCACCTCGGCGATCCGCCGCTGTCCGGCCCGGTCCCGCACGAGATGGACCACCACCGACAGCGCGGCCGCCAGCTGGCTGTGCAGCGCCGTCCGGTCCAGTCCCGCCGCCGTCCCCAGTGCCTCCAGACGGGCCGGTACGTGCTCGGCCGCATTGGCGTGAACCGTCCCGCAGCCGCCTTCGTGGCCGGTGTTCAGAGCGGCCAGGAGTTCGGTGACCTCGGCACCTCGCACCTCCCCGACCACCAGCCGGTCGGGCCGCATCCGCAGCGCCTGCCGCACCAGGTCCCGGAGCGTCACCCGGCCCGCCCCCTCCTGGTTGGCGGGGCGCGACTCCAGGCGCACCACATGGGGATGGTCCGGCCGCAGCTCCGCCGAGTCCTCCGCGAGCACGATTCGCTCCCGCTCCCCGACCGCGCCCAGCAGACTCGACAGAAGAGTCGTCTTCCCGGCCCCCGTCCCTCCACTGATCAGATACGAGACCCGGGCCTCCACCAGGGCCCGCAGCACCCGGTCACCGCCCGGCGGCACCGTCCCGGCCGCGACCAGCTCCGTCAGCGAGAAGGCCCTGGGCCGCACCACCCGCAGCGACAGGCACGTCGAGCCGACGGACACCGGCGGCAACACGGCATGCATACGGGTGCCGTCCGGCAGCCTCGCGTCCACCCAGGGGCGGGCGTCGTCCAGCCGTCGCCCCGCCACGGCGGCCAGCCGCTGCGCCAGCCTGCGCACCGCGGCGGCATCCGTGAAGGTCACCCCGGTGAGTTCTAGCCCGCCGCCCCGGTCCACCCACACCCGGTCCGGCGCGGAGACCAGCACGTCCGTCACCGCCGGGTCGGCCAGCAGCGGCTCCAGCACCCCGGTCCCGACCAGCTCGCCGCGCAACTCATCGGCCGCACCGAGCACTTCGGCGTCCCCGAGCAGCCGCCCCTGGGCCCGCAGCGCGGCCGCGACCCCGGCCGGCGTCGGGGCCGTGCCGTTCTGGGCCAGCCGCTGTCGTACGGCATCGAGCAGCGCCTCCGTCATGACGCACCTCCGGCGGCGCGTCCCCCCGCGCCCTCCGGAGCGAGCGCCCGCTCCCAGAACGCCGCGCAGAACCTGGCCAGCGGACCGCGCACGCTGCCGCCCGGCGGCGTACCACCGTCCTGAGCGGCCGACAGCCCTGCGTCGAGCGGGAGTTCACCGGCGAGTGGCAGCCCCAGCGCCTGCGCCACCCACCGTTCGTCGAGGCCCGCCGCGTACGGCCCGCGAGACACCACCCGCAGGTCGTCCAGGACCATCCCGGCCATGGACGCCACACGCTTCGCCGCCGCTACCGCGCGAAGCTCCCCCGGGACCACCAACAGCCCGAGGTCCAACTGCGCGAGCGCCTCGGCCACCGACTCGTCGACCCGGCGCGGCAGATCGACGACCACCACCCCGCCGAGCCGGCGTGCGGCTGCCAGCACGGCCCGTATGGCCTGCGGCGGGATGACCACCCAGTCGTCGCGGCCCCAGCTGAGGACGCGCAGCCCATGCAGCGCCGGCAGCGATTCCTCCAGCGCTCCCCCGCCGACCCGCCCTTTGGAGTGGGCGAAATCCGGCCATCGCATCCCCTCGGCCCGTTCGCCACCGAGCAGCACATCGATGCCGCCGCCGAGCGGGTCACCGTCGATCAGCATGGTCCGCCGCCCGGCCCTCGCCGCGGTCACCGCGAGGGCGCAGGCCAGTGTGGACGCACCGGAGCCACCCCGTCCGCCGATCACTCCCACGGTGAGCGCCGGCCGGCCCACGCCTTCCGCCGCATTGGCGATCTGGTCGACGAGCCAGCTCTCCGAATCGGGCAGCCTCAGCACATATTCGGCCCCGATCTCCACGGCGCGGCGCCAGACGTCCGGGGCGTCCTGATCCCGGCCGACGAGCATCACACCCCGCCTGCGCACCGCCCCTCGGCATCGCTGGGCGGCATCGTCGCCCACGAGAACCATCGGAGCCTGCTCCCAACTGCCTCTGTTCTCGGGCAGCGAGTGATGAACTTCCGGTTCCGCTCCAGCGGCCGCACACAGCCGCAGCAGATCATCGAGCAGTTCCACATCCTCGGTCACGATCAGCGGTCCGCCCCGCCGCGCTCCGGCGGCCGGCAGACGATCCCGTGCGATGGACTCGGCCACGATCTCCGCCCCCTTCCCACTGCACCTTCATCGCGGTTCGCGGTGATCTCGGAGCGTTCCGGGATCGGCGATTCCACAACCCGCGGACTTCGCGGTGGAATCACCGTGCAGCGCTTCGGAAAATCTTGTGGATCTTGCTCGAAAACTGTGGACAACTCCACCGTTGTGAATATCTCCGTCGCCCATACCGGCGACTTCCGGAGCGCAGCACTTCCGCTACGCACCGTGACGAGTCATGGTGATGGGGGACGGAACGAGAAGCGGGCCGTCGCGGCCGAAATGGAGGCGGAATGCTTGATTCCGAACGGCAGAAACGCGTCCGGACATGCGACGACCCCCGCCGGGGGGGAGAGCGGGGGTCGTCCCCACGGCCGACTCGGGGGGGGAGGAGCCGGACCGGGTTAGCACGGTCGCGAACGATCCGTGACTTCCATGGTGTACCCGAGAGCCTTCTCAGGCAAACCCACGCGCCAGAGTTTACGCCGAATGATGTCCCCCTATGCTCTGCCTTGTGGAAAACCGCTTCTTGCCGCGCACAGCCGCCTTCTTTGACCTGGACAAGACGGTCATTGCGAAGTCTTCGACACTGACCTTCAGCAAGTCCTTCTACCAAGGCGGACTGATCAACCGCCGCGCTGTACTGCGCACTGCGTACGCACAGTTCGTGTTCCTTGCCGGGGGTGCGGATCACGACCAGATGGAGCGGATGCGGGAATATCTCTCGGCGCTCTGCAAGGGCTGGAACGTCCAGCAGGTGAAGGAAATCGTCGCCGAGACCCTGCACGATCTGATCGACCCCATCATCTACGACGAAGCGGCGACGCTCATCGAGGAGCACCACACCGCCGGACGCGATGTGGTGATCGTTTCGACCTCGGGCGCCGAGGTCGTCGAACCGATCGGCGAGCTGCTCGGCGCCGACCGGGTCGTCGCCACCCGAATGGTCGTCGGCGACGACGGCTGCTTCACCGGCGAAGTCGAGTACTACGCGTACGGGCCGACCAAGGCCGAGGCGATCAGGGCCCTCGCGGTGTCGGAGGGGTATGACCTCTCACGCTGTTACGCCTACAGCGACTCCGCCACGGATGTACCGATGCTGGAGTCGGTCGGCCATCCGCACGCGGTCAATCCGGACCGTGCGCTGCGGCGCGAAGCAACCCTGCGCGAGTGGCCGATTCTCGTCTTCGACCGACCGGTCCGGCTCAAGCAGCGGCTGCCCACGTTCTCGCTGCCGCCACGTCCGGCATTGGTCGCGGCGGCAGCGGTGGGCGCAGCCGCCGTCACGGCAGGGCTGGTCTGGTACACCTCCCGCCGCCGCGCCACCACGGGCTCCGCCTGACGTACGACGGCTCCGCCCGACGCACGCTCCGGACAGCGGTACGGCGTACGCCGACCAGGCCGGCGTCGAATTATCCAACTCGCCCGTAATTGAACCGAAAAGTAAAGAAGTAGGGCCAGCACTACCGCTCACCCCGGCTCTGGAGTACAAATGACTCAACGGCCCGCGAGACCAAGGACATCCGAGAGGATTACCTGTAACGCAGAGACGGCCCCACGGACCGAGCATGAAAACCGAGCACCCACGCGACGTCGACCCGTCGATTACGGGCCAGCCGCACCAGGGAACGGGCAAAGCATCCCGACCTGATGGGCATATATCGAGGACGCATGGTAACTGGGTAGACATGCCAGCGGCGGTACCGAGGACGGTACCGCCGCAACCCTTTTGTCGGGCCCCGAAGTCGACGCGGTGAAGACAATTCGGTGGAGTTACCGCGATGGAGTTACTTCGGTGGCTTTATCGCGAAACACACCGCGACGCACACACGATGTCGAGCTCACCACAGCACTCCGGCCGCTCCGGCTGCTCCCCTCTTGCGCGGCTCCACTGATACCCGGGCTCCACTGTTACGCGGCTCCGCGTTGCAGCGCCTCGCAGACCGCCGTCGACTCCCTGACGCCCAGCTCCACGGCGCGTCCGCAGTGCGTGATCCAGGCCGCCATCCCGTCCGGCGTTCCCGACAGATAACCCTCGAACGCCGCGACGTACGCCGCCCGCCCCAGTTCGGCATGGCCCACCTCGGCGGGGCAGATCGATTTGGGGTCGAGACCGCTCCCGATCAGCACGATCCGCTCAGCGGTCCGCGCCACGAGGCCGTTGTACGAGCCGAAGGGGCGCAGTGCCAGCAGTTCACCGTGCACGACCGCCGACATCACGAGCGCGGGCGCCGAAGTACCCGAAAGAATCAGCCCGGACAGTCCCTCCAGCCGTCCGGCCACCTCGTCGGCATCCGGAAGCGGCGCCTCGACCAGCGGCTCGTTCACAAGCTCGCCCGCCAGCCTCGGCCGGCCGACAGCATCGTCCGGTGCCGCCCCGCCGGCCGCGACCAGATGCAGCCGTGCCAGCACCCGCAGCGGTGACTGCCGCCAGATGGAGAGCAGTTGACCCGCTTCGGCAGTCAGCCTCAGGGCCGCCCCGACCACATGCGCCTCACCATCACCGCTGAAGTCGGTACGCCGGCGCACCTCCTCCAGATTCCAGTCGGCTCCCGACAACGCCGCCGAGCCACGGGCGCCGCGCAGCGCAGCTTCCGCGGTGACCTCATTGCTGCGGCGCCGCATGACGCGGTGACCGTAGACCCGGTCGACGGCCTTGCGTACGGAGTCCACCGCATCAGCGACGCCCGGCAGGGTGCCGAGGGCGGCGAGCGGATCAGAGGCAGTCGTACTCATAGGTAACGAGGCTACGCGCCCGCTGCGCCGATACCGCCCGGGAGTGGCCTTCTTCACGAAGTGCGACAGCAGACCGCAATCATCCCGCTACCCTAGGTGAACATGAAGATCGCTTTCGTGGGGAAGGGCGGCAGCGGCAAGACGACGCTGTCCTCGCTCTTCATCCGCCACCTCGCCGCCAATGAAGCCCATGTCGTCGCGGTGGACGCCGACATCAACCAGCACCTCGGGGCCGCGCTCGGCCTCGACGACCAGGAGGCCGCCGCGCTGCCCGCCATGGGAGCGCACCTGCCTCTGATCAAGGAGTATCTGCGCGGCAGCAACCCCCGTATCGCCTCCAGCGAGACGATGATCAAGACGACTCCGCCCGGTGAGGGCTCCCGGCTGCTGCGGGTCCGCGAGAACAACCCGATCTATGACGCGTGCGCCCGTGCGGTCCGGCTCGACGACGGGGAGATCCGGCTGATGGCCACCGGGCCGTTCACCGAGTCGGATCTGGGCGTGGCCTGCTACCACTCCAAGGTCGGCGCGGTCGAGCTCTGCCTCAACCATCTCGTCGACGGTCCCGACGACTATGTCGTCGTTGACATGACAGCGGGTTCGGACTCCTTCGCCTCGGGGATGTTCACCCGCTTCGACATGACGTTCCTGGTCGCGGAACCGACCCGTAAGGGCGTCTCGGTCTATCGCCAGTACAAGGAGTACGCGCGGGACTTCGGGGTCGCGCTGAAGGTCATCGGCAACAAGGTGCAGGGCGAGGACGATCTGGAGTTCCTGCGCGCCGAGGTGGGCGACGACCTGCTGGTCAGCGTCGGGCACTCCGACTGGGTACGGGCGATGGAGAAAGGTCGCCCCGCTCGCTTCGAGCTGCTGGAAGCGGACAACCGGATGGCTCTGCAGGCGCTGCAGAATGCCGCGGAGGACTCGTACGAGCAGCGGGACTGGGGGCGCTACACGCGGCAGATGGTGCATTTCCATCTGAAGAACGCGGAGAGCTGGGGCAACGAGAAGACGGGCGCCGACCTGGCCGCCCAGGTCGACCCCGCCTTCGTTCTCGACGAGCGGTACGCGCAGGACGGCGCCGCTCAGCCCGCCTGAGCTCTCGGTACCCCCGCCGGAAGGGTTCGTGTCTCCCCGCCGGGAGCCGTTGCATCCTCGGGCGCCGGACGGGATCGGCTCTCCGACCCGTCCGGTACCCGACGCGCGGCCCTGCTGCCCGGCCCGTCCGGCGCACGACGCGCCGGCCGCAGCCGAAGGCCGCTCAGCTCAGCGGCCGCGCTCGCCGGTTCCCTGGTCACGCTTGGCGGCCCCCGCCGCCCGGCCCCGGAAGTCTCCGCTCCGTCGAGGAACGCGGTCCATCCCTTCTCGGGTGACTGGCCGACGTCGAGCGTGCCGAGCTTCGCCAGCGTCGCCGGGTCCTGCGCGTCCAGCCAGTCGGCCAGCTGCCGGAAGGACACGCAGCGCACACCCTCCTTGGTGCAGACCCTCGCGATGGTCTGCTCGACGGCGCGCATGTAGGTGCCGCCGTTCCAGGACTCGAAGTGGTTGCCGATGATCAGCGGGGCGCGGTTCCCGTCGTACGAGCGGTCGAAGGCCTGGAGCAGACCGTCGCGCATCTGGTTGCCCCAGTACTTGTGCTGGTCCGGGTCGCCCTGCGTCGTACCGGACTGGTTGAACATGAAGTTGTAGTCCATCGAAAGGGTCTCGAAGGCCCGGCCCGGCACGGGGACGAGCTGCATCGAGAGGTCCCAGATGCCGCCCCTCTTCTTGGGCCAGACCTGGTTGTTGACCCCGCTGGAGTCGTAACGGAAGCCCATCGTCCGCGCCGCGGCCACCATGTTCTTCTGCCCCTCCAGGCAGGGGGTGCGGCCGCCGACGAGCTCCTTGTCGTAGTCGAAGGGGAGCGGCTTCTCCCTTTCGAGGCCGGGGTCGTTGGTCTTCCAGTTCTTCACGAAGGACTTGGCCTGGCTGATCTCGCTCTTCCACTGATCGACGGACCAGTCGCCGCCGCCCTCGGGACCGCAGAAGTGCCCGTTGAAGTGGGTGCCGATCTCGTCACCGTCCTCCCAGGCCCCGCGCACCTGGGTGATGGTGTTCCGGATTCCCTCGGTGTCGTTGAAGCCGATGTCCGAGCTGCCGACGTCGTGCTTCGGCGGGTCGTAGAGCTCCCGCTTGCCCTCCGGCAGCATGTAGACGCCGCTGAGGAAGTACGTCATGTTCGCGTGGTACTTCTTCCCGACCTCGCGGAAGTGCGAGAACAGCTTCTGGCTGTCCTCGCCTGCGCCGTCCCACGAGAACACCACGAACTGCGGGGGCTTCTGACCGGGCGCCAGACGCTTGGGCACGGGCTGCTTCGGCTGACTGCCGGTGAAGGCGGTGGAACCGTCACCGATCAGCCGGAAAACGCTCTTGGGCGCGGCTTCAGGGGCATTCTTCTTCGCCCCGGCGGCCTGTTTCGCCGCCTCCGGTCCGGCGGCTCCGCGGCCGGCATCGGAGGAGCACCCGGCCACTCCCGCAGTCAGCGCGACAGCCACGACGCCCAGGGCGGCCCGCCCGGCGGCAGCCTTCCTCGCGGCACCTCGCCTCGTCACGACTCTCTTCGCGGCGACTCTCGTCGTGGCGGCCACCATCCGCCCACCCTCTTCCTTGCAGGTCATTCGCGTCGAAGTGCCGACACGGCGCGGTCAAGTTCGCACACGGCTCCGTCGGATCAGCACGACAGGCCGAATGGAAAGATGCCTATTCACTTGAATGGGTGGTCAAACGGTCCATTTGACCTCAAGCGTGGACACAGATCTTTACTCTCCATTACGATCTGTTTACTGAGAGTTGAGAAATCCCGCCGCTGCACGCCGTGACCCATGGCCGCGACCCCACATTCCGCGACCGCGCTGCCCCGGAGGAGACGGGAACATGTCTGCTTGCGTCCCCACTCGTCACAACCGCACATCCCGCAGTTCGCGCCCACCGCGCGCCTCGGGAGTCAAACGACCACACAGTCCGCCACCATCGCGCGGTGGACGATTCCGCATCGCGGGCGCCGATCTGTCCGCATCGATCACGGTTTTCCTGCTCGCCGTCCCCATGTCGCTCGGTCTCGCCGTCGCCATGGACGCCCCGCTGGAGGCCGGCCTCATCTCCGCCGCGATCGGCGGCATCGTCGCCGGACTGCTCGGCGGCACCCCTCTCCAGGTCAGCGGCCCGTCCGCCGGACTGACCGTGGTCACAGCCGAGTTGATCCAGATCTATGGCTGGCGCACCACCTGCGCGATCACCATCGGCGCCGGGCTTCTGCAGATCCTGCTGGGCTCATTGCGGGCGGCCCGCAGCGCCCTCGCCGTCAGCCCCGCCATCGTCCATGGCACCCTCGCCGGCATCGGCGTGGCCATCGCACTCGCCCAGCTGCACATCGTGCTCGGCGGCTCGCCGCAGAGTTCAGCCGTCGCCAACGCCCTGGCGCTCCCCGACCAGTTGGGCCGGGTGGGCCCGGCCGCCCCGCTCATCGGCATGCTGACCATCACCGTCCTGGTCCTGTGGCCGCGGATTCCGGGCCACATCGGGCGTGCTGTACGACGGATTCCGGCCGCTCTCGCCGCGGTGGTGACCGCTACGGCTGTGGCTGCGATCGTCGCCCCCGGAATCGCCCGGGTCGATCTGCCGTCCTGGCGCTCGCATGCCCTGCCGGAGATGCCGCACGGCCCCGTACTCGCCCTGGCCACAGCCGTGTTCACGGTGATGCTGGTGGCCAGCCTGGAGTCGCTGCTCGCCGCGGTGGCCGTGGACAAGCTGTCGGCCGCGCCCTCGCCCTCGGCTCCGGCCACATCGCCCGACTCACCCGCCTCGCCCACACCGCCCACACCGCCAGCCAGACGCTCCGATCTCGACCGTGAGCTGCGCGCCCAAGGCATCGCCAACACCCTGTCCGGGCTGGTGGGCGGGCTGGCCGTGTCCGGCGGAGCGGTGCGCAGCTCGGCGAACGTACGCGCCGGGGCGACCGGGCGCGCCTCCACCGTGCTCCACGGCGTCTGGGTGCTGCTCGCCACCGGACTGCTGGTCACCGTGCTGGAGTGGATCCCGCTGGCCGCGCTCGCCGCACTGGTGATGATGGTCGGTATCCAGATGGTGAGTTTCGCCCACATCCGCAACGTCCATAAGCACCGCGAATTCCTGGTGTACGGGGCGACGATCACCGGCGTGGTCCTCTTCGGCGTACTGAAGGGTGTGGCGATCGGCATCGCGGTGGCGGTGGCGGTGGCCCTGCACCGGCTGGCCCGGACCCGGATCACGGTTACCGATCAGGACGGACAGCATCTGGTCGTCGTACGAGGACAGTTGACGTTCCTCGCGGTTCCCCGGCTCAGCCGTACGCTGGGCCAGCTGCCCCAGGGCGGGGATGCCGTCGTCGAACTGGACGGCTTCTTCATGGACCATGCGGCGTACGAGGCGATCCAGGACTGGAGCACTGCCCAGACCGCCCACGGCGGCAGGGTCGTGTTCACCGGCAGGTCCGGTGGCCGGATCGCCGAGCCCGCCTCGGCGGCGCACTCCTGCTGCCGCCCCTGGACACCATGGCGCAACCATCACTGCCACGACGGGCCCGGCCCCGCACCCGAAGCCGACCACGGCCTCGACACCCCCTTCAACAGCGCCCACCTCGGCACATCCCACGACACGACCCACAGCACTTCCACTTCCACGCCCACACCCACATTCACGCCTGACCACGCCCTCTCCCCTACCCCCACCTCCGGTCCCCGCCCCGAGTCCACTCCTGGCCCGGCCCCCGCAGCCCACCACCTCCCCGGCCGAACGGCCGACTCGCACTCCGGCACTGCCCGCCGGGTCGGCGGCAATCGGCTGATCAACGGCCTGAGTTCGTTCCAGCGCAACACCGCTCCGCTGGTGCGCGAGGAGCTGGCCCGGCTGGCCGTCGAGGGTCAGCGCCCGTCCCAGCTCTTCATCACCTGCGCGGACTCCCGCCTGGTCACCAGCATGATCACGGCGAGCGGCCCGGGTGACCTGTTCACCGTGCGGAACGTCGGCAATCTGGTGCCCCTGCCGAACGCCGAGTCGGGTGACGACTCGGTGGGCGCAGCGATCGAGTACGCGGTGGACGTACTGAAGGTGGAGTCCATCACCGTCTGCGGGCACTCCGGCTGCGGCGCGATGCAGGCACTGCTCGGCACCGGGCCGGACCCGGAGACTCCGCCCACGTCCCTGTGGCGGTGGCTGAGACATGGGCTGCCGAGCCTGGAGCGGATGGCATCCCGGCACCACGCCTGGGCCCGGATCTCCGGACGGCTGCCGACCGATGCGCTGGAGCAGCTCTGCCTCACCAATGTGGTCCAGCAGCTGGACCATCTGCGGGCTCACGAATCGGTGTCGCGGCGGCTCGCCGAAGGTACGCTCCGGCTGCACGGCATGTACTTCCATGTGGGCGAGGCACAGGCCTATCTGCTGACCGAGGGGGCGAGCAGCGGGCTGGAGCTCGACGAGGTCTTCGATCGCGTGGGCCCCGGCGATCCCGCCGGTTCCGGCGAGTTGGAACGGACCGGCGTCTGAACCACCTTCACCCCGGGTCCGTGAGACCTTGTGGTCCTGTCTCCGCACCGCGCCGCACCTCGCCGGCATCGCATGCGGGCGCGGGACCGTGTCTCCATACACGAGACACAGGTCTAAACCAATTCCGGGCAGACACTTGTCACCCGGCCTTTGGCCTGATGAGCTATGCCCCGGGACACAACGGACACCCTGGGAATGGGAGATGTCGTGAGCAACGAAAGCTTGGCCAATCTGCTTCGTGAGGAGCGGCGGTTCGCACCGCCTGCCGATCTGGCCGCGAACGCCAACGTCAAGGCGGAGGCGTACGAGCAGGCCGAGGCGGACCGGCTGGGCTTCTGGGCCGAGCAGGCCCGTCGCCTGACCTGGGCCACGGAGCCGACCGAGACGCTCGACTGGAGCAACCCGCCCTTCGCGAAGTGGTTCGCGGACGGCAAGCTCAACGTCGCGTACAACTGCGTGGACCGCCACGTCGAGGCCGGCAACGGCGACCGGGTCGCCATCCACTTCGAGGGCGAGCCCGGCGACAGCCGCGCCATCACCTACGCACAGCTCAAGGACGAGGTCTCCCGGGCCGCCAACGCGCTCATCGAGCTCGGTGTCGGCAAGGGCGACCGGGTCGCCGTCTATCTGCCGATGATCCCCGAGGCCGCCATCGCGATGCTGGCCTGCGCCCGCATCGGCGCCGCGCACTCGGTGGTCTTCGGCGGCTTCTCCGCCGACGCCATCGCGGCCCGCATCCAGGACGCGGACGCCAAGGTCGTCATCACCGCCGACGGCGGCTACCGCCGCGGCAAGCCGTCCGCGCTCAAGCCCGCCGTGGACGACGCCGTCTCCCGTATCGACAGCGTCGAGCACGTCCTCGTGGTGCAGCGCACCGGCCAGGACACCGCGTGGACCGAGGGCCGCGACGTCTGGTGGCACGAGATCACCGGCCGGCAGTCCGCCGAGCACACCCCCGAGGCCTTCGAGGCGGAGCAGCCGCTCTTCATCCTCTACACCTCCGGCACGACGGGTAAGCCGAAGGGCATCCTGCACACCTCCGGCGGCTACCTGACGCAGGCGGCGTACACCCACAACGCGGTCTTCGACCTCAAGCCGGAGACCGACGTCTTCTGGTGCACCGCCGACATCGGCTGGGTGACCGGCCACTCGTACATCGTCTACGGCCCGCTGGCCAACGGCGCGACACAGGTCATGTACGAGGGCACGCCCGACTCCCCGCACCAGGGGCGTTTCTGGGAGATCGTGCAGAAGTACGGCGTCACGATCCTCTACACCGCACCGACCGCGATCCGCACGTTCATGAAGTGGGGTGACGACATCCCCGCCAAGTTCGATCTGAGCAGTCTCCGGATCCTCGGTTCGGTCGGTGAGCCGATCAACCCCGAGGCGTGGATGTGGTACCGCAAGCACATCGGCGCCGACAAGTGCCCGATCGTGGACACCTGGTGGCAGACCGAGACCGGCGCGATGATGATCTCGCCGCTGCCGGGCGTGACGGAGACCAAGCCGGGCAGCGCCCAGCGCGCCCTGCCCGGTATCTCGGCCACGGTCGTCGACGACGAGGCCAACGAGGTTCCGAACGGCGGGGGCGGCTACCTCGTGCTCACCGAGCCGTGGCCGTCGATGCTCCGCACCATCTGGGGCGACGACCAGCGCTTCATCGACACCTACTGGTCGCGCTTCGAGGGCAAGTACTTCGCGGGCGACGGCGCCAAGAAGGACGAGGACGGCGACATCTGGCTGCTCGGCCGGGTCGACGACGTGATGCTCGTGTCCGGGCACAACATCTCGACCACCGAGGTCGAGTCGGCGCTCGTGTCGCACTCCTCGGTCGCCGAGGCAGCCGTGGTCGGTGCCGCCGACGAGACGACCGGCCAGTCCATCGTCGCCTTCGTGATCCTGCGCGGTACGGCCGACGCCTCTGACGAGCTCGTCGCCGAGCTGCGCAACCACGTCGGTGCCACGCTCGGCCCGATCGCCAAGCCGAAGCGGATCCTGCCGGTCGCCGAGCTGCCGAAGACCCGCTCGGGCAAGATCATGCGGCGTCTGCTGCGCGACGTCGCCGAGAACCGCGAGCTGGGCGATGTCACGACGCTCACCGACTCCTCGGTGATGGACCTCATCCAGACCCAGCTGCCGTCGTCCTCCTCCGAGGACTGACCACAGCCTCCGAGGACCGACCACAGCGAGCAGCAGTACGTCCCCGTGGGGCATCCGGCAACGCGCCGGATGCCCCACGGGCATTTAAGGTGAAGATCACCGGATACAGGCCCGCACACCCCGGGTACAGTGGCAGCTGCGTCAATGAAGTAATAAAAAAACTCCACAGGGGTGCCGGGAAGTCTGGTCGGCAAGTGCATCAGCCATGCCATCGCTGCCGTACCGACCCGGAGGTCTCCACTCGTGGCCGCGCCCACTCCTGCACCCCCGTCTCCGTCCCGTCGCACCTTTCTCGCGCGGCTGTCCCTCCCCGAGCGGAACTACCTCGCGGACGCCCTGCGCACCGAGACCGTCGGCGGCGTCATCCTGCTGGTCGCGGCGATAGCCGCCCTGGTGTGGGCGAACACCTTCGGCTCCAGTTACGCGTCCGTCAGCGGCTTCCACTTCGGGCCGGAGTCGCTGGGCCTCAACCTCTCCGTGGCGCACTGGGCGGCGGACGGGCTGCTCGCGATCTTCTTCTTCGTCGCGGGCGTCGAGCTCAAACGGGAACTGGTCGCGGGCGAACTGCGCGACCCCAAGGCCGCCGTCCTCCCGGTCGTCGCCGCGCTGTGCGGAATGGCGGTTCCGGCCGTCGTCTACACCCTGGTCAACGTGGTCGGCGGAGGTTCGACGGACGGCTGGGCCGTCCCCACCGCCACCGACATCGCCTTCGCGCTCGCCGTACTCGCGGTCATCGGCACCTCGCTGCCGAACGCGCTGCGCGCCTTCCTGCTGACCCTCGCCGTCGTCGACGACCTCTTCGCGATCCTGATCATCGCGGTCTTCTTCACCGAGAAGATCGACTTCATGGCGCTGATCGGCGCCTTCGTCGGGCTGGCCGTCTTCTACCTGCTGCTGCGCAGGAACGTGCGCGGCTGGTACATCTACGTACCGCTCGCCCTGGTCATCTGGGGCCTGATGTACAACAGCGGCATCCACGCCACGATCGCCGGTGTCGCCATGGGCCTGATGCTCCGCTGCACCCGGCGGGACGGCGAGACCCACTCGCCCGGCGAGCACATCGAGCATCTGATGCGCCCGCTGTCGGCCGGTCTCGCCGTGCCGCTGTTCGCCCTCTTCTCGGCCGGTGTCTCCCTCTCCGGTGGCGCGCTGGCAGATGTCTTCACCCGGCCCGAGACGCTCGGTGTCGTCCTGGGCCTCGTCGTCGGCAAGACCGTGGGCATCTTCGGCGGTACGTGGCTGGCCACCCGCTTCACCAAGGCGGAGCTGAACAAGGACCTGGCCTGGGCAGATGTCTTCGCGGTCGCCACGCTCGCCGGGATCGGCTTCACCGTCTCGCTGCTCATCGGTGAGCTGGCCTTCGCCGGCGACGAGGACATGATCAACGAGATCAAGGCTGCCGTGCTGCTCGGTTCCCTGACAGCCGCCGTACTCTCCGGTGTACTGCTCAAACTCCGGGTACGCAGATACCGGGCACTGCACGAGGCGGAGGAGCTCGACGAGGACGAGGACGGGGTGCCGGACATCTACGAGCAGGACGACCCGGAGTACCACCTGCGGATGGCCGCGATCCACGAGAAGAAGGCGGCCGAACACCGCCGCCTTGCCGAACTGGCGGGGGCAGCGAGCAGCAAGCCGGACAGTCCGGCATGATCTGACACCAGATGTGTTGAGCAGCAGAACAGGAGAGGGAGTCAGGGATGAGCGACCCCGGCAACACCGCGGGCAGCGCCGACCGCAGTCTCGGGCAGCTGGTCGCCGCGGCGACAGCCGAGATGTCCGCACTGGTGCACGACGAGATCGCCCTGGCCAAGGCCGAGGTGCGGCAGGACGTCAAGCGCGGGGTGATCGGCAGTGTGGCGTTGATCGTCGCGGCCGTACTGCTTCTGTTCATGATGCCGATGCTGAGCTTCGCCGCCGCCTACGGGATCCACCATCTGGGCCTGGGCCTGGCGTGGTCGTTCCTGATCGTGGCCGGCGGGTTCTTCCTCCTGGCCGTCCTGCTGGGGCTGATCGGCTGGCTCAAGTTCAAGAAGGTCAAGCCGCCGGAGAAGTCCATCGCTTCGGCGAAGCAGACGGCGGCCGTGCTGCAGGGCGTCAAGCCGCACCCGCGTCCCGCCGTCACGGCGGGGACGAGCCGCCCGGCCGTCTCGGGCAGCACACTGGCGGGCAAGGCCATGGAGAAGGCTCCGGTCCAGGACAAGGCCTCCGCTGTGGCACGCTCGTCCACATGACGGTCCCCGATTCCAGCGCATTCGGCCCAGTAGACCCCGTAGGCCCGAAAGGCCCCACAGGCCAGGAAGGTCCGGCAGTTCCTGCGGGCCGGACCGGCTCGAACGACCGGGCAGGCGACTCGAACGACCGGGCAGGCCAGACGGGATCGGACGACTCGGCCGTCCCGGGCGGCTCGACGGGCCCGGTCGGCTCCGGCGGGCCCGTGCGGATCGACGGGCCGTGGACCCACCGGGACGTGGCGGCCAACGGCGCCCGCTTCCACATCGCCGAGCTCGGCGATGGTCCGCTGGTGCTGCTGCTGCACGGCTTCCCGCAGTTCTGGTGGACCTGGCGCCACCAGCTCACCGCGCTGGCCGACGCCGGTTTCCGGGCCGTCGCGATGGACCTGCGCGGAGTGGGCGGCAGCGACCGTACGCCCCGGGGTTACGACCCCGCCAACCTGGCGCTCGACATCACCGGCGTGATCCGCTCGCTCGGCGAACCGGACGCGGCCCTGGTCGGCCACGACATGGGCGGCTACCTCGCCTGGACGGCCGCGGTGATGCGTCCGAAGCTGGTGCGCCGCCTCGTGGTCTCCTCGATGCCGCATCCGCGCCGCTGGCGTTCCTCGATGCTCTCCGACTTCGCGCAGTCCCGGGCCGGCTCGTACATCTGGGGCTTCCAGCGCCCGTGGGTGCCCGAGCGTCAGCTCGTCGCCGACGACGCGGCGTTGGTCGGCCGGCTGATCCACGAATGGGCAGGCCCCCGGACCCCGGACTTCCCCGACGACGCGACGGTGGACGTCTACCGGCGCGCGATGTGCATCCCGTCGACGGCGCACTGCTCGATCGAGCCGTACCGCTGGATGGTGCGTTCCCTCGCCCGCCCGGACGGAATCCAGTTCAACCGGCGGATGAAACTGCCGGTGCGGGTACCGACGCTGCATCTGCACGGTTCACTCGATCCGGCGATCCGCACGCGAAGCGCGGCGGGTTCCGGCGAGTACGTCGAAGCGCCGTACCGTTGGCGACTTTTCGACGGTCTGGGGCACTTCCCCCACGAGGAGGATCCGGCCGGATTCTCGGCCGAACTCATCAGCTGGCTCAAGGATCCCGAGCCCGATCGGTAGCCGTACGGGCACAGTTGTCCGACGAACAGCCAATTGCCCGGCGCATAGGCCAATTGGCTGACGGATGGGCGGTTACCGACCATGAGGCACGGGCAGACGTCCCGGTATGGGCTGGACGCACGACTTCGGTGACACAGCACGCAACCGTCGCTCGACCGCCACGGCGGGTCTGAGCACTCATGAGGGGGGCGGCCCCCAGGGCCGGGTGCACGAGATGCATGTTCTGCATGATCCCCAGCTCGGTATCCCGCGCATTCTGCGCCGTCGGGCCCGCTGGGTCTCGGCGCGGCTGCGCCATCCACGCGGATGATCTCCGCCCCGGTCGGCCGGTGAACGCTCACCGGCCGGGCGGGACTTCACCACGACTCCCCCGGCCTCGGCGCGCCGCGCTGCGCCCGGGTACTGCCGGACCGGCGCTCAGAGCGCGCACGCCTGGCTGTCGACCTGCTGGTTGGCGGATCGGCCGCGCTTGATGTCCTGGCGGATCTCGTCGGCCGTCAGCGCGTAGCCGGTGTCGGGGTCGTCGAGCGACTTCGCGAAGACGACGCCGTACACCTCGCCGCCGGGGGTCAGCAGCGGTCCGCCGGAGTTGCCCTGCCGGACCGTCGCGTAGAGCGAGTACACATCGCGGCGGACGGTGCCCCGGTGGTAGATGTCCGGGCCCTTGGCGCCGATACGGCCCCGGACGCGCGCGGCCCGTACGTCGTACGAGCCGTTCTCCGGGAAGCCCGCGACGATGGCGCTGTTCCCCGTCCGGGCGTCGTGGTCGGTGTCGGCGAACTTCAGCGGCTTCGCGTCGAGGTTCGGTACGTCGAGCACGGCGATGTCGCGCCGCCAGTCGTACAGGACGACCTTCGCGTCGTACAGCCGGCCCTGGCCGCCGATCTGGACGGTGGGTTCGTCGACGCCGCCGACGACATGCGCGTTGGTCATCACCCGGCGGTCGGAGAAGACGAAGCCGGTGCCTTCGAGGACCTTGCCGCAGCCCGGGGCCGTGCCGACGACCTTGACGATGGACTTCCTGGCGCGGGCCGCGACGGGGCTGCCCACCAGCGCCGGGTCCGGGGCCTGGACCTCGGTGATCGGCTCGTTGGCGAACGGGCTGAAGACCTGCGGGAAGCCGTTCTGCGCGAGGACCGAGGAAAAGTCCGTGAACCAGGTGGAGGCCTGCGCGGGCATCACCCGGGAAATGCCGAGCAGGACCGAGGAGCTGCGGACCTCCTTGCCCAGCGTCGGCAGCGAGGTGCCGGCCAGCGCGGAGCCGATCAGCCAGGCGACCAGCAGCATCGCGACGACGTTGACCAAGGCGCCGCCGGTGGCGTCGAGGGCGCGCGCGGGCGACCACGTGATGTACCGGCGGAGCTTGTTGCCGAGGTGGGTGGTGAATGCCTGGCCCACCGAGGCGCAGACGATCACGACGACGACGGCCACGACGGCGGCCGTCGACGAGACCTCGGAGCCGTTCGTCAGCTGATCCCACAGGATCGGCAGCAGATAGACGGCGACGAGACCGCCGCCCAGGAACCCGATCACCGACAGGATGCCGACGACGAACCCCTGTCGGTAGCCGATGACCGCGAACCACACGGCGCCGGCCAGCAGCAGGATGTCCAGCACGTTCACCGTCTATAGCCTCGCAGATTCGTCACCGGGCCCGTTCCTTCGGCTGGGTCCGGGCGGGGCCGGACAGCGCAGCACGGGAGTCAGCCTGTCATGCGCGCCAGTCGAGCGGCACCTGCTTGGCGGTGTCCCAGGAGCGCTCCCAGCCCGCGAAGTGCAGAATGCGGTCGATCACTCCGGCCGTGAAACCCCACACCAGGGCGGATTCGACCAGAAATGCCGGGCCCCGGTGGCCGCTCGGATGGACCGCGGTCGCGCGGTTGGCCGGATCCGTGAGATCCGCCACGGGAACGGTGAAGACGCGGGCCGTCTCACCCGGATCGACGACAGCGACCGGACTCGGCGAGCGCCACCAGCCGAGGACCGGCGTCACCACGAAGCCGCTCACGGGGATGTAGAGCCGGGGCAGCACGCCGAAGATCTGGACGCCGCGCGGATCCAGGCCGGTCTCTTCCCGGGCCTCCCGCAGAGCGGCCCTGAGCGGCCCTGTCGTCGCCTGGTCGCCGTCCTCCGGGTCCAGGGAGCCACCGGGGAAGGATGGCTGCCCGGCATGGGAACGCAGGCTTCCGGATCGTTCCATGAGGAGCAGCTCGGGACCGCGCTCGCCCTCGCCGAACAGTACGAGTACGGCGGACTGCCGCCCGGCACCGCTCTCCGGCGGCAGGAAGCGGCTGAGCTGGTCGGGCTCGATCGTCCGCGCGGCGCGGGCCACGGGGTCGAGCCACGCGGGCAGGCCCTCGGCCGTGACGGTGATCGCCGCGTCCTCACCGGCGCCTGCCGCGGCGGCCGCGGCCGCCACCGCCGCGGCGGGACTGACCGCCGCCGGGTTTCCCGCAGCGGGCGCCGCGGGTGCGGCTGCCGCTTCCGTGCTCTGTTCGTGCGTCTTCATAGGCACCCCTCGTCTCACAACGCCTGTCGTCACGCATTTCGTTCCGGCCGCTCCGGAGCCGGCGCCATACCTCGGCCCCGGATTCGGCGCCCTGCGTCAGCCTGCCCCGAGGGGCGGCGCGGGCTTGCCCGGGTAGTCCGCCGGCGGGCTCAGCCGCTGGCCCGGCCGGCCGCCCATCTCGTACTTCAGCAGCTTCCTGGCCTTCTCCGGGTCCGTCTCGCCCTCGCCGTACGCGGGGCAGAGCGGAGCGATCGGGCAGGCGCCGCAGGCGGGCCTACGGGCATGGCAGATGCGGCGGCCGTGGAAGACGACCCGGTGCGAGAGCATCATCCACTCGCTCTTGGGGAAGATCGTGGCGATCTCGGCCTCGACCTTCTCCGGATCCTCCTGCTCCGTCCACTTCCAACGGCGGACCAGGCGGCCGAAATGGGTGTCGACGGTGATCCCGGGGACACCGAAGGCATTGCCCAGAACGACATTGGCGGTCTTGCGGCCGACCCCCGGGAGCGTGACGAGATCGGCGAGCCGGCCCGGCACCTCGCCGCCGAAATTGTCCCTGAGCGCCACGGAGAGGCCTATCAGCGACTTGGTCTTGGCCCGGAAGAAACCGGTCGGCCGGATGAGCTCCTCCATCTCCTCCGGGACGGCCGCGGCCATGTCCTCGGGGGTGGGGTAGGCGGCGAAGAGCGCGGGGGTGGTCTGGTTGACCCTCAGATCGGTGGTCTGGGCGGAGAGGACCGTGGCGACCAGGAGCTCGAAGGGGTTCCTGAAGTCCAGCTCGGGGTGGGCGTAGGGATAGAGCTCGGCGAGCTCGCGGTTGATCCTGCGGGCGCGGCGCACCATCGCCAGACGCGATTCCGGCTTCCATCCCGCTCCCGCCGCTCCTGCGGGCTTCGCCTTCACAGGGCGTTTCACCGGCTCCCCCACGGGGCGTTTTGTCGCTTTTTCCGGGCGAATCGCACCCTGTTCGCCCACAGCGGAATCACGGCCTTCCGACACCCCATCAGCCCCCTTGGCCTGCGCTCTCACCGGCGATTTGGACACCCGGCCAGCCTAGAGCCACGCACTGACATCTGCCCCTGTCACCGTGTATCCACCCCCAATCGGCCCCCTGCCGCACGGTTGGGCACGCCCGTGCGTCAAACTGGTTTGTGATTGATCGCACTGTTTTACCGTCCGGCATGATGGGGACCACGGTTCCCTGAACAGGCCGACAAGGAGAGAACTCGTGGACGACGTTCTGCGGCGCGCCCCGCTTTTCGCGGCGCTCGATGATGAGCAGGCCGCGGAGCTCCGCGCCTCGATGAGTGAGGTGACCCTCGCACGCGGCGACGCGCTCTTCCACGAGGGCGACCCGGGCGACCGCCTCTACGTGGTCACCGAGGGCAAGGTGAAGCTCCACCGCACCTCCCCCGACGGACGCGAGAACATGCTGGCGGTCCTCGGCCCCGGCGAGCTGATCGGTGAGCTGTCGCTCTTCGACCCGGGCCCCCGCACCGCCACCGCGACGGCGCTGACCGAGGTCAAGCTCCTCGGCCTGGGCCACGGCGACCTGCAGCCCTGGCTGAACGCCCGTCCCGAGGTGGCCACGGCCCTGCTGCGCGCCGTCGCCCGCCGCCTGCGCAAGACCAACGACCAGATGTCCGACCTGGTCTTCTCCGACGTACCGGGCCGTGTCGCCCGCGCCCTCCTCGACCTGTCGCGCCGCTTCGGCGTCCAGTCGGAGGAAGGCATCCACGTCGTCCACGACCTGACCCAGGAAGAGCTGGCCCAGCTGGTCGGCGCCTCCCGCGAGACGGTCAACAAGGCACTCGCCGACTTCGCCGGACGCGGCTGGCTGCGCCTGGAGGCGCGCGCCGTGATCCTGCTGGACGTGGAGCGCCTGGCGAAGCGGTCCCGCTAGCCGGACCGGGGACGCCACCTCCGCACCCGCACGCAAGGCCCCGCCGCCCGGCGGGGCCTTGCCGCGTTTCCGCCGCAGGCCGAAGCCGGCGCCGGTGCCGGTGAAGCCGGTCAGACCAAATCCGACCAGGTCAGACCAGGCCAGGTCAGATGAGCCCGTGCTCGCCCAGATACTCCAGCTGAGCCAGCACCGAGAGCTCCGCGGCGGGCCACAGGGACCGGTCCACGTCCGCGTACACCTGCGCCACCACCTCCGACGCCGTCCGGTGCCCGGCCTCGACCGCCGTCTCCACCTGGGCCAGCCGGTGCGCGCGATGCGCGAGGTAGAACTCGACCGCGCCCTGCGCGTCGTCCAGCACCGGACCGTGCCCCGGCAGCACCGTGTGCACGCCGTCGTCGACGGTCAGCGAGCGCAGTCTCCGCAGCGAGTCGAGGTAGTCGCCGAGCCGCCCGTCCGGATGCGCGACGACCGTGGTGCCGCGCCCGAGAATCGTGTCTCCCGTCAGCACCGCCCGGTCGGCGGGCAGATGGAAGGAGAGCGAGTCCGCGGTGTGCCCGGGGGTCGGTACGACCCGGAGCTCCAGGCCACCGGTGGTGATCACATCGCCCGTGGTCAGCCCCTCGTCGCCCAGCCGCAGCGCCGGGTCCAGGGCACGCACCTTCGTACGGGTCAGCTCGGCGAACCGCGCCGCGCCCTCCGCGTGGTCGGGGTGCCCGTGGGTGAGCAGGGTGAGCGCGATCCGGCGGCCGGCCCGCTCGGCGGTGTCGATGACGGCCCGCAGATGCGTGTCGTCCAGCGGGCCCGGGTCGATGACGACCGCGAGGTCGGAGCCGGGCTCGGCGACGATCCAGGTGTTGGTGCCGTCCAGCGTCATCGGCGAGGCGTTGGGGGCGAGGACATTGACGGCACGACTGGTGGCGGGGCCGGACAGGACCCCGCCGCGCGGCTGCCCCGGAAGGGCCGCGGCCTCGCTCATACGGCCTCACCGCCCGCGCCGCCGCTCGGGATGTGCTTGGTGAACTCATCGTGTCCCGGCCAGCTCAGCACCAACTCGTCGCCCTCCAGCCGCGCCTGTGCCAGTACGGGCGCGAGGTCCTGGGAATCCGCCGCCTTCAGGGCCTCGGCGGCCGTCCCGTACGGCCTCAGCGCCCGCAGCGTCGACACAGTCGGCGGCATCATCAGCAGCTCGCCCCTGTCGTATCCGTCGGCCGCCTCGCCGGGCTCGATCCACACCGTGCGGTCGGCCTCCGTGGAGGCGTTGCGGGTGCGCTGGCCCTCGGGGAGCGCGGCGACGAAGAACCAGGTGTCGTAGCGGCGGGGCTCGAACTCGGGGGTGATCCAGCGCGCCCAGGCGCCCAGCAGATCCGAGCGCAGCACCAGACCGCGCCGGTCCAGGAACTCGGCGAACGACAGCTCGCGGGCGACCAGTGCCTCCCGGTCGGCCTCCCAGTCGGCACCGGTGGTGTCGCTGACCACCGTGTCGGCGCCCGGACCCGCGAGGAGGACGCCCGCCTCCTCGTACGTCTCACGGACCGCCGCGCAGACGATGGCCTGGGCCTCGGCCGGAGTCCCGACGCCGAGCCGCTCGGCCCAGGTCTCCAGCGGGGGTCCGGCCCAGCCGACGAGCCGGTCGTCGTCGCGCGGGTCGACCCCGCCACCCGGATAGGCGTACGCCCCGCCGGCAAAAGCCATGGAGGCGCGGCGGCGCAGCATGTGGACGGTGGGACCGCCCTCGGTGTCAGCGGCGGAATCCCGGAGCAGCATCACGGTGGCGGCCCGCTTCGGGGTCGCGGCCGTCAGCTCACCTGCGGCGAGTGCCCGGATCCGGTCGGGCCATTCCGGTGGGTACCACTGACCATTGGACATGGCCGGAGGCTATCCGGAACCGCGCCGATGTTCGAGGGGTCCATTGATCCGTACATGCCCCGTACACAGATGATCCCGCCCGGTCATGACGACCGGACGGGATCGGAGAACGCGGTGAAAAGACCCTAGGCCCCGACCAGCTCGACCTGGACCTCGACCTCCACCGGCGCGTCCAGCGGCAGCACCGCGACGCCCACCGCGCTGCGCGCGTGCACGCCCTTGTCGCCGAGCACCGCGCCCAGCAGCTCGCTGGCGCCGTTGATCACGGCGGGCTGCCCGGTGAAGTCGGACGCCGAGGCGACGAAGCCCACGACCTTCACCACCCGCGCGATCCGGTCCAGGTCGCCCGCGATCGACTTCACGGCGGCCAGCGCGTTGAGCGCGCAGGTCTTCGCCAGTTCCTTGGCCTCGTCGGGCGTGACTTCCGCACCGACCTTGCCGGTGACCGCGAGCTTGCCGTCCACCATCGGCAGCTGGCCCGAGGTGTACACGTACACCCCCGACTGCACGGCCGGCTGGTACGAGGCCAGCGGCGGCACGACGTCCGGCAGCGTCAGCCCGAGCTCGGCGAGCTTCGCCTCGACGGCGCCCGCCACTACGCCTTCTCCCGCTTCAGGTAGGCCACGAGCTGCTCGGGGTTGTTCGGGCCGGGAACGACCTGGACCAGCTCCCAGCCGTCCTCGCCCCAGGTGTCCAGAATCTGCTTGGTCGCGTGCACGAGAAGGGGCACGGTCGCGTATTCCCACTTGGTCATGGCCCGACTGTAATACCTGGCACGCACAGCCTCGTGCGTAGCCTGCGGTGCGACTGGTTAGGCTCGAATACGTGAGCAGGTTCCAGGTCGTCAGCGGCAAGGGCGGTACCGGTAAGACCACGGTCGCCGCCGCCCTCGCGCTCGCCCTCGCGACCGAGGGCAAACGCACCCTTCTCGTGGAGGTCGAGGGCAGGCAGGGCATCGCCCAGCTCTTCGAGACGGAGTCCCTCCCGTACGAGGAGCGCAAGATCGCCGTCGCGCCGGGCGGCGGCGAGGTCCACGCCCTCGCGATCGACGCCGAGCGCGCCCTTCTCGACTACCTCCAGATGTTCTACAAGCTGGGCAGCGCGGGCCGGGCGCTCAAGAAACTCGGCGCGATCGACTTCGCCACCACGATCGCGCCCGGCGTGCGGGACGTGCTGCTGACCGGCAAGGCCTGCGAAGCCGTACGCCGCAAGGACAAGCAGAACCGGTACGTCTACGACTACGTGATCATGGACGCTCCGCCCACCGGGCGCATCACCCGCTTCCTCAATGTGAACGACGAGGTGGCGGGGCTGGCCAGGATCGGCCCGATACACAATCAGGCACAGGCCGTCATGCGGGTGCTGAAGTCCCCCGAGACCGCCGTCCATCTGGTGACACTGCTGGAGGAGATGCCGGTCCAGGAGACCGCGGACGGCATCGCCGAACTGCGGGCCGCCGAACTGCCGGTGGGCCGGGTCATCGTGAACATGGTGCGGCCCCATCTGCTGGACGAGGACACCCTGCGCACCGCCGCGGGCGGCCGCCGCAAGGAGATCGCCAAGGCGCTGACCCGGGCCGGAGTGACCGGCTCCGCGGGGCTCGTACGCCCCCTGGTCGAGCAGGCGGCCGAGCATGCCCAGCGGGTCGAGCTGGAGCGTGAACAGCGCGCCGTGCTCGCGGACCTGGAGCTGCCGGGGTACGAACTCCCGCTGATCGGCGAGGGGATGGACCCGGCCGGTCTCTACGACCTGGCGACCGAGCTCCGCAAGCAGGGCGTGGGCGAAGGGGCGGGACAAGGGGTGGGTACATGACGCAGGGCACGGACGCGGCCACGGCCACGGCCACGACGACGGATGCGACCGCGTCGACGGACACGGTCACATCCGGCACGACCGGGAGGGACACGGCCGCGTCGGATGTGGCCGTCTCACCCGCTCCCGCGCTGGACACCGACGCGCTGCTCGACGATCCGGACATCCGGATCGTCGTGTGCTGCGGTTCGGGCGGCGTCGGCAAGACCACGACCGCGGCGGCTCTGGGCGTACGGGCGGCCGAGCGCGGCCGCAAGGTCGTCGTGCTCACCATCGACCCGGCCCGCAGGCTCGCCCAGTCCATGGGCATCGACTCGCTGGACAACATCCCGCGCCGGGTGCCGGGCATCGAGGGCGGGGAGGCCGGGGAACTGCACGCCATGATGCTCGACATGAAGCGGACCTTCGACGAGATCGTCGAGGCGCACGCGGACGGCGAGCGGGCCCACGCGATCCTGGAGAACCCCTTCTACCAGTCCCTGTCGGCCGGTTTCGCGGGCACGCAGGAGTACATGGCGATGGAGAAGCTCGGGCAGTTGCGGGCGCGCGACGAGTGGGACCTGATCATCGTCGACACCCCTCCGTCGCGCTCCGCGCTGGACTTCCTGGACGCGCCGAAGCGGCTCGGTTCGTTCCTGGACGGAAAGTTCATCAAGCTGCTGATGGCCCCGGCGAAGATGGGCGGCCGGGCCGGGATGAAGTTCCTGAACGTCGGCATGTCGATGATGACCGGAACGCTGGGCAAGCTGCTCGGCGGTCAGTTCCTGCGCGACGTGCAGACCTTCGTCGCGGCGATGGACACCATGTTCGGCGGATTCCGTACCCGGGCCGACGCCACGTACAAACTGCTCCAGGCCCCCGGCACGGCGTTCCTCGTCGTCGCGACGCCAGAGCCGGACGCGCTGCGCGAGGCGGCGTACTTCGTGGAACGGCTGGCCGCGGAGGAGATGCCGCTGGCCGGGCTGGTGCTCAACCGGGTCCATGGCAGCGATGCCGCCCGGCTCTCCGCCGAGCACGCCCTGGCCGCCGCAGAAAATCTTGACGGGGTCGGCATTGTGGATCAGACGGCCGGGAAGGCTGGACTTCGTGACCGGACCGACCAGTCGGCCGCCTCTCCCGAAGCCGCTGTCACACCCGCTGTCACGCCCAGTGCCGCACCGGATACCGCCCCCGACGCCACGCCCGACGATTCCGAGCACGAGCACAAGGACGCCGAAGACCACGAGCCGACGCCGGGACACATTCCCGATACACCCGGGACCGCTTCCGTCGAGGAGCTGACCGCAGGTCTGTTGCGGCTGCATGCCGAACGGATGCAGGTGGTCGCGCGCGAACAGCGCACACGCGACCGCTTCACCGCGCTGCACCCCGAGGTCGCCGTGACCCAAGTGGCCGCGCTGCCCGGTGACGTACACGACCTCGAAGGACTCCGGGCCGTAGGGGACCGGCTCGCGACCGGTTCTGCCCCGGCCGGAGCTGCGTAGCCACCCGTCAGCCCTATCCCACCGCGGCGTACCTCTCGTGCAGTTCGTCGTCGTCCAGTCCGATCGCCACGGGCAGGATGCCCGTCGACTGCTCGTACTCGCTGCGCGCGGTCTCCAGCAGCCGGCGCCAGGACGTGACGGTGGGCCGCCTGCGCAGCAGTGCGCGGCGCTCCCGCTCGGTCATTCCGCCCCACACGCCGAATTCGACGCGATTGTCCAGCGCATCGGCCAGGCACTCGGTCCGCACCGGACATCCGGTGCACACCGCCTTGGCTCTGTTCTGCGCTGCCCCTTGTACGAACAGTTCATCCGGATCGGTAGTGCGGCAGGCTGCCTGCGCACTCCAGTCGGTTACCCAGCCCATCACGGCGCCGTCCTCTCCCGAATCGAGGCTCCCCCACGGCGGTAGCGGCATATTCACCGCTGCCAGTTGAGGACGTTACGGAAGGTGGCGACAGCACAACACCCCCTTCGGGCCCAATCTTGAATGGCCCGAACGGACTATGCGTATGCGGCAGATCACCCAGGGGAGTGAGGCGAGGGCATACGCGACTATCCCGGCAGAATCGGGACAGTTCACCTGGATCACAACGGACGTTCAATGACACACGAGGCGAATTCGGGAGCGCCTGAGCTCGTGGCCGGGTCATGCATGGGGGTTGATACGGAACCGGACTGCTGTGACAGTTGAGAGCAGCTTAGGCCAAGGCATATACGTGTGTCCGGCGAATGAGAACGTAGGCTGCCCCCATGCCAAAGAAGCGCTCGGGCGGGGGTCTCTCGACGACCCAGCAGGCCGCCAAGTTCCTCGGTGTCGCCGCACTCTCCGGAGTTGTGCTCGCGGGCATCGCGCTGCCGGCCGCCGGAGCACTGGGTCTCGCCACCAAGGGGACGGTCGAGGGATTCGACGAGATCCCGGCCAACCTCAAGACTCCGCCGCTGAGCCAGCGCACCACGATCCTGGACAGCAAGGGCGGGATGATCGCCTCGGTGTATTCGCGCGACCGCACGGTGGTCCCGCTGAAGAACATCTCGCCGTACATGCAGCAGGCGATCGTCGCGATCGAGGACGCCCGCTTCTACGAGCACGGGGCCGTCGACCTCAAGGGCATCCTGCGCGCGCTGAACCGCAATGTGCAGACGGGCGGAACCGCCGAGGGCGCGTCGACCCTCACCCAGCAGTACGTGAAGAACGTCTTCGTCGAGGAGGCGGGCGACGACCCGGACAAGGTCGCGCAGGCCACCCAGCAGACGATGGGCCGCAAGGTCCAGGAGCTGAAGTACGCGATCCAGGTCGAGGAGGAGCTCGGCAAGAAGAAGATCCTGGAGAACTACCTCAACATCACCTTCTTCGGGCAGCAGGCATACGGCGTCGAGGCCGCCGCCCAGCGCTACTTCTCCAAGCCGGCGAAGGACCTGACGCTGGCGGAGTCCGCGCTGCTGGCCGGCGTCGTGCAGTCGCCGAGCCGCTACGACCCGGTCAACGACACGGCCGAGGCGACCAAGCGCCGCAACACCGTGCTCCAGCGCATGGCCGATGTCGGGAACGTCTCGCAGGCCGCGGCCGACAAGGCGAAGGCGACCCCGATCAAGCTGAAGGTCAAGAAGCCGAAGAACGGCTGCATCACCGCCGTCAGCGGCGCCGGCTTCTTCTGTGACTACGTACGCCACGTCTTCCTCACCGACCCGGTCTTCGGCGAGAGTAAGGAGGACCGGGCCAAGATCTGGAACCGGGGCGGCCTGACGATCCGGACGACGCTCGACCCGCAGTCCCAGCAGTCGGTGCAGGGCTCGATCAAGAACCACGTCTACAAGTCGGACAAGGTCGCGACGGCCGTGACGCTGGTCCAGCCGGGCACCGGCAAGATCATGGGCATGGGCCAGTCCAAGCCGTACGGCTTCGGGAACAACGAGACCCAGTACAACTACTCGGTCAACAAGGCCATGGGCGGCTCCAACTACGGCTTCCCGACCGGTTCGACGTTCAAGCCGTTCCTCGCCGCCGCGGCCATAGAGGGTGGCAAGCCGGCCACACAGGTCTATCCGTCCCCGTACGAGATGGACTACCCGGACACGGTGCAGTCCTGCGGGAAGCCGTGGGTCAACGACGGTGTGCCGAAGTATCACCTGGAGAACGAGAGCGAGACCGAGAAGGGCCCGTACGCGCTGAAGGAGGCGATGGAGAAGTCGGTCAACACCTACTTCGTCCAGATGCTCCAGGACATCGGCATGTGCCCGGTCTCCCAGATGACCGACAAGCTCGGCGTGGTGCAGGGCGACGGCTCCAAGCTCCCGCAGAACCCGTCGACCCTGACCCTCGGCTCCAACGGTCTGTCGCCGCTGACGATGGCGAGTGCGTACGCCACCTTCGCCAACCGCGGTACGTACTGCACGCCGATCGCCATAGAGTCGGTCAACAAGGCCGACGGCAGCTCGCTCCCCGTGCCCAAGACCTCCTGCTCGCAGGCGATGTCGCAGACGACGGCCGACACCATCAACACGCTGCTGCGCGGCGTGGTCGACTCCGGTACCGGTCAGGAGGCGGGCCTCCAGAGCCGCGACAACGCGGGCAAGACCGGTACGACCGACGCCCGTAAGAACGCCTGGTTCGTCGGGTACACCCCGAACATGTCCGGCGCCGTCTGGGTCGGCAGCCCCTCCCAGAGCGTCGAGATGGAGCGCATCACGATCGGTGGTGTGTACCAGGACAAGGTGTACGGCGGGCAGGTCCCCGGACCGATCTGGCGTGACGCGATGACGGGCGCCCTCAACGGAGTGGCCGCTCCCCCCTTCAACACCGTCAACATCCCGGACCCGCCGAAGAACGACGACCGGGAAAGGGGCCGGGACCACGGCCGGGACGAGGGAAGGCCCGGCGCCGGGGGCAAGAAGCCCGGTGGCAAGAACCCCTTCCCCGGCATGAGCATCCCGCCGGACCTGATCGGCGGGAACACTGGCGGCGCCCAGCGCGGCCAGACCGACGGCGGCACACAGGGCCCCTGAGCCGCAAGACTCGTCCCCTGACACGAAGGTGGGGTGCCCCGGACCGGGATCGGTCCGGGGCACCCCACCTTCATATGCCTTGACGCATACGTCATACGTACGCCGTGCGGGCTCAGCCCGCGAGGAGCTTCTTCACCGAGGCGGCCACCCGGCCGCCGTCCGCGCGCCCCGCCACCTTCGGGTTCACGATCTTCATGACGGCACCCATCGCGCGCGGCCCCTCGGCCCCGGCGGCCCTGGCCTCCTCGACGGCGGACGCCACGATCGCGCCCAGCTCGTCGTCGCTCAGCTGCTTCGGCAGGTACGCGTCGAGGATCTCGCCCTCCGCCTTCTCGCGCTCGGCCTGCTCGGTCCGGCCGCCCTGGGCGAAGGCTTCGGCCGCCTCGCGGCGCTTCTTCGCCTCCTTGGCGATCACCTTCTGCACCTCGTCGTCGGAGAGCTCGCGGGCCGTCTTGCCGCTGACCTCCTCCTTCGTGATGGCGGTGAGGGTCAGCCGGAGCGTGGACGAGATCAGCTCGTCACGCGCCTTCATGGCCGTGGTGAGGTCTTCCTTGAGCTTGGACTTGAGCGTGGTCATGTGCTGATTGTGGCAGGTACGGGGCGACCGGCGCCCGCCGGTTTTCTGCTGGCCGCACGGTGTCTGCGACGATGGACACATGCGCGCACGCTACGGAGTACCCCTGAAAGTCACGGCAGTCGGCGCGGCGATCGGCGCAGCCGGTATCGCCTACGCCGCCGGATTCGAGGCCCGCTCGTTCCGCCTGCGACGGGTCACCATCCCCGTACTCCCGCACGGGGCACGCCCGTTGCGCGTGCTCCAGGTCTCCGACGTCCACATGGTGAGCGGCCAGCGCAAGAAGCGCGCCTGGCTGCAGTCGCTGGCCGGCCTGCGCCCGGACTTCGTCGTGAACACCGGCGACAACCTCTCCGACCCCGAGGGCGTGCCCGAGCTGCTCGACGCGCTGGGCCCGCTGATGGAGTTCCCGGGGGTGTACGTGTTCGGCTCCAACGACTACTACGGCCCCAAGCTCCGCAACCCCGCCCGCTACCTCTTCGAAAAGGCCCGGGGCAAGCACGGCCTCAACGGGAACGCGCCCGCGGTCGGCGTCGTCCACAACCCGTGGGAACCGATGCGCGACGCCTTCGACGAGGCGGGCTGGCTGGGCCTGTCCAACACCCGGGGCCGCCTCAAGATCGACGGCCTGGAGATCGCCTTCACCGGTCTGGACGACCCGCACATCAAGCGCGACCGCTACGCGGAGGTGGCGGGCGGCCCCGAGACGGGCGCCGACCTCTCCATCGGCGTGGTCCACGCCCCCTACCTGCGCTCCCTGGACGCCTTCACCAAGGACGGCTACCCCCTGATCCTGGCCGGTCACACCCATGGCGGCCAGCTCTGCATCCCCTTCTACGGAGCCCTGGTAACCAACTGCGACCTGGACACGGACCGGGTCAAGGGCCTCTCCACCCACTCCGTCGATGACCACCGCGCCTACCTCCACGTCTCCGCCGGCTGCGGCACCAACCGCTACACCCCGGTCCGCTTCGCCTGCCCGCCCGAAGCGACCCTGCTGACCCTGACGGCCCGGGACTGAGCGCCTCCGGCCCCCTCGCCCTCAGCTGCGCATAAACCGGATTTCGTCTGCGGGCGCGGGTGGGCTAAAGTAATCGATGTCGCCGGGAGACCGGCGGCGATCGGGGTGTAGCGCAGCTTGGCAGCGCGCTTCGTTCGGGACGAAGAGGTCGTGGGTTCAAATCCCGCCACCCCGACAGCTGAAACACCAGGTCAAGGGCCTGATCCGTATCGCGGGTCAGGCCCTTCCTGCATCTCTGGTGATCGTTTGGGAGAAACCTGAGAGAAGATCTTGGTCATAGTCTCCCAGCGGGCACCAACTCTCCTCCCTTACGGTGAGGTGCATAGCAGGGATCGCCGTATGCGCGTTCGTGAATCGGCGACCCCAAGACCGGCGCGGTTGGAACCGAGCCAACCAGGGGGCAAGTGGAGCCGAGAAGTGCAGCAGCAGTGGGAATCGACTTTCCGTACACCGCGCATACCACCTGCTACATCGAGGTTCATGATGACGGCAGAGTCACTCATGGCAACGATCGGGCCGCCTACGATCGCGCCGTCGCCGGAAAGTCGCGGCTGTTCGCCGTCTGGCCCGGCGAGTGGTCGAGCCACCTGTTCATGATCGACGACCTCGACGAGTACGCCAAAGCTCAGGGGATCAAGCATGACCAGAACCGGACCGGGCTGGAGGAACACGTCCACGGCGTGGAGTGGACCGAGGCGACGGGCCGCAACCCCAATCCCCGGAGTCCGTACATCAGCATCCGGCTCACGCTGACATGCGGATGCGAGATCCGTGACTTGGGCACCTTCGCGAGCAAGATGCAGGAGCAGCGGGGTTGGGCCATCGCGACCAGTGTTGGGTGGGGCAGCAGCAGTGGCCCCGAAGGTACGTCCTACTCCCTGCGGGTGCGACGGAAGAGTCTCGGCATCTGAGCGCCTGCAGCAAGGGCAGGGGGCGCGGTGTACTTACGCGTGGTCTCCGGTGTGCGCCGCCCCCTCGGGCTCGTCCGCCGCGGACGGGTGGACGTACCTGCCCTCGTTAAACGGGGTGAACCACGCTTTGAACGCCATCGGTGCCACGCCGAGAGCCTCTCCAACGGCGCTCTCGTCGATGCCGTCCATGGAGTCGTCGTAGAGCCACTCGTGATCCATGTCCTCGTAAACGTTGTCAGCGAACGAGTCGAGTGCGGCCGAGACGCCGTCGTAGAGCAGCCCGAAAGTTTCCAGTGTCACGGTGGTCTCAGTCAGCAATAGCTTCAGCGCGAGTTCCTCAGCAACACAGCTGAGCTGCTGGAAGCTGCCGTCTGTGAACCGCGTGGTCATGGCGATGACCGTTACCAGGAAGCGGCGAGCGAAACGAGCGTCGTACTGGAGGGCGTATCGCTCGGGAAGGTCCTCGAAGTGCCACAGGGGACCGTCGCATTCAGCAGCGGTGGTGTCCTCCTGCGTCAGGGTCTGCACGTCTTGGAACAACTCGTCCACCAAGATGTCCGTCGCGTACACCAAGGCACCAGCAGCGAGTTTGGCGTCCTCCGGCGAGACGGCGAACTCGATGGCGTCTTCTTCCTCCTCGTCGCCTTCGGCGTCCAGGACGCCGAACATCACGGGCGGGAAGGAGCGCAGGTCATCTGCCAGCGCCAGCATCTGACCGCGTACCGCTTCAGCTTTCGCCTCGGCGTCGTAGCCCTCACTGTCGTCCTCGGCCGTGGGGCTCTCGGTATGCCGCGCCTTACGGTCTGCCAGATCATCGGGCGGGGCATCGGGACCGCCGGCAGCGGCGAGACTCTCCTGGGCGAGCTCCGGGTGCAGTTCGACCTCACATCGCTCGATCTGCCAGTCGGCCAACAGCTCCGATCTTTCCAGCAGTTCACCCACGACTGACCGGACAGCCTCCTCCGCGAACTCCAGAGCCGCCGCATCCACGAACGCCTTCAGAAGTGCGCCGCCTGGATAAACGGCCACAACGGTGTCGAGAAGATCGACTTCCATGCCATCGGGCCCCTCAATCGCCTCGACGGAGGCAAAACCATCTTCGATGAGGGCCACCGCGCCAGTGCGTTGAAGTGGGTCCATCTCCGGACTGTTCTTGGGTATGAGGGCGTCCACAGTCACTACGTATGTCACGCCCCCGATCCTGGCAGCAATATGCCGGGTGATGGGGAAGAATCCACTTAAACGCCAGCAGTGCCCCGCAGCAGCGCTGCGGGGCACTGCTGAGTGGCTCAGCGTACGCACAGGAGGTCGTTGAGCACGCGCACGGGGGACGAGGGACGCATCGCGCGTCCGCAACTTCCGTGCCGCTGCCATGCTCCTCCCATGTGCTCTGGCACAGCAGGATCAAGGAAGCAGCGCCGGAGCATCAGGTTGCCAATCAGCCATTGGCTGATTGGCAACCTTTCGCCCACCTGGCTGTCGGGCCACAGGAGCGGAGCCTCGCCATGGCCGCACGGGATACGCGCCGGGGGTACCACGGCATCGCTGCGTACAACCAGAAGAACCTCGTCCAGCTACTCACGGAGTCGGGCGACTGCGCCACCATGGCCTGAATCGCATTCTTGTCCTCGATATCGGGGGTTCCTACCGTCCCTTTGCATGGACTCCACTGCCTTCGACGTGATCAAGCGTCTCGGTGACCTTCTGACCGTGCAGGTGAACTCATCGACCGAACTCAGCGCCGGAGTGGGGAAAGCAGCCAACGCCGTCGACCGCGAGCGGGCGAAAAAGAAGACCTCGAACGAAGGTCATGGTCCCCGCAAGCCGGGCCTGCGCCAACTACCCCGGGCCGAGCGTGGTCCCCTGTGGGTGACTCCATGGGATGTGCTCGCGACATTCGCGCGCGGTACGGCCTTGGCGCGGCAAGGACGAGGCAGGGGACTCGCTGAGCACTGGCAGGGGCTGAAATACTGCCGCGCCTTCGCCGCCGACCGGCACGGAAGTCTGCGCCTAACCGATGAGGGGAAAGCGCCCGAACTGTCCTATCGGGCCATGCAGGCAAGGGAGCTGGGCCGAGCGTTCGGGCTCGCCGTCGCTGAATGGGCGCTTCGCGAAAGGTATCCCGACCACCTGATCAGCATCGTCGACGCGGAAACCGTCCTGCTTCCCGGCTTCGCGCGAACAAAGCCGGCCGGGACTCTGGGCGCGAGGCCGCGGCCGGACTTCCTGCTGGAGGCATGGCGTCCCGGTGAAGGCTCCCGAGTCTTCGTGGTGACCGTGAACGGCAACCACCAGGCCGTGAAGCCGAAGACCTCCGCAAGCTCTCGCACGACATACAGGCAGCTGGCCCGGGGCAGTGAGCGCGTGGAGCGATTCCATTTGGGGCAGCGGAACGCGACTCCCGCGCTCACGACCTCGACCGAGTTCCTGGCCGCCGCCGGTGTGACGGTGCACGTCCTGCACACGGATGGAGGTGTCGAGCTTCCCGTACGACCGGCGGCCGGTGCGGATTCAGCCGACACGGCCATCGGCCGCCGGACCCTGCCGTACGTGGACTCCGTGACCCTCCCCAAGGAGCTGGGGGCGGAACGGCACAACGCATTCTTGATCCCCGAGAAGGAGTTCTCGTGGTTCAGCCGCGTCGTCGCCCGGGCGCACGCCGCCGGGCAGCTCTCTCTGGCCGGCGGCGGTGGGACTGTCGGCCAGTATTTGATCGACGAGCAGGGCCGCAAGCACTTCAGCGAAACCGCCTACGCCGGGACTGCCAGTGTCCACGACGCGAAAGCCTGTTTCGCCGGCGAGCAGTACGTCGGCACTGACCAGGTCTTCCGTGTCAACGGCACGCGGGTCGAGGCGTTTTCAGGCGTGGCCGCAGATCTCTACGCCCTGCTCGCGAAGGGCAAGGTGGAGGAGTATCGCCGACGGGCGTATGAGCGGCGGAATGACTGGCCTGAGCCGGACGACATCGACGACTGGGGTGCGAGTTCCATACGGCCGGACGGCACCGCACTCGCGATAAGGGTGGTGCCGGAGCCGGCATCGCCCGACGACCGTTCCCGAGGCTGATCCGTACGAAGGAGAGTCCCGGAGGAGAAGCCAGCTCTTGCCGGTCCGTGCCGACTCGAGCAGGCCGGGCAGTGGTCGGGCACCTCCCCTCCGGCGCTGGGCGGAGTGGCCGGATGCAGTCCCTCCCGCTCAGCCCCGGCTGTCCCACTCGACGGCCTACGTGCCAAAGTCGCTGGACAGGCCAGCAAGCGCATACGCGAAGGCAAGGAGCGGCACATGCACAACGGGGGATCGCCGTGGACACTCACTGTGCCCACAGGCGGCGACACACTCCGGCAGGAGCGTCTCACCCGGGATCTGCACGACAGTCTTCGGAGGGCAGACGATCTCGTCGTCGGCTTCCATGACGCCGAAGAACCCGCCGAACCGGGCAGTAAGGGCACAGGCGTCGGCGAGGTGGCTCTCTGGGCCGCCACCACCGCGGCAGTCGCCCGTCCGGCGTCCCAGGTCCTGATCACCCTGATCAAGGAGTGGTGCGCTAAGGAGCGGCACCGCAAGGTCGTGGTCACCGTCGGGGACGACTCCATCAAGATCACCGGCCGTCCGGACGCCGCACAGGAGCGCATGGTCCGGGAGTTCCAGGACCGGGTCGCCGGCGACGACGGCACCGCATCGGATGACGACGCGACGTGACCCGCTTCCACAAGCGCCGAGCTCTCCTGATCGGCAACGAGCACTACGACGATGGCCGCTTCTCTTCGCTGGCCTCCGTAAGGGCGGACGTATGGGGACTCACCCAGGTCCTGAAGCACCACAAGATCGGCAACTTCGTCTCCGTACAGACAGAATCCGATCTCGCCGCCGATGACATGCGAGCAGTCATCGGTGAGTTCCTCCAGGAGCGCGACGAGGACGAACTCGCGTTCGTGTACGTCTCCGGGCACGGTGTGCGCACCGTACGTGACGGCGGCGAGTTCCACTTCGTCGCCAAGGACACCGACTACGACCGGGTGGCCGCGACCGGAGTCAGCGCCGGGTTTCTCAACGACGCGCTGGAGGAGTGCGTCGCACCGCAGAAGATCGTGATGATCGACTGCTGCCGCAGCGGCGGGTTCGCTGTGGGTCTACGTACGTCGGACCGGCAAGGTGACGGCTCCGTGGCCAAGTCCGGCGAGCGGCCCCCGCTGACGAGCAGGGGCGTGTACGTCCTGTCGTCCTCGCGGGCCGGGGAGGACTCGTACGCGGACGCGGGCGGCGGCGATGATGTGAAGCCGTCAGCATTCACCGGCGAGGTCATCGAGGCGCTGCGCACAGGGAAGGTCAGCAAGGACAGCGGCAGCGCGGTGACGGTCAGCGACCTGTTCCACTACGTCAACCGGCGTATGCGTGCCCAGGACAGCGGGCGTCAGGTGCCGGTGCAGTCCGCGCTCGGCGTCGACGACCGCATCGTCATCGCGGACAGCCCCTTCGGCCGGGCCCCCATCCTGAATCCTCTGAGTCCTCGGCCCCGGGCAGCCGCGGGAGAAGCTGCACCGCCACACGCCGTGAAGTCCGCTCACGCACAACCCACCTGGACCAACCTGCTGGACTACTACCGCGAGTGCGTCCTGGCCGAGAGTGCCGAGACACCTCTCATGGACGTGAGTCGGCAGGGCACGTCGTACGTGTGTCTGGACGGCGCGGAGAGGTTCATCTCCGGCGACGTCGACGACGACGGCTGCGTCGCGCTCCCCAAGGAAGCGGGCCCGCTGGTGGATTCAGCGGCAGAGGAGGATGCCGAGCTGTGGGCGGGCTATCCGGCCGTGCTACTCACCGGGCCTCGTACCGGGAGCCCCTGGCGGCAGCCGAAGTTCGCGCCCCTGCTGGTACGCCGGGTCGAGATCGTCCAGGACGAGGGCGAAGTGCGGCTGAAGCCGTACGGGCCGGTCCAGCCACACCCTCAGTTGGCCCACGACTGGCTGGGCGAGGACGAGGCCAACCAGCTCATCGACACGTTTCAGCCGTCCTGGCATCGAGGACAGCACGACCGTATGGCGGTCGAGGTGCGCAACCTCCTCACCCAGGAATTCGAGCTGCCGTGCGTACAGGAGCTCCGTCCCGACCAACTCGCCGACCACATCGACGTGCGCACACCCGGCCACGGGGCCCGCAACACCGCGGTCCTGTTCTCGGCACGCCCCCAGACGAACTTCACGAAGGGGCTTCTCAACGACTTCGCCGGCATCGCCAAACAGACGGACCAGATCGGAGAGACCGCCCTCGGGGTGCTCGCGCCCGACCCTGCGCAGCGCATCCGATGCCTCGCCCACGCGGATCCCGAGCCGGCGAGCCTTGTGACCCCGCTGCCCTGCAACGAGGCGCAGAGCTCGGTTCTCCGGTCCGCTATGACGCGTCGCCTCACCGTGGCCACGGGCCCACCCGGCACCGGCAAGAGCCAGCTGGTCGCCAATCTCGTGGCCACGGCGATCGTGGCAGGTCAGACCGTGCTGGTCGCATCCACCAACAACGATGCCGTGGACGAGGTATGGCGCCGGTGCGACGAGCTGGTGCCCGGCAGCGTCGTGCGCACCGGCTCGGCACGGAAGACCGGCAAGAGCAACGCGGAGCACGAGACCGCCGCGCTCCACGCGCTGCGTACCGGCCCAGAGCCGTCCACCACCGTGGCTACGGCATCCATGGCGACCGCGCTGGCCACCGACCGCCTGGCAGAGGTACGGCGGCAGCTGGCCCACATCGCCGAGACCGAGCTGAAGCTACGCCAGGCAGGCGAGGCGCGAGCCCACCACGCGGAACAGCTCGGGATCACCGTCACCGAACTGCAGGAGCTGCTCGGCGGGCCGCCCCTGCCGAAGGAGCTGGAGGACAGCGCACGCCGCCGTTCCCGCGCGCGCTTCCTCGGATCGTGGCGCCGATCCCGATTTCTGCGCAAGGTCGGCCTGGAGGGATACGCCGGTGATCCCGTCACGGGCTGCCTCGCGCTCGCCGACTTCGCCGCGGCCGAGGCGCAGTGGCATGACGGGCGCGAGCGCGCGGCCGCCGTTGACGACACAGCGCTCACGCGGGCCCTCCGCGATGCGGAGAGCGCCGTCCAGGACGCTTCACACACGTTCCTCGCCACCAAGGTCCGAGCTGCCGCCTGGGCCGGACGGCGCCGCATCATGGAGCTGTTGACGGCTCGGGAGGGCAAACGCGGCGACTGGCCGCAGTTGGGCAGGGTCCTCGGGCGCTCGGGAACTTCGATGAACGCGCCCGCGGTGGCCGGATGGGCGGTCACCAGCCTCTCCGCCCGGCGTTTCCCTCCGGACCCGGCCCTGTTCGACCTCGTCGTCATCGACGAGGCCAGCCAGTGCGCCATCCCGCAAGTCCTGCCCCTGCTGTTCCGCGCACGGCGTGCCCTTGTCATCGGCGACCCCATGCAGCTGACGCACATCACGAAGATCAGCCCACACCGCGAGGCTCTCATCCGGCGCGGGAACGGACTTCGGTCCGACTGGCTAGAGAAGCACCACCTCGCCTACCGGCGCCACTCCACCTTCCACGCGGCCGAACAATCCGCGGGTGGCACGCTGCTTCTCGACGAGCACTTCCGCTGTCATCCGCATATCGCCGGGATCTCCAACCAGTTCTTCTACGACGGTGGACTGACCGTTCTCACCGACACCCGTGGCCGTCCAGCTCTGGCAAACCGCTCCGCCGTCATCTGGACGGATGTGGCCGGGCGGGCCGCCCGGCCTCTGTTCGGTGGCTCCTGGGTCAACGAGAACGAGATCAGCAAGGTGCGCGACAGCATCCGCTACCTGCTGGACCAGCTCCCGCCCGAGGCCACCGTCGGTGTCGTCACCCCCTTCACGGCACAGGCCGAAACCCTGCGCAAGCGGCTGCGCCCGTACGACGAGGAGCGGCTGCGCATCGGTACGGTGCACACCTTCCAGGGCGGAGAACGCGACGTCATGGTGTTCTCACTCGTCGTCGGCGAAGGCATGCACCCGGGCTCCGTCGCCTGGGTCGGTGAACAGCTCAACCTGTGGAACGTCGCCATCACCCGGGCCCGCAGTCACCTCATCGTGGTGGGAGACAAGAATCTCTGGCGAAAGCGGGGAGGTGTGGGCGGCGCGCTGCTTGAGGCTGTGGAGCGGGACGGCCTACCCCTGGGAGGCGAAGGCGAGGACGTACTGCTCAAACGCCTGTACCAGACCCTCTCCCTCGCGGAAGAAGCCGCTGTCACGCTGGGCGAGACGGTTCACGGGTATCCCACGGACGCCGTGGTGCGCGGCGTCGACGGAGCTACCCCCAAAGCCGTGCTTCTCGATCGAGGAGTGGAAGAGAATGGCGACGCGGCACGCCACCTCCGGCTCATGTTGCACCGCCGGAATCTGCTGGGCGATGGTGACGGTGAAGCCGAAGCGGCGCGTTGGCCGGCCTGGCGGCTGTACGACACCGACGAGCAGCGGGGGTGACCTTCGGGCGTTCCGACAACCCGACGAAGTGCCGCGTCTGACGTCGTACCCCGCCAGGGGCTACGGGACAGCGCTTGACCAGGAAGCTCTCTGCTTCAACCTCGACCGGGAGCCACTGACCGGCTTCCGGAAGACCTTGAGAGCCGCCGCCTTCCTGGTCTGCGCACAACGACGCGAGTGCCATATACGGCTATGCAGCCATCGAGGACGTGCTGGAATGCGAGTGCAGAATCGAGAGTTTCGGCGCGTTTGCCGCGCGGATGCAAAGACGAGGGGCACGCTGCGGTCACTTCAGCCGGGTGGATCCGCTGCAGCAGACCCGAGGCACCATGGATTCCTCCCGGCCTGCGACGCGGCAAGAGCCTGACTTGCTGAAGTATCCCGCTCAGGATCCACTAGGACGCTGCCTGACAATCAGCGGCGGAATCCACGGCGGGGATCTCGCGCCTGGACGTTCAGGAACGGTTCGAACCAGGCAGCGACACGGAGATCGCCGATGCCCATGTGCTGGTTCGTCTCGCCGTCCGGGTCCTCGATTCCGTCGAAGCGAGAGTTGTAGAGCATCAGCACGTCGGTGTCTTGGAAGAACACTTCGGAGCACATGTCGAAGTCGTAGTCGTCACGGTGGGTGGGTAGCCTCCCGTGGTCACCAGCGTCATCGCCTTCGTCCCCGCGGTCTCCCGCGTCGCGGATGGCGAGGTGAAGGGCAAGTTCCTCGGCCGTGCAGGTGGGCTCCGGCCACTGCCCGCGTTCGAGGTCACCGGCAAGGTCGTCGGCTGCCCGGGCGAACCGGCGGCGCCACTGGAGGTCGGCCGCGAAGGTCAGCTTCGGGAGATAGGCGAACACTCCCCATTGGCCGTCGTGTTCGTCCCGCACCACCGGCCTGTCACCAAGTTCCTCGCTGTCGTCGTACGCCTGATCGGCGAGCACGCACAGTTCCGTGTAGAGGATGTCGGCGGTTCGGGGGGTGAGTTGCCACTGGCACCGCTCGTCTTCGCACTCCGGGTCGTCGCAGTGCAGCGCCTCCGTCGCGAACAGCGCCGCGAAGTCCGGGGTCTTCTTCCTGGTCGACGGCGGCGCCGGCTCACCTCGGCGGACAGCCGCTGTGTACCGCCAGCCCGCGCCGAAGTCGGCGACCACCGCTTCCTCGCTCCAGTCGGCGACCTCATGCCCGTTCTCGGTGCGCAGCCGCAGGCCCTGAGAGGTATCCGTGACCGTGTCCACACCCTCGATCTCGCTGTCGGACTCCCCCAGCCACATGACGGCCCCGACGATGTCCTCAGGGTCGTCGCCCTCGAGGTCGTCGTATGGCGGGGGCTCCCAGCCCGCGCTCCTAGCTGCCTTCAACACGGCCTGCTGGTCATGCACGTGGAACTCTCGGAGTACCTCTACCCGAATGACCGGACCAGCCAGATCAGCGAGCCGTGCGTCGTTCGGGGTGTGCACGGCGCGCGTGACCGCGTCGACGTCATTGCCCTCGTCCACGTCGTCGTCGCCATCGGCGATCTGCTCCCACTTCAGGAAGCTGCCGGCAGGCATGGGCCAGACGTCCGCGAGGGCGTGCCGTGCGGCACTGCGGAGGGAGGAAGCCGGAGCATCCGGCAGCTGGGCGCACAGCCTCTCCAGCGGCTCGGGATTCCAAGCATCGGCGGAAGAACCGATGGCCTGTTGGAGGATGCCCACTGCTTGCTGCGCGAGTTCGGGGTGCCGACAAGTGAGAACGGCCTGCAGTGAGGCAGGGCCCTCTCGATGGTGGACGAGAGCGAGGATGCGACTCTTGCTAGGGGTGTGCTCGCAGTGGAAGCCGCGGAGCGCGGCCATGGTCGGCTGAGCAGGCATGCGGAGGACTCCGAACAGTGGACGCACGAAACCGTGCGCAGAAGCGAGTGGAGTTCCGCTGGTGGGCACGCTGCTGACGCGCCTCCGGACGGCGAAGACTAGTGCGCTCGGCTGGTTCCCCCGGTGCTACCGGGAGTCCGGACCTGGCTTCCCCAGCTTACTCACACTAAGCAGCCGAGAGTGGTGGAACACCTGCCATCCGGCCTGACCGGTTTTCGGTAGGTGACCTACTCCTCACCGCTAACCTGGTTCGACCGTACGACGCTTGGAGGTGGCCTTGAGGCCGCAAGAGGTGATACCACCGCAACGTCTAAGCCACCTCGAACGCGAGTCCAGGGGTTACCCAGTGATCGCAACGGTTGGGCGTGACGCAGAGGGGGCAAACTTCGGAGCGATCGATGAGCGGCGAAAGCTCGTACTGGCCACGTTCGACTGGTGTGCTGTCTGCGGGCTTCCCTTCGGAGACGAAGCACGATGGCAAGTCCTCCCCCACTTCGGCGACACACCCCTCCCCGAAGAAGTTGGGCTCGCAGAGGCACCCGTACACGAGATCTGCGCTGTCTACTCTGCGCAGGTGTGCCCATTCCTGTCGTCGCAAGGCGCACGTCTCGGGGACGACAAGCGCCGCGGTACGCGTCGCGAGGAAACCGTTCAGGTTGTCGGGTACAGCCGCACCAAGTCGGTCGAGGCGTTCCGTTCCTCGCTCCAGGACGATCTCTTCGTCCTGCACTTTCTCCACGACAAGGTGATCGACTCCTTCTCCTACAGTGGCCCCGAGGAGGTCAAGGAGCGGTACGAGGATCTCCTGGCGGCAGAACTGCGCATCGAAATTCCGGCCGCAGAGAAGGTGCTCATCGACCGGTTCAACGCGATGAGCACCCCGGACGAGCCGACCGGTGACCCAGGCGCAGTGGTAGCTGGCGCCGCCGTCATGATCGGCGCCGGCTTCGCGCCCGACATCTTTCGGGTCCAGGGGATGCGGCGCTTCGACGAACGCGACTCGTACGGGCTTATCGCTCGGCAGTTCCTGGAGCGCAGCGGGCTTACTGAAGCCGCAGCGACCTTCCCTGACGCATCCGGCAAAGCAGCAGCACAATGGCTCCTAGACAAGGGCGATGACGTCCCTGCTGTGCTGTCGCTGTGGCGAGACCTCGGGAAGCAGCGGGTGTCCGGGCGCACGATTCCCAAGCAAAGGCCCGTCGGGCCGGGCCGTAGCGTTGGCAAGAACACGCCCTGCCCGTGCGGGTCAGGACGCAAAGCCCGTCGATGCCACCCTGCAGGAGTACCCGAGTCCCTCTAAGCAGCGTGCAAACTCGCCTCTGCGAAGCGGCCGACGGGGGCAGCGCCGCTTCGCGAAGCGGTCACAGCATCAGGACTTGGGAGAATTCCGGGAGATGATCTTCCTCCGCAGGCCGACCGAGCCCTTGCCGCACCAACCCAGAACTTGCCCCTGACCTGCACCGTTAGCAAGGCGACCAGGTGCCGATCTCGCCCGACCCTCATTCGGGACGAAGAGGTCGTGGGTTCAAATCCCGCCACCCCGACGCTGGTCAGAGGCCCATTCGCTTGATTGCGAATGGGCCTCTGTCATGCCCGGGGGGCCAAACAGGGGGCCAAAGGCTTTTGGTCAAGCCTCGCCTTTGGTGCGGCCGGGCTTGTATTCGAAGATCTCATCCATCGCCTCCGCTCCCTGCGTGATCACGGGGCGGAGCTGCTTGCGGTAGACCGCTTCGGTCGTCGCCTGGCTGCTATGCCCCACCAGCATGGCGATGCGTTCCAGCGGGATGCCGTGATCCGAGAGCAGCGACACGAAGCTGTGCCGGAGCTCCCGGGGCGTCCACTCCGGCTCAAGACCGGCCTTCTTCACGATGGCCCGGAAGTCACGGAACTTCCACCACCTGCCTTGGCAGAGCGATCGTCCGGCGGCTCTTCCGTGTCTTAGTGTCCCCGTGCTGTCGGACGGACCGCCATACCGCGACGTGCGGCGGAACCCCGTTCTCAGCCGTGAGGTAGACGTGGTCCCAGGTGAGAGGGCGCGCTTCCTCCGTGCGGACCCCACTCAGGAGAGCCAGCACGAGGTACGGATACAGCCGTGAACCGCGGGCAGCCACCAGGACGGCCTTCGCCTGTTCCAGGTTCAGGGCCTTGCTCGGTCGGCCCGGCTGGCCTTCTGGCACGGTAACGAGGGCGGCACCGTTACGCATAGCCTTGTCCCGTCGCTGCGCGTGCTTCGATCGACCTGCGCAAGACGGCAAGGACGTCCCGGACAGTCCTGGTGGCCAGCACTTCGGACCGGGCCGTCAGTCAGTCAGTCGTCCACGTCGTCGGCGCTGAGATCTTTCAGCTTCGCCCGGCCAATGTACGGAATCAGGTGCTTGGTCGCGAGCGGGCGGTTCTTGCCCACGGTCTGGTCGTCTCGCCCTTTCAGACCCCGCTCAAGCCAGTAGTCGCTGGCCGCGTTAGCCACCGTGTGGCCGCGCCCTTGGAGGTGCGGGACTGCGAGGGCGGACCGGCCGACCGATGGCCGGCAGAGTGCCCCGAGCCCGAGGCTGCACCACCTGCACGCTGGGCGGCAGCCGCCGAACCGCGACGCCCACCATCCAGACCACCGAACGCTCCCGCCCCGCCGTTTCCGGTGCGGGAGCGGCGCCCGAGCAGACCCCGCCGACCAGCGGCCGGAGGACTGGCCTGCTGTGGCACCCCGTCTCCTCTCCGCTTCTGTCGCGATCCAGCATCGCGTGCGTTCATCCTCTTCCAGGGCTTCAGAGAGCAAAAAACGGACCCTTGTGGGCCATGCGTGGGCCAGGAGCCGTGCACAGCGCTCCACAGCCGAGAAACGCGCAGCTCAGGGTCAGATGGCCGCTGCAATCTGATCGGTCTTGAAAGCCGTCGCAGTGCGAGAGCGGTAAGAGGTTCTCTACTTCATCAAAGCTCCCGGCTGCGCTCCGCTCCGCCGGGCGCGCGGGAGACCCGGCCAGCCACCAGCCGCGGGTACAGACGATGCCTCCGGCGGGGGCGCTCCTGCGTCCGGGATGGCGCGAGGTCGGCGCGCGGGTGCCGGTCGAGTGGGGTTGGGGTGGGTGGCTGCCATCCCGTCCACCGTCGCCCCAGGCAGAGCCGAGCGGGCTTGGCCCCTGGGGCGTACGGCTGTGAGGACTTGTACGTGGCTGGGGGCCGCGCCATGCGGAGATGGCGCGGCCCCCTTCCTGCCGCCTGGTGTTCCTGTCATGCGTGCTGTCCGTGGCGGGTCGTCAGCCGTGGTGTGGCTGCTGCTTGCTGGGTGCGCCGTGCCCGGCGTCGTGCTTGCCGGGCCTGTGCTTCTTGTGGTGACTGCCGTGGTGGTGGTGCTTTTCGCAGTGTCCGCCGCGTTTGATGATGGTGGGGTCGGTGGCGGTGGCGGGGTTGCTGCCGCCTCCGGTGACCGTGGCGGTGTTGGTGACCTGCTTCGGCGCCCTGCAGGACACCTTGACCGTGAGCGCGATCGTCGGGTAGCTGCCGCCGGGGGCGAGGGTGTCGCTGCGGGTGCAGGTCAGTGTGGCGCGGGTGCAGGCCCATCCGGTACCGCGGAGCGAAACGGGGGTCAGCCCCGCCGGCAGGGTGTCGGTCACGGTGACGGCGGTGCCGTCGGTCGGGCCGGTGCCGTGGTTGGTGACCGTGATCCTGTAGGTGTTCCTCTTGCCCCGAACGAACGCGCCGCGGTGCGTCTTGGTGACGGTCAGGGAGGGGAACGGCGGCGTGCCGATGGCCACACCGATGGGGCCGTTGGTGACGGGGATGGTGGTGGTGACCGTGTTCGTGGCCGTGTCGATCACCGACACCGTGTCCGAGTTCCGATTGGCGACGTAGGCGTGGTTGCCATCCGGGGTGAAGGCCACACCGACCGGGGTGGTGCCGACGGCGATGGTGGCGGTGACCGTGTTCGTGGCCGTGTCGATCACCGACACCGTGTCCGAGTTCTGATTCGTGACGTAGGCGTGGTTGCCGTCGGGGGTGATGGCCACACCGACCGCGTTGTTGCCGACGGGAATGGTGTCGGTGACCGTGTTCGTGGCCGTGTCGATCACCGACACGTTGTTGGAGTTCTCATTGGCGACGTAGGCGTGGGTGCCGTCGGGGGTGATGGCCACAAAGGCCGGGGTGCTGCCGACGGGAATGGTGTCGGTGACCGTGTTCGTGGCCGTGTCGATCACCGACACCGTGTTCGCGTTCTCATTGGTGACGTAGGCGTGGGTACCGTCGGGGGTGAAGGCCACACCGACCGGGCCGGCGCCGACATTGATGGTGTCGGTGACCGTGTTCGTCGCGGTGTCGATCACCGACACCGTGTTGGACCCGAAATTGGCGACGTAGGCGTGGTTGCCGTCGGGGGTGATGGCCACACCGACCGGGCTGTTGCCGACAGTGATGGTGGTGGTGACCGTGTTCGTGGCCGTGTCGATCACCGACACCGTCGTCGAACCGAAATTGGTGACGTAGGCGTGGGCGCCGTCGGGGGTGACGGCCACAATGAACGGGGCAGCGCCGACGGTGATGGTGTCGGTGACCGTGTTCGTGGCCGTGTCGATCACCGACACCGTGTTCGAATTGAAATTGGTGACGTAGGCGTTCGGTGTGGGGGCGGCCGCCTGCGCCGGGGCCGCAGCCAGGACCGGCAGGGACAGTCCCGCCAGCATGGCCAGCATGGTCAGGGCCCCGATGACCAGCCGCAAGATGCCCAGGCGTGGCCCGAGCCTGCCCCGGTCCGGTACCGGGCCGCCCTGCGGCCCGGACTCCTTGCCCGCATGTGGGATCACGAATGCCTCGCTTCGTCAGGAAGGGCGGCCGCGACCGGACATACCGTGGGAGCCGACAGCACACCGCAGCCACACACGCAATGTGACCGCTCGCCACTCTATGTAGCTCAATGTGAGAGGGTGGGCGGCACTCCGCAACCAAAGTGCGATGACGAGCCGTTGGACGCACACTGCATATGATCCGATCGACTGACCGTCAGACTGGCTCTGAGAACGGTCCCCGGCGGCTGGAGCTGGACTACGGACCACCCGGCGAGCACGAGTCCGAGTCAGTCGCACGGATGGGGGATCGAACTCCTGAAGCGGGTGTCGGCCCTCAGCCCCAACTCGAACGTTCTGCGGGTCTACGGCTGCCGTCCGGGCAGTCCAGCAGTCTCATCCGCGGCCGTTCGCGGCCGTTCAGCTCTCCTGCGAGCAACCCAGTGGCCCGGCCCGCGGACGACCGCGAACCAGGACGAACGGGGCCGTGCAGAGTTGGAAAGCGTGCACCAACCGAACCGGTGATTGGCCGGGCGCGGTGGGCAAAGGGGGCCACCAGCAGCAGCCTCGTCATCACTGTCGACGACGCCGAGACCGCCGCGCAGCTCACCAACCGACTCCTCGCTCACGGCCGCAAAGGCCGTTGACGTGGTGGCCATCGGCACCCGGGCATGCGGGCACATCGCACACGTGCAGGATCGGGCAGCATCAGCCGGCGAATCCCGGGACCACCAGGCCGGACTCGTACGCGATCACCACCGCGTGCGTCCGGTTCTGGGCACCGAGCTTGATCAGTACGTTCCCGACGTGCGTCTTCACCGTCTCCGGGCTCACCGTGAGGGACTCCGCGATCTCCGGGTTGGACAGGCCGGTGGCCATCGACCGCAGCACCTCCTCCTCGCGCCTCGTCAGGGCCGCCCTCGGCAACGCCTCGGCGGAGCCCAGTGGGCGGGGGGCGACCATTCGGCTCAGTGCCGCCGGGAAGAGGATCGCCTCGCCCGCCGCCGCCACCCGCACCGCCTCCGCGATCTGCCGTACCGGGAGCCGCTTGAGCACGAACCCGCTGGCCCCCGCGCTGAGCGCGGCGGTGACGTAGCCGTCGTTCTCGAAGGTGGTGATCACCACGACCCTCGGCGGTTCGGCCGACTCCGCAAGGAGGTCGCGGGTGGCCTCGATCCCGTTGCGACGCGGCATCCGCACGTCCATCAGGACCACGTCCGGCCGCAGCCGCCGCGCCTGCTCGACCGCCTCGACGCCGTCGGCGGCCTCCCCGACCACCGCGATCCCCGGCTGTGCCGCGAGCAATGTGCGCAGACCGCTGCGGGTCACCTCGTCGTCGTCCGCGATCAGGAGGGTGACGGCCGCGCTCGCGTCGGGGCCGGTCATGCCGACGACCGTACCGGCAGCCGGACCGTCAACCGCCAGTGCCGCGGCCCGTCCGGTCCCGCCTCGAACTCGCCGTGCAGCAGCCGCACGCGCTCGGCCAGCCCTGTCAGGCCGTGCCCGGACGTCGGGAAGGCGCCCCGGCCCGCGCCCGTGCCCGCGCCGGTCCGGTTGACCACACCGAGCTCCAGTACGTCCGGGGCGGCCGCCACCCGGACCTCGATCGGACCGCCCGCCCCGTGCCGCAAGGCGTTCGTCAGCCCCTCCTGCAGGATCCGGTACGCCGCCCGGGAGAGCGTTCCCTGCACCTGCGCCGGTTCGCCCGACAGCTCCGGCTCCACCACCGCGCCCGCGTGCCGCAAGCGGTCGAGGAGCTCGGGCAGGTCGGCCAGGGTCCGGGTCGGCGCCGTCCCCGCCTCCTCCTCGCGCAGCACGCCCAGCACGTAGTCCAGATCCTCCAGCGCGGCCCGAGCCGACTCCTCGATGCTGCGCAGGGCTGCCCGCGCCGCCGCCGGGTCGGCGGAGAGCACCTCGCCCGCCACCGCCGCCTGGATCGTGGTCGCCGTCAGCGTGTGCCCGATCGAGTCGTGCAACTCGTGGGCCAGGCGGTTGCGTTCGGCCAACAGCAGCTCCCGCTCGGCCGCCAGCGCGAGCCGCTCGGCCGACGACGGCCCCAGCAGCCTGGGCGCCGACCACCGCAGGGCGTTCGTCACCACCCCGCACACAGCCGCCGCCAGCACCACGCAGCCGAGCGCCACCACCCAGCTCCAGCCACCCGTCACCCGCACCGACCGGCCGAACAGGCTCACCCCCGCATCGGCGCCGAGCGGCAGGGTCAGGCCCGCGAGGAGCAGCACACCGCTCACCAGCGCCCCCGCCCATCCCAGTGCCACGTGCAGCAGCAGCCAGAGTGGAGTCCGCCATCGGTCGGTGCCGGGTGAGCTCGCGAACCGGCGTACGGCCACCGGGACCGGGTCCGGCAACGGCACCCTCAGCAGTCGACGGGCGAACACGATCAGCGCCCGCCGCACGGTGCGACCCGTCCCGACCGCGCCGATCAGCACCGCCCAGACCAGCAGGGTCATAATCATTTTCGCTCCGTAGGGAGCGGCGGGCCACGCCAGCGCGGGCAGCATCGCGAGGGGCAGCAGCGAGAGGCTCGCCACCGCGCCGCAGAAGGCGAGCAGCATGCCCGAATACGTGGAGCCGCTCAGCAGCGGCCGGATTCCCCTGATCATGATGCGGCCAGTATGACCGTGCAGCTCACCGGGGTCCTCCCCCGATCGAGGGAGCGTTTTCTCCCGCCTTTCCGCGATGTGCGTCCGAGACCCCGGAAGCCAGGATCGTGCCCTGAGCGATCGATCCGGAGGACGGCTGATGAACACGCAAGGTCAAGGTATGGAGAGGTCGCCGCATGGCACGGCGCCGGTCGGAGCGGGCCCGGTTCCCTCCGGCATCCGGGGTCCCGGCCACGGCGTGCGGCCCGCGGCCGGCGGGAACGGCCCGGCCGGGGCCGCCGTGGTGCTGGGGGTCATCAGCTTGACGACCTCGATCGTCTTCGTCGGCGGCCCGCTCGGCGTCATCGGCCTGGTCCTGGGCCTCGTCGCCCTGAGGACGGCCAGGCGGACCGGCACCGGGCGGGGCAGGGCCATCACCGGCCTGGTGGCGTCGGCCATCGCGATCGTGGTGTCCGTCCTGGTCGCCGTATGCACCGTCTGGTACGCCAACAAGACGCAGGAGTGCTACCGGCCCGACAGCCTCCGGCAGTACACGCAGTGCGTGCGCCAGCAGCTCTCCGGAGAGTGACCGGCGGCCGGGCACGCGCCCGGCCTCCCCGACCTCCCGCGCCCGCATGGGCGCAAGGACCAGTGCTCCCGGACCAGTCTCCCCAGGAATGGACACGCATCATCGTGCGAAACACACGGACGGCACCTCTGCTGGCCGCCGGCATCGCGGCGACTCTCGTTTCGGCGCTGACACCCGCAACGGCCTTTGCCGCAGCCGAGATGTCCGCGGCGAAGGACCCGCTGCGGCAGTACACGCGGCAGAAGCTCCAGTGGCAGCGCTGCGACGCGGGGAGCCCCGCCGCCTTTCGGTGCGCGACGGTCAAGGTACCGCTCGACTACGGCGATCCCGGCGGCAAGAAGATCGACATCGCGGTGTCCCGGCTGAAGGCGAGCAGCGCCGAGGAACGTCGCGGCGCTCTGCTGTTCAACCCCGGCGGCCCCGGCGCGCCGGGCCTGAACATGCCCATCGACCTGGAAGCGGACCTCCCCGGGAAGGTGAAGGGACAGTACGACCTCATCGGGTTCGACCCGAGGGGCGTCGGGCAGAGCTCCCCCGTCAGCTGCGGTCTGACTGCCGACGAAATGATCACTGATCGCCCCTACCGGAAGGGGACATTCGCGAAGGATGTGAAATGGGCCCGCACGGTGGCCGACAAGTGCCTGGCCAAGGGGGGTGACACCCTGCGGAACCTCACCACCCGCAACACCGCTCGCGACATGGACGTCATCCGTGCCGTGCTCGGAGAGAAGAAGATCTCCTACCTGGGGTACTCCTACGGCACGTACCTCGGCGCTGTCTACGCGCAGATGTTTCCCAGGCGGACCGACCGGTTCGTGCTGGACAGTGCGGCCGATCCCGCGCGATACGGGCGGGGCATGTTCCAGGAGATGGCCGAGGGAACGGAGCCCGCCTTCACGCGATGGAGCCGGTGGACCGCCCGGCGGCACACGGCGTACGAACTGGGCGATACCCCGGCCGAGGTCCGCAGGACCTTCTGGCACCTGGTCGCCCGCGCCGACCGCAGGCCCATCGACTTCGACGGGGAGTCCCTCACCGGTGACGGCATCCGCGCCGAGCGCCACAGGCTCTTCCACGTCCAGGCGGGCGCCGAATGGATCGCCGGGCTGAAGAAGGCCGCCGAGGGAAGAAAGGCGGACGGGGGCGAGCAGGCGGCCCGGGGCAGGAAGGCGGACCCGTCCGGCTTCTCGCCCGAAGGGGCCCCGGGCCCCGCCCCGTCGGGCTTCGTCCGTGACGTTCCCCCGGACAACGGCGACGCGAGTGCCTGGGCCGTCCTGTGCGCCGATACCCGTACCTGGCCGCGCGACCCCGAGCAGTACCGCCGCGACGCGATCCGCGACAAGGCCCGGTATCCGCTGTTCGGCGATTTCGCGTCCACCATCAAGCCCTGTGCCTTCTGGAAGCCGGGCAGCGAGCCCGCGACAACGGTGAACAACAAGGTCGGAGCATTGATCCTGCAGAACGAGTGGGACCCCCAAACACCCCTGGCCGCAGGCCGGGCCATGCACCGGGCCCTGCGCGGCTCCCGGATGGTCACCGTCTCCGGGGGCGAGGGGCACGGCGTCTACCCCTTCAAGTCCTGCGCGGACAGGAGCACCACGGTCTACCTGACCACGGGCAGGCTCCCGGCCAGGGACCTGACCTGCCGGGCGCCGGAGACCGCGCCGGCTGAACACACCGGGGGTTAGCCCTACCCGGAACCGCGGGGTAACGGGATCGCCCCGGGCCGCGTCAGCCGGACATGCTGGGTCCGGCACATACCACCGGTCTCCCCACCATTCCACAGGAGTTGGCGCGTGCGTGAACAGGCATGGCAGAGGTTGCGTTCTTCCAGGCGGCGGGGCGGTCGGCGCAGAGCCGTGCCCGCGTTGGCCGCGGTGGCCGCGGGCATCATGACGATGGGGGTCCTGGCGCCGTCCGCGGCGTTCGCCGCCCCTCGGCCGGACACCGTCCAGCAGGGCCTGAACGCGCTGCTGCGCTCCGACGGCCTGCCCGCCGCCCTGGCCGGCGTCAGGGACGGCGAGGGCCACACCCGTACCTACACCGCAGGGGTCGGCGACGTGGCCACCGGCTCGAAGGTGCCCAGGGACGGTCAGGTGCGGATCGGCAGCAACACCAAGACGTTCACCGCGGTGGTCGTGCTGCAACTGGTCGGCGAAGGGAAGATCCGCCTCGACGCCCGGGTCGACACCTACCTCCCGGGTCTCGTACGCGGCAAGGGCATCGACGGACGCCGCATCACCGTCCGCCACCTCCTCCAGCACACCAGCGGACTCCCCAACTACAGCAACTACCTGGGCGACGACGTCCGTTACTTCGCACCCCGCGAGCTCCTCGGCATCGCTCTCCAGCACAAGGCCGACTTCGCCCCCGGGAAGGGCTGGAAGTACAGCAACACGAACTACGTGCTGGCCGGACTGATCGTCGAGAAGGTCACCGGCCACCCGCTCGCCAAGGAGATGGACCGGCGCATCATCAAGCACATCGGGCTGCGCCACACCTACTTCCCCGCCCCCGGCGACGCGACCATCCGAGAGCCCCATCCCAAGGGCTACTACCGGGATTCGGCCGACGCGCCGCTGCTCGACGTCACGGAGATCGACCCCTCCTGGGGCTGGGCCGCAGGTCAGCTGATCTCCACCGACTCCGACCTCAACCGGTTCTTCACCGCGCTCCTGTCCGGCCGCCTCCTCCCGCCGGCCCAGCTCGCCCAGATGCGCACCGCCACCGTCCCCGCCGAAGAAACCTTCGGCCGCGGTGCCCGCTACGGACTGGGGCTCGTGAGCAAGCCACTGCCGTGCGGCGGCCTCTACTGGGGCCACGGCGGCAGCTTCCCGGGATACGAGACCCGGGGCGGCGCCACCGATGACGGCCGCGCCGCCAACATCGCGGTGACCATGCAGCTGACCGACGAGGCAGCCAGAAAGCGTGTCGACAACGTCGTGGACGCAGCCCTGTGCCGCTGAATCTCGCTTCCTGAGGGCCGGCCGCCGCGTGGGCGTGGAGCCGGAGACGGCGGCCACCAGGCCCCGTCCCACGCCGGGTGTAGGGGTGCGATCCAGGGCACGATCCGGATCCTGCCTCGTAAGGAGTCGCACTCGGCGACCACCATCCAGAATGCACCTTTCGTGCCCGCATGCGAATCTGGTGATGGCCCATAGTCCGAGATCCGCAACAGGAGGCACGATCGTGGGCAAGAAGCAGAGTCGGCAGAACCGGGGTGCCCGCACCGGCGGCCACGAACGCAGCGCTGCTCCGGAGACGAAGGAGCAGACGAGGCCTACGGCTGCTGAGGACACGGTGCACTCGATCTCAGAGCAGGTCTCTCACCGGAAGCAGCGGAGGTTCGGCCACAACTGATCTCGTAGAACCACGACAACCGCCCTCCGCGGCGGCGCCCCCTCGGGGATCGCCACCGCGGAGGGCGGTTTCTGTTGCGCGTGGCGACTGAGGGGATCCGCTGGGGGGCGGGGGGCCGGGGGGCACTGGGGGGCGGGGGGCCGGGGGCACTGGGGGGCGACTCGGGGCACTGGGGGTTGGGGGCACCGGGGGGCTGGGGGCACGGGGGGTGCTGAGCGGATCCGGTCGCCGTTTCCCGTGAGCCCGGAGGCCCGCAAGGCCGCAGGCCCGTAAGCCCTTGAGTCCGCGAGCCGGTGCGCCGGTGCGCCCGTGATGCCGCGCGGCCTTCCGTCGATATACCGCCCATCCGGGGCTCGGCCGGAGGTTTATCTACGCGCGGAGCTATGACGCCCGAACGATCATTCGGGCATATCAGACCAGTTCTTCCTCAGCCATTACCGGCCGGTACCAATAGCTGCTAGAAACGTGGCGCTCAATCAACCCCCCACCCACCCCCCACATTTCGGAGGGCTGACAGCCATGTCAGTACGGAGATTCTGGGCGTCCGCATCCACTCTGGTCCTCGCCGCCGTGGCCGCGCTGGGCGTTGCCCAGCCGGCCTCGGCAAACTCCTCGGCCGCCGCCGGCGGGTACGTCGCCCTCGGCGACTCGTACTCCTCCGGCGTCGGCGCGGGGAGCTATCTGTCCGACAGCGGCGACTGCCGCCGCAGCACCAACGCCTACCCCTACCTCTGGGCGGCTGCGAACTCGCCTTCCTCCTTCGACTTCGTGGCATGTTCGGGCGCCACGACCAGTTCGGTGGCCGGGACCCAGCTGGGGGCGCTGAACTCGTCCACCGGCCTGGTCAGCGTCACCGCGGGCGGCAACGACGTCGGTTTCGCCGATGTCATGCAGGACTGCGTGCTCTCCGGCGAGGCCACCTGCCTCAGCAGCGTGAGCTCGGCCGTCACGCAGATCCAGAACTCGCTTCCGTCCGGCCTGAGTTCGCTCTACGGTTCCATCCGCTCGCGGGCCCCGCAGGCCCATGTGGTGGTGCTGGGCTACCCGCGCTTCTACCAGCTGAGCGGCAGCTGCATCGCCGGGCTCTCGGAGAAGGAACGGGCGGCCATCAACAACGCGTCCGACGTGCTGAACGGGGTCATCGCCAAGCAGGCGGCCGATGCCGGGTTCACGTTCTCCAGCGTGGTCGACGAGTTCACCGGGCACGAGCTGTGCTCCGGTGACGCGTGGCTCCACAGCGTGTCGTTGCCGGTCTACAACTCGTACCACCCCAAGGCCGCCGGTCAGTCCGGTGGTTACCTTCCGGCCTTCCGCTCGGCCGCGTAGGACGCGGACGACGGAGGTGCAGAAGCGCGGCGGGCTGCCGGGAGTTCTCCCGGAGGCCCGCCGCGCTGCTGCCACGGTCAGGCAGATGTCGACGTGGCACCCGGCCGGCGCAGGGTCAGGGCGGCGAACGCGGCGAGTACGGCGGTGGCCGCGGCGGCCCACCAGCTGTGGCGGAACGCGTCGAGCGCCTCGCCCGGCCCGTCCGGCGCACCGAGCAGCGTGACCATCAATGCCACACCCAGCACCGAACCCGTCTGGCGGGCCATCGTGGTGACGGCTGATCCGGTGGCGAATCGGGTGGGCGGGAGAGCCGCGGCGGCCGCGCCGACCAGGGTCGGGAGAGCGAAGCCGACGCCGATGCCGGTGACCATCATGCCGGGGAGGAAACCGCTCGCGTAGTGCGGAGCCGCATCGAGTGCGACGGCCCACCAGGCCAGCCCGGCGGCGAACAGCAGGCAGCCGAGTGCGGCGGTGCGGCCCGCCCCGATCCGGCGGACGACCGGTCCCGAGAGGACGGCGAGCACCGGCACGACCAACGGCCCCGGTGCGATGGCGAGTCCGGTACGGATAGCCGAGTACCCCCACACCTGCTGGCACCAGAGCACCGACGTCAGCAGCATCGCCGCGAACGCGACGGTGAAGAGCAGAGCCGCGAGGGTGGCCGTCGCGAAGACCCGGGCACGCAGCATCGGCAGTTCGACGACCGGGGCCGGATGCCGGGCGGACCGCATCCAGAAGCCCGCGGCGAGAACGGCGGTCGCGAGCAGCGGGACCAGCACGCGCGGCGAACTCCAGCCCCAGGCATCGGCCTTGACCAGGGCGAACGCCAGAGCGCCGATCGCGAGGGTGAGCAGCACCGCCCCGACGAGGTCCGGGAAGGGGCCCTCCCGGTGCGGGCGGGCGTCGGGCAGCAGCCGTACGCCCGCGAGCAGTCCGATCACGCCGACCGGCACATTGACGAGAAAGACCCAGCGCCAGTCCGCCTCCACGAGCACGCCACCGACCACCGGACCGAGACCGGCCGCGATCCCGCCGATCGCCGCCCAGCTCCGGATCGCCCGGGGGCGGCGCTCCGCCGGGGTGTTGACGAGCAGGAGCGCGAGAGACGTCGGCATCAGCGCGGCAGCCCCGACCGCTTGCAGCGCACGGGCGGCCACCAGCCAGCCGACCCCCGGGGCGAAGGCGCAGAGCGCGGAGGCGACGGTGAAGACCGCGAGTCCGAGGAGGAAGCCGCGGCGGTGTCCGTACCGGTCGGCGAGCCTGCCCGCGACGACGAGCAGGGCGGCGAAGACGATCGCGTACGCGTTGAGCACCCAGGACAGCGAGGCGAGCGAGCTTCCGTCGAAGGCGTCGCCGAGTGCCGGGACCGCGACATTGACGATGAACAGGTCGAGATTCACGACGAAGACACCGGCCGAAATGATCCAGGCGGTGGCCCGAGAGGAGGGAGCGGAGGAAGGCGAGGCGGCGGAGGGAGGACGGGAGGGAGCAGCCGCTCGGTCAGCCGCGGAAGCGAGTGAGTTTGATTTTCCAACTGTCATGGCGGCAAGGTAGCGCCAGTGAGTTTGAGATGGCAACCTTGTGGTGATGAGTGCTGCACAGGAAACCCACGCCCGCACCACCCCGACGGTCACGCTGCCCGGCCGGCCCTGCTCGGCCGCCGCCGCGCTGCATGTGGTGGGTGAGAAGTGGGCGCTGCTCGCGGTGCGTGAGATCTTCTTCGGCAACCACCGGTTCGAGGCCATCGCCCGTAACACCGGTGCGCCCCGCGACCGTCTCGCGGCTCGGCTGCGCTCACTGGAGCAGGCAGGAGTGGTCGAGCGGCGGCCCTACAACGAACGCCCGCCGCGCTACGAGTACCACCTGACCGATTCCGGACGGGACCTCGCGCCGGTCATCCGGGCGCTGCTGGACTGGGGCGACCGGTGGGTGCTGGAGGACCGGCCGGTGGTCATGATCCACAAACCGGCCGCGGACCCCGGGAACGAGGATCCGCACAGGGACGGGGACGGGGACGTGGGCGCCGATCCGCACGGACCGGCACGCACGCACCCGCACGCGCACGATCTCGATGCGGCGTGGATCTGCCGCACCTGCGGCGAGGAAGTCGTGATGAACACGCTGGCGGTCGATGTCCGCGCCCCCGGCTGGGACCGTTCGGGGCCCAGGGCGCCAAGCCCGTCCGACGGCTGAGGGCGGCGCCGACGGGAGACCTCGGGGAGGCCGCTACCGCTACTTCCCTCGACCGGTGCCGGTGCTTCCCTGGACCGCTACCGCTGCTTCCCTCGACGAGAGGCGGCGGGGACGTCAGTACCGCTCGACGAGATGCTCCCGGCCCGCCGGGGGCTCGTACGGCTCGGGCCGGAAGTCAGTGATCCCGCTGATCCGCCCCGTCGCGTCGAACACGAAGAAATGGATGGCGTGCAGCTCCTCGGCGCCGACCGTGAAGCGCGTCCGGACGGCGACCTGCTGCCCCTGGCCGTCGGCCACCACCCGCTCGACGCGGACCCGCCAGTGCCCCGGGTACTCCCGGTTGAACCGCAGATACCGCTCCTTCCCGCGAATGCGCTCGCGGGTCTGCGGCAGGTCGTACACCACCTCGTCGGCCAGCGTCGCGGCGAAGGCGTCCCAGTCGCGGGCGTCGGCCGCGCTCCAGTACGTATCCACCACGGCACGCAGATCGGCAGTCGTCGTCATGGTCCGAGTCTGAACCCCACCACTGACAATCGCCCCTTGTTCAGGAATCGGCCGCCCTCGACGCCTTGATGGAGTACATCAGCGGGATGCGCGGCCGGTCGGCGGGGAAGCGATAGAAACCGTCGCTCTGCCGTTCCAGCTCCGAGAAGCGGGCGAAGAGCGAGGCGTCGTGCTCGTGCAGGAACTCGATCCGCAGTCCGGCGGCGGCCAGCGCCGACACCACCTCGCCGATCGGGTGCTGCCATTCGACGCTGCGGTTGTGGACGGTGGGCGCGTCGAAGTCCGCGTACGTGCCGGGCGTCTCGTCCACCCAGGCATCGCGGCTGAAGTAGTCGTGCTCGACCTTCGTCCCGGTGGCGTCGTCGAGGCAGTCCGTCATCGGATGGAACTCCGCGAGATAGAGAAAGCCGCCCGGCGCCACGAGCGATGCGGCGGTCTCGGCCCAGCGGCGGGTGTCGGGCAGCCAGTTCAGCGCGCCGATGCCGGTGTAGACGATGTCGTACGACGAGTCGGGGACTGCCTGCGCGGCGTCGTGGACGTCGGCCGCGACGAACGCCGCCCGGTCCTGGGTGAACCCGAGCTCGCGGGCCAGGGCGCGCGCGGTCTCGACGGCCGGTTCGGAGAAGTCCAGACCGACGACCTGTGCGGCGCCGTGCCGGGCCCAGGAGAGGGTGTCGACGCCGATGTGACACTGCAGATGCAGCAGCGACTTGCCCGTGACGTCCCCGACCTCGGCGAGCTCGAATTCGCGCAGGGCGTCCTTCCCGGCGCGGAAGGAATCGAGGTCGTAGAAGTCGCTCATGGCGTGGATGGGGACCCGCTCGTCCCAGTGCGCGCGGTTTGCCTCGTGCCAGTCGGCAGGCCGGTCGGCAGGGGTCGATGCATGCATGCCGGGAGGTTATCCACAGGCTGCGGACGAAGCGAACGAATTGTCGGCGTTCCGACGCAGAATGGGGGACATGACTGAGATCACTGGCTCGACGACGGCCCCTTCCGCCCAGGCCCCCGCCTCCGCACCGGGCTCCGGCTCCGGCTCCGGCTCCGGCTCCACCCAGGCAGCCGCTTCCGCACCGGTGTGGGAGCAGCGCTTCCGGGCGCCGCGGGTGTCGTTGCCCGACTGGGCGGAGGACGCACCCGACCGCGCGCTGTTCGTCTCCAATGCGACGGGCACGTACGAGCTGTACGCATGGGACCGCGCCACCGGCGAGCAGCGCCAGGTGACGGACCGGCCGAACGGCACGACGGACGGAGTGCTGACACCCGACGGGGAGTCGGTCTGGTGGTTCAGCGACACCGATGGCGACGAGTTCGGGGTGTGGATGCGCCAGCCGTTCAACGACGACAAGGGCGGCGAGCCGGGCGCGGCGGTGGACGAACCGGCGACGCCCGGCCTCGGCCCCTCGTACCCGGCCGGACTCGCGATCGGGCGGGACGGCACGGCGGTGGTCGGCCGCTCGACCGACGAGGACGGGACGACGATCCATGTCGTACGGCCGGGGGCGGCGCCCGTGGAGATCTACCGCCACCGCGAGTCGGCGGGCGTCGGCGATCTCAGCCATGACGGGACGCTGATCGCCCTGGAGCACACCGAGCACGGCGACGCGATGCACTCCGCGCTGCGCGTGGTGCGGCCGGACGGGACGACGGTCGCCGAGCTGGACGACACCGAGGGCGGTACGAAGGAGCTGGGCCTGTCCGTGCTGGGCTTCGCCCCCGTCGCCGGGGACACGCGGCTCCTGGTCGGGCATCAGCGGCGGGGCCGCTGGGAGCCGATGATCTGGGATCCGACGACAGGCGAGGAGACGGACCTCGCGATCGAGCTGCCCGGCGATGTGGTCGCCGAGTGGTATCCGGACGCCTCCGCGCTGCTGATCGTGCACGGCTTCGAGGCCCGCAGCGACCTGTGGCGGTACGAGCCGGAGGCGGGCGGCGCCCCCGTCCGGGTGGAGACCCCCGCGGGTTCGGTGTCGGGTGCCACGGCCCGGCCGGACGGCACGGTGGAGTACCTGTGGTCCTCGGCCGCGCAGCCGCCCGTCATCCGGTCCACCTCGGGTGCGGTGGTGCTCGATCCGCCCGGCTCGAAGGCCCCGGCGTCCGTGCCGGTGGAGGACGTGTGGGTGGACGGACCCGGGGGCCGGGTCCATGCACTCGTGCAGCGGCCCGCCGCCCCGGCCGAGGGGCCGTTCCCGACCGTCTTCGAGATCCACGGCGGCCCGACCTGGCACGACAGCGACGCCTTCGCCTCCGGCCCCGCCGCCTGGGTGGACCACGGCTACGCGGTCGTCCGGGTCAACTACCGCGGCTCCACCGGATACGGCCGCGCCTGGACGGACGCGCTCAAGCACCGGGTCGGCCTGATCGAGCTGGAGGACATCGCGGCGGTGCGGGAGTGGGCGGTGAAGTCCGGCCTCGCGGACCCGGAGAAGCTGGTCCTGGCCGGCGGCTCCTGGGGCGGCTACCTGACCCTGCTCGGCCTCGGTACGCAGCCGGACGACTGGGCCCTCGGCCTGGCGGCGGTCCCGGTCGCCGACTACGTCACGGCGTACCACGACGAGATGGAGGACCTGAAGGCGATGGACCGCACGCTGCTGGGCGGCACGCCGGAGGAGGTTCCCGAGCGCTTCGAGGCATCGTCCCCGCTGACGTACGTCGACGCGGTCCGGGCGCCGGTCTACATCTCGGCGGGCGTCAACGACCCGCGCTGCCCGATCCGCCAGGTCGAGAACTACGTCGACCGGCTGAAGGACCGGGACGCGGTGCACGAGGTGTACCGGTACGACGCGGGACACGGTTCGCTCGTCGTGGAGGAGCGGATCAAGCAGGTCCGCCTGGAACTGGACTTCGCCCGGCGCCACCTGGCCCCGGCGACGGCCCCGTCCGGCGCGTAGCGGGCAGGCGGACGGCGCCCGTTCCTCCCGCACGAAGCCGGCACGATGCCGGCATGGAGCCGGGGACACGGGCGTCAGTCGGCACCCCGCTCCGGGCAACCGGAGCGGGGACCGTACCGTGGAGGGGTGTACCGGTTCCTGCTGACCCCGCGATGGTGGGGGATCAACCTCTTCGTCGTGCTGGCCATCCCGTTCTGCGTGTTCATGGGCACCTGGCAGCTCGGCCGCTTCGAGGACCGCGTGCAGACGCACGACGCCGCCGAGAAGCAGCCCGCTCCGGGCACGAGGGCCGCCAAGCCGATCGACGACCTGCTGCCCGTCGACACGGTGACCTCCGGCCGCCCCGCCACCGCGACCGGCCGGTACGCCGACCAGTTCCTGGTGCCCGGACGGAAGTTGGACGACAGGAGCGGTTTCTACGTCCTGAACATGCTCCGTACGGACAGCGGCAAGGCTCTGCCGGTGGTACGCGGCTGGCTGCCCGGCAAGCCCGGCGGCACCGCCGTGCCCGCCGCGCCGACCGGCGAGGTCACGGTGACCGGTGACCTCCAGGCGTCCGAGAACGCCGGCACCGCGGGTGTCGACGCGGCGGGCGGGCTCCCCGACGGCCAGCTGGGCATGATCAGCGCCGCGTCCCTGGTCAACCTCGTCCCGTACGACGTCTACGACGCATGGGTGACGCTCCAGGACACTGGGGCGGGTGCCGGTGCCCGTGCCGGAACCGGCTCAGGAGACAAGGCGGCCGGCGCACTGCGCCCCGTACCGGCCACCGCGGCGCAGGGCACCGGGCTCGACCTGAAGGCCTTCCAGAACCTCGGCTACACCGGCGAGTGGTTCGTCTTCGCCGGGTTCGTGCTCTTCATGTGGTTCCGGCTGGTCCGCCGCGAGGCCGAAGCGGCGCGCGACCTGCAACTGGGCCTCCTCGCGGAAGCGGAAGCAGAGCCCGATCCTGGGTCCGAGCCCGTGTCAGAACCCGAGCCCGAGCCGGAGTCAGGCAAGGACGCCGTGGGCACCGGAGCCGTCTGAGACACGCGCAGGCGCACAGGCACACAGACGCAGGACACCGCACACATGAGGGGGCCCGCCGGTTCGACGATCGACCGGCGGGCCCCTCATGTCATACGTCGTACGGCCTCAGGACGCGGGAGCCAGCACCCCGGTCCGGTAGATCGTGCCCGAGCAGGCGTTGGCTATCTTCGTCTCCGCGACCGGTGCCCCGGCCTCCGGCGTGTGCATCACGGCGACGCTGCCGTCCTGCGTCCCGCCGCCGTCCTCGCTGCCGAACTGCGTGACCGTCTCCGCCGTCCCGTCGCCGCTTCCCGTCCCGGTACCGGCAGCCGTGGCGCCACTCGCGCCACCCGCGTCGTCGGTCGGCGACGGGCTCGGCGAGCTTCCCACGGTCGGGCAGGTGTCCTTCGGCACCCAGGCGAACTTCACCTCGTACGCCATCGACGGCTTCAGCAGCACCGTCCCCTGCTCCTGCGAAGGGTCGGGCAGCCCGGCCGCCGCGTCGCCCGCGGTGTGCTGGACAACCGCGATCCTGGCCGGGTCGGCCGCACCGATCGCCTGGAAGCCCACGCTGCCGCTGCCGCTCACCGAGCAGTCCGTGCCGGAGACATTGGCGATCCGGAAGGTGCCGTAGACCGTGCCGTCGGCACCGGCCGCACCGGTCTCGGCCGAGGCGACACCGAGCTGCTCCGGGTCGCAGATCGGCATGGAGGCCATCGCGGGGTTGGTCGGGCCGGCGCCCCCGCCCGACAGGTTTCCGTCGGCACCCTGGCCACGGCTGTCGGAGGGGCTGCTCGTGCTCGTGGGCTGGCTCCGGCCACCATCGGCCTGCCCGTCGGCGTTGCCGCCGCTGTTCTTGTCGCCGGGCTGCGAGCCGGTGTCGCTGCCGTTGCCGCCCTGCGCCTGCTCGCCGTGCCCGGCTATCGCGGGGTTGGCGGTGTTCGAACCATCGGAGTTCGCGACATGGACGAAGGCGGGGACCGCGGTGCCGATGAGCAGCGCCGCGGCAGCCAGGCCGACCACGGCCTGCCGCCGCTTGGCGCGCCGGACGGGAACCGCGCGTTGCAGATGGTCGAGCGTGCCGTCGGTGGGCTCGATGTTCCGGACGGCGCCGCGCAGCATGCGGCGCAGCGCGACCTCGTCGAGGTCCGCACCGCCACCGGCCCCCGGGCCACCGTGCGGGCCCGAGTCCGGACCCGGGCCGAAGAGACTGCTCAGGCTGCCGAGCTCAGCGGTCTCGGCCGCCCCGGCAGATTCAGCACCCCCATCAGCCTCATCAGCCACGGCCGGCCCGGCCGGCCCGGCCGCGTCCGCGTCCCGGTTCACCCGTGAGGCATTCTCCGGCCCGTGGTTCACAATTCCGTTTCCAGTCCGGTCAATCCGACGCTCGCGCCGATGCTCACGTTCAAGGCCGTGTTCAGGTTCGGAGCCGTGTTCACGTTCGGGGCCGTTCTCGTACTCGCGGTCGCGCCGGCTCATCCCTGCGCCTCCATCACGACGCGCAGTGCCGCGATCCCGCGGGAGCCGTAGGCCTTGACCGAGCCCAGGGATATCCCCAGCGTCTCGGCCACCTGGACCTCCGTCATGTCCGCGAAGTAACGCAGCACCAGTACCTCCCGCTGGCGCCGTTGCAGCCCCCGCATCGCCTTGATCAGCGCATCCCGCTCCAGCTGGTCGTACGCGCCCTCCTCCGCGCTCGCCATGTCCGGCATGGGCTTGGAGAGCAGCTTCAGCCCGAGGATGCGGCGCCGCAGCGCGGAGCGCGAGAGGTTGACGACGGTCTGGCGCAGATACGCGAGTGTCTTCTCGGGGTCCCGTACCCGGTTGCGCGCCGAGTGCACCCGGATGAACGCCTCCTGCACCACGTCCTCACAGGAGGCCGTGTCGTCCAGGAGCAGGGCTGCGAGACCGAGCAACGACCGGTAGTGGGCGCGATAGGTCTCGGTGAGGTGGTCGACGGTGGTTCCGGCAGCCACGCCCTCCTCAGCGCCCTCGCGCTGCGAGGGCAGCCGTGCGGGACGCGCAGCGGGCATGGGCGCAATCACCGGCATACCGCCGGGTGCGCGGGGCCGTCGGAGCGGACGCACCGAAGCGCCGCGCAAGGGGCCCACCACTGTGATATCGAGAACCTCTGCCACGCCAGTTGGACACGTTTCCCCCCGTCAGGGTTGTACGCGCGCGGCATCGCGTTTGGCGCTGTGCGACATGCCCTCATACGTACCTGCTCTTCCCCGAATACCCCGAATGTGCGCCCCGCCGCGCCAGAGGTGACCGCATAGACGCGCACTCCCCGGCCAGTGGTTGCAGCAGGCCGAAAGTCATCGTCGGATACCGCGACACCCCAGCTCAAGAGGTTGAGGGCTTCAACTTACTCACAGAGTATTCACAGAGAGTACAAAACAGGTTCGATCAGGACCGGGGAAACTCCGCGGCCACCGACTCGGCGATCTGAGCCACGTTCAGCGCCGCCCCCTTGCGAAGGTTGTCGCCGCAGACGAACAGCTCCAGACCCCGGGGATCGTCCAATGACCTGCGCACTCTCCCGACCCAGGTCGGATCCGTGCCGACGACGTCGGACGGTGTCGGGAAGTCCCCCGCCGCCGGACTGTCGTACAGCACCACGCCCGGCGCAGTCGCCAGGATCTCGTGGGCCCGGTCGACCGCGATCTCGTTCTCGAACCGGGCGTGCACGGACATCGAGTGCGTCGCGATGACGGGTACGTACACACAGGTCGCCGCGACCCGCAGGCCCGGCAGGTCCAGGATCTTGCGGCACTCCTCGCGGATCGCCAGTTCCTCCGACGACCAGCCGTCCCCGGCCTCGGTCCCGGCCCAGGGCACCACGTTGAGGGCCACCGGGGCGGCGAAGGGGCTGCCTTCCGTGTCCCCCAGGGCCCTGCGTACGTCCCCGGGCTTCGTGCCCAGTTCCGTACCGGCGACCATCGACAGCTGTTCGCGCAGCGCCGCGACGCCGTCCCGGCCCGCCCCGCTCACCGCCTGGTACGAGGAGACGACCAGTTCCCGCACACCGAATTCGGCGTGCAGCGCACCGACGGCGACGATCAGCGCGAGCGTCGTGCAGTTCGGGCTCGCGACGATGCCGCGCGGTCTGATCCGTACGGCGTGCGGATTGATCTCGGGCACGACCAGCGGAACGTCCGCGTCCAGCCGGAACGCGGCGGAGTCGTCGATGACGACCGTGCCCTTGGCGGCGGCGATCGGCGCCCACTGCGCGGAGACGACGTCGGGCACCAGGAACAGCGCCACGTCCACGTCGTCGAAGACGTCCTCGGTGAGTTCGAGGACCTCGCTCTCCTCGCCGCGCACGACCAGCTTGCGACCGGCCGAACGCGGCGAGGCGATCAGCTTCACCTCGCCCCAGACATCCGCGTGCTGCGAAAGGATCTGGAGCATGACGCCGCCGATCGCCCCGGTCGCTCCGACGACCGCGAGCGAAGGACGGCGCGCAGTCATCGGCCGGTGCCCCCGTAGACGACGGCCTCGTCGGAATCGCTGTCGAGACCGAAGGCGGTGTGCACGGCGCGCACGGCCTCGATGACGTCGTCGGCGCGGGTGACCACCGAGATGCGGATCTCGGACGTCGAGATCAGCTCGATGTTCACGCCGGCGTCCGACAACGCCTCGAAGAAGCCCGCCGTGACTCCCGGGTTGGTCTTCATACCGGCGCCGACCAGGGAGATCTTCGCGATCTGGTCGTCGTAGCGCAGCGACTCGAAGCCGATGCTGCCGCGGTTGCGCTCCAGGGCGTCGATGGCCTTGCGGCCCTCGGCCTTCGGCAGCGTGAACGAGATGTCGGTCAGACCGGTCGACGCGGCGGACACGTTCTGCACCACCATGTCGATGTTGATCTCCGCGTTCGCGATGGTGCGGAAGATCGCGGCGGCCTCGCCCGGCTTGTCGGGCACGCCGACGACGGTGATCTTGGCCTCGGAGACGTCATGGGCGACTCCGGAGATGATCGCGTGCTCCACCTTCTGGTCCCCTTGCGGCTCGTTGCTGACCCAGGTTCCGCGCAGTCCCGAGAAGGACGAGCGGACGTGGATCGGAATGTTGTAGCGGCGTGCGTACTCCACGCACCGGTGCAGCAGCACCTTGGAGCCGGACGCGGCCAGCTCCAGCATGTCCTCGAAGGAGATCCAGTCGATCTTCCGGGCCTTCTTCACGACCCGCGGGTCGGCGGTGAAGACACCGTCCACATCGGTGTAGATCTCACAGACCTCGGCGTCCAGCGCTGCCGCGAGCGCGACGGCGGTGGTGTCGGACCCGCCTCGGCCGAGGGTGGTGATGTCCTTCTTGTCCTGGGACACACCCTGGAACCCCGCGACGATCGCGATGTTCCCCTCGTCCAGCGCCGTACGGATACGGCCCGGCGTCACATCGATGATGCGCGCTTTGTTGTGGACCGAGTCGGTGATGACGCCCGCCTGGCTACCGGTGAACGACTGGGCCTCATGGCCCAGGTTCTTGATCGCCATCGCCAGCAGGGCCATGGAGATCCGCTCTCCGGCGGTCAGCAGCATGTCGAACTCACGCCCGGCAGGGATCGGGGATACCTGCTCGGCGAGATCGATCAACTCGTCCGTCGTGTCGCCCATCGCTGACACCACGACAACCACCTGGTTGCCGTTCTTCTTGGCATCGACGATTCGCTTGGCGACGCGCTTGATGCCCTCGGCATCGGCTACGGAGGAGCCTCCGTACTTCTGCACGACAAGGCCCACGTGCGCTCCTCGCTCAGTCCATTACTGCGGTCGACTCAGTTTAACGAGCAGTCCGGAAACGCCCCGCTGATACCACATGGTGAGATGTCCCGCTCAGCACGTGATCATCGGCGTGTCGCCCCGGACCGCTCGTACAGGTCTGTTGCCCGCCGGACAGGCCCGCACTCCCGTATGTGGCTCAGCCCACACGCCTGGCGGCCCGGTTTCACGATTCACCGGCCCTCCGCCTCCAGCGTGGACCGGAACCAGACCATCCGCCCTTCGGAGGTCCCGCCCTGCACAAGCCGCCGCGCGGCGCCGCCCCTGCTGCTCGCCCTCGCCACGCTCCCCCTGACCGCGTCCCCCGCCCACGCGGGCGGCACCTGCTTCGCCACCCATGCCGACGCCCCGATCCACGCGGGCGCGGACGAACTGTGACGCGTGTCCCGCGCGGACAACGGCACCCGGCCGGGCTTCATGCGCGACGGTGACCTGCGGTGCGACGGGGGTGAGCGGACCGCCGGCCGTGCCTACTGCACCGGTCGCAGCCCCAGTGGTCCCGCGATCTCCTCGGCCATCACGCGGCCGGCCTCCTCGGCGAGCTCGTCGTCGACGGTCTCCGAGTCGGTGTCCAGGCCGTCCAGTTCCTGGAGGGGCTGGTTGAGGCGGATGTGGGCGATCAGGGACTGGAGGGCGCGCAGGGTGGCGGAGGCGGTGGAGCCCCAGTTGGAGAAGTAGGAGAACTGCCACCACCACAGGGCCTCGGTGGTGCGGTCCTCCTCGTAGTGGGCCAGGCCGTGGCGCAGGTCGGTGACCAGGTCGGCCAGGTCGTCCGAGATCCGGGCCGGGACCGGGGCCTTGCGGGGCTCGTACGGGTCGAAGACCTCGGAGTAGACGTCGATCGGCTCCAGCAGGGCGGCGAACCGCTCGCGCAGGCCGTCGGCGTCCGGCTCCGCGCCCAGGTCCGGCTCGTAGCGCTCGTCGGGGACGATGTCCTCGTACGCGCCGAGCCGGCCGCCCGCCAGCAGGAGCTGGGAGATCTGGAGCAGCAGGACGGGGACGGCCTCCTCGGGCTCCTCGACCTTGGACACCTCGGTGACCGCGACGATGAACGTCTTGATCTGGTCGGCGATCTGGACGGCGAAGTCGTCCGGGTCCTGCGTGACGGAGTTCAGCGTGGCGTCAGACATCGAGGGGACCTCCCGTGGGCACGGTCGCGAACGGTGAGTAGAACATAGCGTCGCTGAACGTAAAGCCGCCGTGAGTCGCGGGAACGGTCCTGGAAACGGTCACCGGAAGAACATCGGGAGACGTGGAGGCGTCAGACATCGAGCAGGCGCCTCCCCTCGAAGGCGCGGCCCAGGGTGACCTCGTCCGCGTACTCCAGGTCGCCGCCCACCGGCAGGCCGCTGGCCAGCCTGGTGACCCGCAGGCCCATCGGCTTGACCATCCGCGCCAGGTACGTCGCGGTGGCCTCGCCCTCCAGGTTCGGGTCGGTCGCCAGGATCAGCTCCGTGATCGAACCGTCGGCGAGGCGGGCGAGCAGTTCGCGGATGCGCAGATCGTCCGGGCCGACGCCCTCGATCGGGCTGATCGCGCCACCGAGCACGTGGTACCGGCCCCGGAACTCACGGGTCCGCTCGATCGCGACGACGTCCTTCGGCTCCTCGACCACGCAGATCACCGACGGGTCCCGGCGCGCGTCCCGGCAGATGTTGCACTGCTCCTGCTGGGCGACATTGCCGCAGACCGAACAGAACCGGACCTTGTCCTTGACCTCCAGGAGGGCATGGGCGAGGCGGCGCACATCGGTCGGCTCGGCCTGCAGGATGTGGAAGGCGATCCGCTGCGCGCTCTTGGGACCGACGCCGGGCAGCCTGCCCAGCTCGTCGATGAGGTCCTGAACCACGCCTTCGTACAACGGGAACGCCTTCCTTTCCTGTCCTGTCCTGGGTGAGCCGCGCCGGAGGATCCAGCGGGGTCAGAAGGGAAGGCCGGGCATGCCGCCCAGGCCCTGGGCCAGCGGGCCCAGCTTCTGCTGCTGGAGCTGCTGCGCGTTCTCGTTGGCCGCCTGGACCGCGGCGACGACGAGGTCGGCGAGCGTCTCGGTGTCCTCCGGGTCGACGGCCTTCGGGTCGATCACCAGATTGCGGAGCTCGCCGGAGCCGGTCACGGTCGCCTTCACGAGACCGCCTCCCGCCTGACCCTCGACCTCGGTCCTGGCCAGTTCCTCCTGGGCCGCGGCGAGGTCCTGCTGCATCTTCTGGGCCTGCTGCAGCAGTTGCTGCATATTGGGCTGACCACCACCGGGAATCACGGTCACTCCTGGCAATTCGACGACAAAATGTTTCGGTACGCCGAGCCTACGTGGTCGCCGGGCAGCGCGCCCCACTCACTGGCGGGCAACTCTTTCGGGTGAGTTTCAGGCAGTCCTTGCCGGGCTCCTATACCTGATCACAGGCCCGGCGCACCCGGGAATACCGCGTTTTCTACCCCATGGCCCACCATTCGGCGGTAGGAAGAGCATGCGCATCAGGTCACACAGGCACACCGACCGTCACGCAAGGTTACCCACGCGGGACTGTCGGCCACGCCGGAGAGCAGTGAGCACCCCGCCGTCTCGAAACACATCGCCACATCAGGCGTCGCTACGCAGAATGCAGAGGAGTTCCCGGTGAGTCAGCCGGAGATGCAGCCCGAAGGGCCGCCCCGCAACGAGCCCGGTTCGGCCGGCTCGGCCGGTACCTCCGGTTCGGACTCCCGCACACGGGGCCGGGATCTGACCGGTGCGCCGTTCCCGCTCGGCGACTGGGGCGAACCCGCCGACCGCCTCGACGAGCTGTACCGCTGGGTCGAGGCCGACGCGCTGCGCACCGCCGACTGGTACCTGAGCGACCGGGTGTGGAAGCGCCGGGCGGCCAGGGCGCTGCGGATCAGCACCGCGGCCGGGGCGGTCGCGGGCGCCGCGCTGCCGTTGCTCGATCTGACCGGGGCGCTGCACGGGGCGGCGGGCTGGGGCTATCTGTCGCTGCTGCTGGGTGCCGCGAGCATGGCGTGGGACCGGTACTTCGGCCTCACCTCCGGCTGGATAAGGAATCTCGCCACCGCCCAGGCCGTGCAACGGCGCCTTCAGGTGCTCCAGTTCGACTGGGCGTCGGAGTGCGTGCGGGAGGTGCTCGGCCCGACCGAGGGGACGGCCAGCGAGGCGGCCGAGCGGTGCCTGGGGGTGCTGCGGCGGTTCTCGGAGGACGTCACGGAGCTCGTGCGCACCGAGACCGCGGACTGGATGGTGGAGTTCCGGGCCGGACCGGCGCCGATGGGGATGCAGGCGCTGTCCTCGGGCGGCGGGAGCGGCGGGCGTTCGGACCACGGGGTGCTGTCGGGACGCTTCCCGCTCCAGACCATGACCCGGCCGAACATGCCGCGCCAGCGCCCCCCGGAGTCCCCGCGGTGACCCCGGGGGCGCCCGGCCGCCCAGGAAGCGCCGAAGCCGCTCGGAGCTGAGGGCAGTCCCGTGATCCCCGATCCACCAGGGACTACGGGACGGCCCTCAGCTGAAGATGATCATTGAGCCCTGGGCGAGGCTGCGGGTGGCCGCCGCGTGCAGGCCCAGCCAGACGTGCCGCTCCCGGGCGAACGGGCTGTTGTCGTACGGGATCGGGGCCGCCGGTTCCTCCACGGAGGTCGGTGCGGCGGGCGGCAGCGGGGCGGCCGGCGGGTTCGCCGGGTCGATGCCGATGGACGGGGCGACGTACTCCAGCTCCCGCAGCAGTCCGTGCGAGGAGCCGAGCGGGCCGCCGCCCTCCAGCAGGTCGTCGTTGGAGAGCGGGACGGTGAAGTCCAGCGGGACGTACGCCCCGGCGTGGTCGTAGTGCCAGACCAGGTGGGACTGCTGGGCCGTCGCCTCGAACATCTCCAGCAACTGCTCGTAGTCCCCGCCCAGTTCGCCGACCGGTGTGACGGCGAGGCCGCTGATCTGGAGCAGGAAGGCGCGGCGCAGGAAGTGCAGGGCGTCGTAGTCGAAGCCCGCGATCGGGGCGACGTCGCCCGTCAGGCCCGGCATGTAGGCGTACACGGGGACGGGCGGCAGTCCGACCTCGCCCAACGCCTTGTCGTAGACGGCTATCTCTTCGGCGAACGGATTGTCGGGGCTGTGGCACAGCACATCGACGAGGGGAACCAGCCACAGGTCACAGGCCACGAAGTCTCGCTCTCCCACGGGTGCGCATCGGAACGTTCAAGATGGTCGGGACAGCGTAATGCGGTGGGCGCGTTGCGCACAGTGGCCGTCGGCGGCGAGGGGCGGGACGGGGTTACGACTGCGGTGCCCCGGGGTCCGGGGCCTGCCCGCCGCGCCGCGGATGTTCGAGCTCACCGGCCGCGAGCCGGTCCGCCCAGTTCAGCGCGTGGGTGTTGTAGTCGTCCATCACCGCGCGCACCGCGTCGTGTTCGCCGAGTGTGATCGCCGCGACGAGATCCTGATGACCGTGCCAGAGCCAGTCCCGGGCGGCCTCGTCGTGGCGCAGGTACGGCACCGCGAACACCCAGGCCTGGACGCGCAGTCGGTGCAGGAAGTCGTTGATGTACGCGTTGCCCACGAGCGCGCCCAACTCGCGCCAGAACCGCAGGTCGTAGCCGATGAGGATGTCGAGGTCGCCGCCCCGCGCCGCCCGCGCGGCCTCCTGGGCCCTGCGGCGCACGGAGACCAGGCAGTCCCGGAACGCCGTCGGCTGCGCGGTCGAGAGCCCGGCGCCGAGGAACACGCCGCGGACGACTCCCTCGATGACCAGGCTGCGGGCCTCGACCAGGGACCGGTAGTCGGCGACGGTGAACTCCCGTACCCGGAAGCCCCGGTGCTGATCCGATTCCAGCAGCCCCTGCGCGGAGAGGTCGAAGAGCGCCTCGCGCACCGGTGTCGCCGAGACGCCGTACTGCTCGGCGATCTGCTTGACCGTGAACTCCCGCCCCGGTTGCAGACGCCCGGCGAGCACCTCGTCACGCAGCGCGTCCGCGATCTGCTGCCGCAGCGTACTGCGGGTCACAGCTCCGCTCGCGCACATGGCGCCCCTCCCCATTTTTTCGCCTGCGGTCACCTTAAGCCAGGGCCGCTGTGCCCGGATCCGGGCAGGGGAGGGGCGCACACCACCGGTCCGCGCCATCAGGCCGCGCGGACCCGGGTCACGCTGTGTGCTCGTCCGCGACCGACAGCGCCGCGTCGAGGGCCGCGAGGCCCTCCTTGGCCTCGGCCTCGGTGACGTTGCAGGCCGGAACGGCGTGGGTGCGGTTCATGTTGATGAAGGGCCACAGGCCGTTCTTCTTGGCCGCGGCGCCGAAGGCCGCCATCGGCGCGTTGGCCTCGCCCGCCGCGTTGTACGGGACCAGCGGCTCGCGGGTCTCCTTGTTGCGGACCAGGTCCAGCGCCCAGAACGCGCCGAGGCCGCGGACCTCGCCGACCGACGGGTGGCGTTCGGCGAGTTCGCGGAGGCCGGGGCCGAGAACCGTCTCGCCGATGTGCGCGGCGTTCTCGATGACCTTCTCGTCCTCCATCACGTGAATGGTGGCGACGGCGGCCGCGCAGGCCAGCGGGTGACCGGAGTAGGTCAGTCCGCCCGGGTAGGCGCGGGTCTCGAAGGTCGCGGCGATCTCGGCGCAGATCGCGACACCGCCGAGCGGTACGTAACCGGAGTTGACGCCCTTGGCGAAGGTCATCAGGTCCGGCACCACGTCGAAGTGGTCGGCGGCGAACCACTTGCCGGTGCGGCCGAAACCGGCCATGACCTCGTCGAGGATGAAGACGATGCCGTACCGGTCGCAGATCTCGCGGACGCCCGCGAGATAGCCGGGCGGCGGCGTCATGATGCCCGCGGTGCCGGGGATCGTCTCCAGGATGATCGCGGCGATGCTGCCGGGGCCCTCGAAGGCGAGGGTGTCCTCCAGGTGCTGGAGCGCGCGGGCGCACTCCTCGGCCTCGGTCCCGGCGTGGAACGGCGAGCGGTAGAGGAACGGTGCCCAGAAGCGGACGACGCCCGCCGAACCGTTGTCGGACGGCCAGCGGCGCGGGTCGCCGGTCAGGTTGATCGCGGTGGAGGTGGCGCCGTGGTACGAGCGGTAGGCGGAGAGCACCTTCGTACGGCCGGTGTGCAGCCGGGCCATCCGGACGGCGTTCTCGACGGCCTCGGCGCCGCCGTTGGTGAAGAAGATCTTGTCCAGGTCACCGGGGGTGCGCTCGGCGATGAGGCGTGCGGCCTCGGAGCGCGCCTCGATCGCGAACGCGGGGGCGAAGGTGGCGAGCTTGCCCGCCTGCTCCTGGATCGCGGCGACGACGGTGGGGTGCTGGTAGCCGATGTTGGTGTAGACGAGGCCGCTGGTGAAGTCCAGATAGCGGTTGCCGTCGTAGTCCCAGAAGTACGCCCCCTCGGCGCCGGCGACGGCGAGCGGGTCGATCAGACCCTGGGCGGACCAGGAGTGGAACACGTGCGCGCGGTCGGCGGCCTTCACGGCCGCACCGGCGGCGGGGTCGACATGAGGGGCATGAGGGGTCATGCGGCGAGCGTAGGACGCGCCGGGAGCGGCCCGACATGGCCACCTTGTATGGCGTGGCGCGCTCTGGTGGGCAGGGTGTCGGGTTGTCTGCACACGGGGCCGGGACCCGCGCCCCGCCGACGAGCCCCCTCGGTCCGCCTCCGACGTGCCCCGGACGCCCGGAACCCACGAAGACCCCCGAACCCGCAACCGGCCCGGCCGCGCGCTGCGTGGATCCCTATGATCGAGCGAGCCACGCCAGGAACCGCTCAGTTCACTCCCGGGGGAAGGACGTTCAGCGCCATGCAGAGCCTGACGCCACAGGATCCGCGTGCCATCGGCGCGTACCGGCTGCTGGGCCGCCTCGGCGCGGGCGGCATGGGCCAGGTCTATCTGGCCCGGTCCGACCGCGGCCGTACCGTCGCGATCAAGCTGGTACGCGGCGAACTCGCCGAACAGCAGGAGTTCCGCGACCGGTTCCGCCACGAGGTACGGGCCGCCCGCCAGGTCGGCTCCGCCTGGACCGCCCCCGTGCTGGACGCGGACACCGAGGCCGCCGTGCCCTGGGTCGCCACCGGATACGTCGCCGGGCCCTCGCTGCACGCCACCGTCACCGGCCGCTCGCGCACCCCCGAGGGCGCGGCCTCCGGTGCGTACGGCCCCCTGCCCGAGCGTTCGGTCCACATCCTGGGGGCCGGTCTCGCCCACGCCCTCCAGGCCATCCATGCCGCCGGGCTCATCCACCGCGATCTCAAGCCCTCCAACATCCTGCTGACGATCGACGGACCGCGCGTCATCGACTTCGGTATAGCCCGCGCACTCGACACCGTCACCGACGGCGGTGTGACCCGCACCGGGGCCCTGGTCGGATCGCCCGGTTTCATGGCGCCCGAGCAGGTACGGGGCGAGCGGGTGACCCCGGCGTGCGACGTGTTCTGTCTCGGCTCGGTACTGGCGTACGCCTCGACCGGCCGGTTCCCGTTCGGGGCGTCCGACAGCGGCGCGCACGCGCAGATGTTCCGGATCGCGCAGGAGGACCCGGACCTGACCGGCGTCCCCGTGGGCCTCGTCGAACTGGTCAGGGACTGCCTGCGGAAGGACCCGGCCGCCCGCCCGACGACGGAGGCGATCCTGGCGCGCCTGGCCGGCGCAGACATGGCGGAACCCTGGCTCCCGGGTGCACTGATCGCCCAACTCGGCCGCCACGCCGTGGAGTTGCTGGACTCCGAGGACCCGGAGGAGGCGGCGGAGGAGACGGCGACGGCCGCACAGGCCCCCGTACCGGACGAGAGACCCCCGGTGCCCACGCCTCCCGCGGCCCCCTCGGACCGCCCCGTGCCCACGCAGCTCGCGGACCCTCCGCCCCCGTCCCCCGCGCCCGCCCCACCGCACGGGGCCCCCGCCTACGGCTACCCGCCGCTGCCCGCCCAGCCGCACCCCGGCCAGGGCTTCGGTCCCCAGCAGAACCACGCCGGGTACGGATATCCACCACAGCAGCAACAGCCGTACCAACAGCCGCAGCCTCAGTCCGGATTCGGCGCCACGCCCCCGTACGGCCCCGCCTACCCCGCCGCCCCGCAGCCCGAGCCCGAGCCCGCCCGCCGCGGCAGGGGCTCGTCCATCGCGCTCGTCGCCGTCGCCGTGCTCGTGGCCATAGGCGCGGGCGGATCCGTCTACGCGCTCATGAACGGCAAGACGCCGGGTCCCACGTCGTCCGCCACCGACTCCCCGACCCACCCGGACACCTCGTCGGGCTCCCGGGCGAACGACGACCCGTCATCGCCGGACTCCTCCCCCACCGACGGCCGGAAGAACGGCGACGGCCCCATCCCGTCCGGCTACCTCGGCACCTGGTCGGGCTCCATCGACAACGCGGCCGGCCACTCCACCCGGAAGCTCGTCATCCAGCAGGGCGCGGTCGGCCGGAGCGTCCTCACCCTCACCGCGGACGGTCCGCTCGACACCGGTGGCTCCTACCACTGCGTCTTCCGGGCAACCCTGATCGCCGAGCCGTCCCCGGGCGGTCCCGTCGAGGTCGGCCCCTCCACGGTCAGTGTGGGCGAACCCATGACGTCCTGCACGGCGGGCGGGGCCACCACGCTCACCCTGCTCCCGGACGGCACCCTGCGCCGCGAGAACAACGACAGCGGCGAGCAGCTCACGTACACGAAGGACGACTGAGCGGACCGGACGGGCCGGTCGGATCAGGCCGCGCACCGTGAGACCGATCCCCACCGGAGATCGCGGCCTGCCCCCACGCCATCCACGTCCGGGACTCCAAGGTGCCCGAGGGCCCCACTTTCGCGGTCGCTCCCGGCGCCTGGTCGACCCTCCTCACCTGGGCGAACTGACGATTTGCGGGGTCGGGAGCGTCCCGGCCCCGCAAATGTGTACGACTTGTGGACGCCATGACATACCCTGCGTTCCTGGGCCGCACCCCTCTCTCGTCTCTGGGTGCCATGCGGCCCTCTCTTACCGTGGGGGTAAATCATTTTGCGTACGCGCAGAATCTCGACCGCGACCTCGCTCGCGGTCCTCTTCAGCTCAGTGGTTCTGGTCGGCGGGGCGGCGAATCCGGCCGCTGCCGACTCCAGCAAGATCCTTCCCGCCGCTTCCGTCGGCGATGTCGTCGCGGACGGCGTGCACAAGCGGGTCTTCATCAGTGACCCGACCGGTGGCAAGGTCCTCGCCACCGACTACAGCGGCAACGTCGTCGGTACGATCCCGTCGCTGCCGGGCGTGACCGGTCTCGAACTGTCCGCCGATTCCGGCACGTTGTACGCGGGTGTGCGCGGCGCCGACGCCATCGCGGCGATCGACACCTCCGCCCTGGTGGAGTCCGCCCGATACGCGACCGGTACGAACACCAAGCCCGCCTACCCGGCGCTGGCGGGCGGCAAGCTCTGGTTCGGCTACGGGGCGGCGGCCGAGGGCAACATCGGGTCGCTCGACCTCACCGGTGCCGAGCCGGTCATCACCCTGGACCAGGAGCCGAACCGCACCTGGTACGCGGCGCCGACCCTGGCGTCCGCGCCGGGTGCGCCGGGCACGCTGGCCGCCGGCATCGAGGGCCAGAGCCCCACCCAGCTGGCCGTGTACGACGTCGCCTCGGGGACGGCGACGCGGACCGCGCAGATCTCCACCGACGGGGGCAACCTGCGTGACCTGGCGCTGAGCCCGGACGGCAAGCAGGTCGTGGTGGCCAGCGGCTACCCGTACCACCACCAGGCCTACCGGACCTCGGACCTCACGCCCGGGACCACGTACCCGTCCGACGCGTACCCGAACGCCGTGGACATCGCGCCGAACGGCACGGTCGCCGCGGGCATCGACGGCTCCTACGAGCCGGACGTGTACATCTACAAGCAGGACACCACCAAGCCGATCCGGACGTACGACTTCCCCAACACCGGTACCAGCAGCGGATCGGACCTCCTGGTTCCGGCCGGGCTGGCCTGGGCGCCGGACACCAGCCGGCTCTTCGCGGTCACCGAGAACAGCGCGGGCGTCCGTTCGCTGCGGGTGCTCACCGACGCCGTGAAGTCCGCGACCACCGTCACGGTCAACGCCCCGGAGAAGTCGGCGCTCAACAAGAAGCTGACCGTCACCGGCCGGGTCAAGTCCGCGGGCTCGTTCCCGGCGGGCTCGAAGGCCACGGTCACGCGCACCGACATCGAGTCGCCCAAGGGCAAGGCGCTGCCCCCGGTGACGCTCAAGTCGGACGGCAGCTTCTCCTTCACCGACACCCCGACCGCGGGCGGCCAGGTCACGTACAAGGTGTCGTTCGCGGGCGACACGTCCCACTCCGCGGCGTCCGGCTCCGACAAGGTCGCCGTGCCCCGGACGGCCAGCTCGCTGACCCTGAACCACAACAAGGCGCTGTACTCCTACGGCGCCGATGTGTCGTTCACCGCGCACCTCGGCAAGACGTACAAGAACCGCACCGTCGAGCTGTGGGTGGACCCGTTCGGGCCGGACAAGCCGAACAAGCTGGTGAAGACCGGCAAGGTCGACTCCAAGGGCAACCTGTCGACCACGGTCGACATGACCCGGGACACCACCGTCACCGCGATCTTCAAGGGCGACGGCCGGTACACCTCGAAGAAGGTCACGTCGACCGCGTTCGCCAAGGTGAAGGTCTCGACCTCCGTCGCCAAGCAGTACAAGACGGCGAAGATCGGCAAGACGCCGTACCGGTACTTCCACAAGAAGACCAACCCGGTCTTCACGACGACGATGACGTACTACAAGAACCGCTCGCACAAGCTGTCCCTGGAGATCTACTACCAGGGCAAGTGGTACGACGCGGGCTCGCAGTACTTCAAGCTCGGCACCAGCGGGAAGTCCATCGTGACGCTGACCGGCACCCATGACACGGGCTACCGGATGCGCGTCCGCGCCTCGTACGTCAAGGGCACCTCGGGCGACACGGTGAACTCGACCACGCACGGCGCCTGGCAGTACTTCATCTTCACGAAGTAGCCGGGCAGCGGGCCGGCCCACGAGCGGACGGCAGGCGTGCGGGGCCGGGCGGATCGCCCGGCCCCGCACCCGTACCCGCCGTCCTCCGCCCGCGCCGGTCAGCCCAGCAGCTCACGCAGCCGGCCTGCCTGTCCCTCAGCCGTACCGGGCGGGTTCCTGCGGTGCGCGGGATCTTCGAACGAGAGGATGAACAACCAGGTCAGCGCGAGCAGACGACGGCACTCCCGCAGACGGCTGCGCTCCTCGGCGGTCAGATCGAAACAGTCGAGGAAGGCCGTGGCGTCGAAACCTCCGTCGACCCAGCCGGAGACATGCTCGGTGATCTCCGCAAGTTCGAAGGCGCGGTCGCTGCGGCCGGAGTCCTCGAAGTCGACCACCCGTACCCGGGAAGCGTGCTCGTCCCAGAGGTAGTTGGCGAGGTTCCCGTCACCGGGGCCGAAGACCGGTGCACCGGGGACGTCCGGTCCGGCGGCGAGGCCCGACCGGTCCAGCCAGGCCATGCCCTCGCGCAGCGCCGCCCGGACCACCGCTGCGGCAGCCGGTCCCGGTCCCCGACCGTGCCAGGTGCGCAGCCGGGCGATCAGCCCGGCCTGGTGGTCCGGACGCATCGGCACCCGGGCAAGACGGTCGTACGGAACCGCCGCGTACAACGCGTCGAGCGTCTCGGCCATCGCCGCCGTCCGCTCCGCGTCCACCGGAGATCCCCGCAGCGGAACCCCCGGCACCCGTGACATCACCACCGTCGGCGGAACGGCGTCGCGATCGACGGCGATCGGTGCGGGGGCGAGGCCCGGCGCATGAGCATCCAGCAGGGTCAGGGCCCGCCACTCACGGTCGAGCAGAGCACGGACGTCGCCCTTCCGGTACCGCTTCGTCACCTCGTCACCGCGGATCTCGACCACATGGGTGCTCCACCGCTCAGAGTTCATGACGTCGATCCTGCCAAGCGGGGCGCGTGCGGCCCACTTCTCAGGGGCTGCCGTCCCGGAAGGACCGGCCCCACCCCTCAGACCAGCGGCTTGGCCGACATCAGCAGGTGCTGGTGGGCGGGGCGGGAGCTCTCCGCGTCCGCCCCGGGCGTCCGGCCGGTGACCATCGCCCGCTGGCCGGGACCCATCAGCTCGAACCTGATCACGGGGGTGCCGAACGAGCCCAGGGCATCCATCAGATACGCGGGGTTGAACGCGACCGTCAACTCGTCGGCGCCCTCCAGGACGGCGGGCAGTCGCTGGGAGGCGACGTCGTCCTCGTAGCCCGCCTGGAGCAGCACCGAGCCGTCGGAGAAGGCGAGGTGGAGCGGGCTGCCGCCCTCCGCGACCACGGCGACCCGCTTGGCGGCCTCGACCAGGGGCGCCCGGTCCGTCTCCGCCGTGACCGCGCCGGTCATCGCGAACAGCTTGTCGTGACGCGGCAGTCGGCCGTCGAGCAGACGCACCGTCGTACGCATCCCGGCCAGCTCGAAACCGGCCGAGCCGCCGTCCAGCGCGAGCCGGACCATGCCGCCCCGGCCGAAGGAGCGGGCGATCTCGGTGAGCCTGCGGGCGGAGACCACGACATCGGCCGAGACTTCGGCCGGGACACCGTCCGCGCCACCGGCCGCGCCGGGCTTCCAGGCAAGGGTGCGCACCGCGAACCGGTAGCGGTCCGTGGCGGCGAGCGTCATCGTGTCGCCGTCCAGGGACAGCCGGATGCCGGTCAGGGTCGGCAGCGTGTCGTCCCGGCCCGCTGCCACCGCCACATGGGCGACGGCCGCCGCGAACTCGTCCGCGTCCACCTCACCGAGCACCTTTGGCAGCGACGGCAGTGCCGGGTAGTCGTCGAACGGAAGCACCGAGAGGCCGAACCGGGCACCGTCGCTCGCCAGCGAGAACCGTGAACCCTCGACCGCGCACTCCACCACCCTCTCGGGCAGCACCCGGCAGACATCGAGCAGCCGGCGGCCCATGACCAGCACCTTCCCGGCCCGTACGGTCTCCGCCTCCACCTCGATACAGGCGGACGCCTCGTAATCCAGCCCCGAGATGCGCAGCCGGCCGTCGGCCGCCTCCAGCAGCAGCCCGCCCAGCACCGGAACGGGTGAGCGTGTGGGCAGCACCCGGGCGGCCCAGGCCACGGCATCGGTCAGTGCGCTGCGCTCAATGCGGAACTCCATGGCGGCGGCCTCTCCCGGTCGACTCCGATCACGGTCGTGATCGCGAGCCGACACTAGGGGCCGCCACTGACAACGGAAGAAGAAGAACGGTTGCGGCCGACGCGACAGCGGCCACCCCCGTGAGCCGCTGCTGTCGCCCCCTACCCCTCCCCCGAGGGTGCCGCAACCGTGTTCGGACTCTAGGTCCTCGGGTAGGTACCCGGAAGCTTCAATTCGCACTGTGTGGGCCGTGGCAGGTATCAGTCCGCACAATCAAACCGGTAGCCTGCATTCCGGTTTTTGGGCAGGAGTGGAGGATCTGTGCACGCGCGGGAACGGGCCGATGACGTACTGCGGATGTACCGGCTGGCCCGGTCGGGCGGATCCCGGGAGCTTCTGCACTGGGTGTCCGGCCGGGCGGCGGGCTGGGCCGGGCTGCTCGCCGGGGACGGCACCGTGCTGCACGGCGTGACCCGCAGCGCGGACGGTACGGGCGTCGAGTCGGCCGCGATGGCGGGCGAGTACGCAAAGGGCCTGTCGGGGCTCGACGCGCGTTCCTTCGCCTTCGACCGGGGCCCGCACACCGCGCTGCTGTTCCCGCTGGACGGCCCGCCGGACGCCGCCGCCCCGATCCTCGCCGTGGTCGCACCGCGCCCGCTGCCGGACGGGCTCGCCATCCTGCTCTCCGACGTGGCGATGCCGCTCGCCATGTGCTGGGCCGCGGAGGCCGTGGAACGCAAGCGGCGCCGCGTCGACCTCGCGGAGTCCCGCAGCAGGGAAGCGGTGCTGCATCTGCTCATGACGGGTCAGCTGTCCATCGCGCACCAGGTGGCGGGCGCCCTGAAGCCCACGCTGCCCGACCCCGTCCGGTTGTATGTCGTGGAGTGCCCGAGCGGCCGCCGGGACGAGGTGGCGCGGATCTGCGCGGAGCTCTCCGGCGGCCGGTCCTGGATCGTCCGGTGCCCGGTCTACGCGCGCCATCTGATCCTCGTCGTGCCGGCGGACGCGGACGCGGCCGAACAGCGACTCGGCCTCCGGGTCGCCGAAGTGGTGACCGAGTGCGTCGTGGGCGTGAGCGAGGACGTACCGCTGCCCGACACCGCGACCGGCTACCGGCAGGCGTTCCACGCACTGGCCGTGGCCCGTGGGCTGCCGGACCGGCATGCCCGCTTCGGCTCGGCGCCGGATCCGGCCGTGGCCGCAGGGGCGGACGGCGCACGGTGGGCGGACGAGCTGCTGCACCCGCTGCTCACCTATCTGCCGCGGCGCGGCCAGGACCCGGGCAGCCAGGAGCTCGCGGCGACGCTCGCCTCCTGGCTCGCGTTCTCCTCGCACGCGACCCTGCATCTGAAGATCCACCGCAACACCCTGGCCGCCCGGCTCCGGCTGATCGGCGAACTGCTCGGCCTCGACCTGAACCGGGTCGGCGACCAGGCCGCCCTCGACCTGGCCCTGCGCATCCGCGCCACCCCCACCGGGACCGCGAGGGCCCGCCGGGACGAGAAAATGGCTCGGCCGCCCCTCGGCCTGGACGACATCCTGCGCACCCCGGCCGTACGGGAATGGGCGGCCCAGCAACTGCGCCCGCTCACCGAGCCCGACACTCCCAGGAGCGCCACGGACCCGCGGGACACCCTCCGCGCCTGGCTCCACTGCGAGGCCCAACTCACCCCGACAGCTGAAGTGTTGGGCATTTCGGTGCCGGGGGTACGCAAACGTCTCACCCGGCTCGAATCGGTGCTCGGCCGCTCACTGCTCCAGGCGCCCAGCGCCCGTTACGACCTGTGGCTCGCCTTCCGGTCCCTGGACGTCACGGGAGCGGACACCGCCCGGTGAACCGGAGAGGGGGGGGGGGTGGGCGGGGCGGCGGGGGGCCCGCCTGGGGGGGGGTGTCACCCTTAGGTGTTGGTGCGTTTTGGTAGCGCGCCCAGTCTGGGATCCGGTTTGGTTTCGACGTT
>NZ_JBHWIY010000004.1:256118-293456 GCF_042731715.1 Streptomyces sp. NPDC059832 | reverse complement strand
GCCCCGTCGACGCCCGGTCTCTTGCCTTCTAGCCCGGACTCCAGAGGGACCAAACACCCCCTGGACAGACTGGGGGTTGGCTCCTGCCGACCGGCCCACCCCCGCCCCCGTCGGGTGGGGCTCCACCATCGCGGATCCGCGGAATGCGGGTCAGCAGCTCAGATTGGAGCCGGGTGTGGTGCCGAGGATCGATACGAACGCCTGGTAGCGGTCGATACGGCTCTGGACCTGGGCGGGATTGCCGCCGTTGCACTCCAGGGAGCCGTTGATGGAGCGGATCGTCTCACCGAATCCCGCACCGTTCACCATGGCGTTGTGGGCGGTCATGGTGCCGGGGCCGTTCTGGGTGTTCCAGTACCAGAGGCCGGTCTTCCAGGCGACCGAGGCGTCCTGCTCGACCAGGTACGGATTGCCCAGCAGATCGATGCCGAGGGCGTCACCGGCGGCCTTGTAGTTGAAGTTCCAGCTGAGCTGGATCGGCCCGCGGCCGTAGTACGCGGACTGGCCGGCCGGGCAGCCGTAGGGCTGGCTGCTGTCGCAGTAGTGCGGGTAGTTGGCCGTGTTCTGCTCGACCACGTACACCAGACCGCCCGTCTCGTGGCTGACGTTGGCGAGGAACGCCGCCGCTTCCTGGCGCTTGACGGTGTCGCTTCCGGTGTTCGCGAAGCCCGGGTAGGCGCTCAGGGCCGCAGTCAGTCCGCTGTACGTGTAGAACGGATTCCGGTTCGGGAACATCTGGTTGAACTGCGCCTCGCTGACGACGAAGCCGGACGGGGTACCCGGGTCCGTACCGCCACCGCCGCAACTGCCCTGGTCCGCCCAGACGTCGGAGCTGCCGGGGGTCTCGTTCTGGGTCCACCACTTGGCGGTCCAGTTGTGCCCGTTGTAGGAGGCCGATCCGCCGCCGGTGTAGACGGACGAGGAGTTCCAGGGTGCCGCGCAGTCGGCTGCCGCGGCGGTGGTGGCGGGGAGGACGACGACCATTGCGACGACCGCGCCCAGCGCGGCCAGCAGGCCCATGATGCGTCTGATCATGCGATCACTCCTTCGGTGCGGCGCAACCGGCCGGCCGGTGCACCGCCATGGGGGGTTGACGGTCACTCAAGCGCCGCTGGTCTGAACCTGTCAAGGTCTGGACCAACAGGGGAACCCTTCCCGACGGAGCGTTCACAGGGGGACCGACGGCGCATTCACACCGCCGACCCCGCCCTCAACAGGGGGAATTCCGGAAGGAGTTCATCCGGATCATGCGGCGCAGCACGGACGGAGCCGAGGGAAAAACTCCGACCCCGTCCAGCATGCGGAACGCCGGACCCGGCCGGCCCGGCGGCGGGCCGTCAGCAGCCCAGCCGGGAGCCCGGCGCCGCACCGACGATGCCGGTGATCCGTTCGTACATGGCGACCCGGGCGGCGACCGAGCCGGGGTTCCCGCCGTCGCACTCCAGGGAGCCGTTGAGCGAACGGATCGTCTCGCCGAATCCCGCACCGCCGACCATCGCCTCGTGCGAGGTCATCGCGCCGGGGCCGTTCTGGGTGTTCCAGTACCAGAGGGCCGCCTGCCAGGCGATGGACGGGTCCTGCTCGACCAGCCAGGGGTTGTTGAGGAGATCGAGGCCGAGCGCGTCGCCCGCGGCCTTGTAGTTGAAGTTCCAGCTGAACATGATCGGGCCCCGGCCGTAGTAGGCCTTCTGTCCTGCCGGGCAGCCGTACGGCTGGCTGTAGTCGCACTTGCGCCAGTAGTTGGCCTCGTTGATCTCCTTCACGTACCGGAGCCCGACCGACTCGAAGTCCGCGTGGGTCAGGAACGCCGCGGCCTCCTGGGCCCGCGTGGTCGGCGTACCGGTGTTCGCGAAGCGCGGGTAGGCGTGCAGGGCGTCGATCAGGCCCTGGTACGTGTAGAAGGGGTTGCGGTCCGGGAAGATCGCGTCGAACTGCGCCTCGCTGATGACGAAGTCCGAGATCCCGCCCGCACAGGCCCCCTGATCGGCCCAGACGGTCGTGGCACCCGGATTCTCGTTCTGCGTCCACCACTTGGCCGTCCAGTTGCGGCCGTGGTGCGAGACCATGCCGCCCTGCGTGTAGGCGGTCGACGAACTCCACACGGGCGCGCACTTCGGGGCCGGATCCGCGGCGGCGGAGGCGGTGGCGGTGGGGAGGAAGGCGGCCGTCGCGACGACGGAACTCAGCACGATCAGAAGGCTCTTGATGCGTTTCAGCGCTGCTCACTCCTTCGGCAGGGCACGCCGAACACCTCAGCGGGCCGTCTGGACGTCCCGCCACTCAAACCCCAATGGTCTGAACCTGTCAAGGTCTGGACCATTGGCCCGCGCGCTCCGGAAGAGGAGGGACGCCACGGACACCGGCCGTGCGCGACACCGAAGGGGCTGCGGATCTGCGGCAAGGACTGAAAGGCGAGGAGTGGGAACGGAACGGGGGAGGGCCGGAACGGTGCGTCCCGGCCCTCCCCCGCCCTGCCTCCTAGAGGAAGGAGTTGATCTCGATGGTCTCGGTGCGGCCGGGGCCGACACCGATCGCGGAGATCGGGGCGCCGGACATCTCCTCCAGCGCCTTCACGTACGCCTGCGCGTTCTTCGGCAGGTCGCCGAAGGTCTTGGCCTTCGTGATGTCCTCGGACCAGCCCGGCAGCATCTCGTAGACCGGCTTCGCGTGGTGGAAGTCGGTCTGGCTGTACGGGAGTTCCTCGACGCGCTTGCCGTCGATCTCGTACGCCACGCACACCGGGATCTGCTCCCAGCCGGTCAGCACGTCCAGCTTGGTGAGGAAGAAGTCGGTGAGACCGTTGACCCGGGTCGCGTACCGCGCGATGACCGCGTCGAACCAGCCGCAGCGACGGTCACGGCCGGTGGTGACACCGCGCTCGCCACCGATGCGGCGCAGCGCCTCGCCGTCCTCGTCGAGCAGCTCCGTGGGGAACGGGCCCGCGCCGACGCGAGTGGTGTACGCCTTGAGGATGCCGATGACCCGGCTGATCTTCGTCGGGCCCACGCCGGCACCGGTGCAGGCGCCGCCCGCGGTCGGGTTCGACGAGGTGACGAAGGGGTACGTGCCGTGGTCGACGTCGAGCAGCGTGCCCTGACCGCCCTCGAAGAGGACGACCTTGCCCGCGTCGATGGCGTCGTTCAGGATCAGCGTCGTGTCGGCGACGTAAGGCTTGATCTGCTCCGCGTACTGGAGCATCTCCTCGACGATCTTGCCGGACTCGATCGCGCGCCGGTTGAAGACCTTGGCGAGGAGCTGGTTCTTCTGCTCCAGGGCCGCCTCGACCTTCTGCTCCAGGATCGACTCGTCGTAGAGGTCCTGGACGCGGATGCCCACGCGGTTGATCTTGTCGGCGTACGTCGGGCCGATGCCTCGACCGGTCGTGCCGATCTTGCGCTTCCCGAGGAACCGTTCCGTCACCTTGTCGACCGTGACGTTGTACGGAGTGATCAAATGGGCATTGCCGCTGATCAGCAGCTTGGACGTGTCCACGCCGCGGTCGTTCAGCCCACTCAGCTCGGAGAGCAGGACGGCCGGGTCGACGACGACACCGTTTCCGATGACCGGGGTACACCCCGGCGAAAGGATTCCGGAGGGGAGGAGATGCAGTGCGTACTTCTGGTCACCGACGACCACCGTATGGCCGGCGTTGTTGCCGCCTTGGTAACGCACCACATAGTCCACGGATCCACCGAGGAGGTCGGTGGCCTTTCCCTTGCCCTCGTCACCCCACTGAGCACCGAGCAGCACAAGTGCGGGCACAGGCGTACACCCCTTCCGGGCGGGGCATGTCCAAGGTCAGGGGGCGTACGTAAACGTCGTACATGCCGTACGACGATGTACGACAAGGCCTGAACCGTCGAACCGGGTGCCCCGGAATAGACGAAGCCCCTGGCGCAATAGCGCAAGGGGCTCTTGCACCAAGATGCTACCCGAGGAAGGACCGAGGTGTCGGCTGCCCAGCCCCCCGGCGACGGTGCGCACCAGCTGCTGGTGGTCATCGACCCGGTCGCCCGCCGGACCGACGGCGAGTCCGTGCGTATCGCGAAGGACGTGCTGAGCGCCGGTTCGCACGCCAAGATCTGCCTGCCCGACGGGCCCGAGGAATTCGCCCGTGCCCTGTCCCGCCGGGGCAGTCGGCGGCCGGTGGTGGTCGGCGACGACCGCGCGCTGCGGCGGGCGGTGGCCCAGCTGCACCGGGAGCGGGAGCCGGCCGGGAGCGTGCTCTCGCTGATCCCGGTCGGCAGTGCGGCCGCGCTGGAACTCGCCCATTCGCTCGGCGTGCCCATGGGCGCGGTGGCGGCGGCGCGCACCGCGCTGGACGGTGCCGTGCGCAGGCTCGACCTGCTGGTCGACGACAGCGACGGCGTGGTCCTGGGCGCGCTGCACATCCCGGCCCTGAGCACGCTGTCGGGCGCGGCGGCCGCGCACACGGGGGTCACCGCGGTCTGGGACACCTGCCGCAACCTGGTCCGCACGCTGGTGCGCCCCACCCCGGCGACGCCCACCGCCCCGCCGCCCACGCACCGGCTGCGGGTCGAGGCCGACGGCGTCCTGCTGAACGATCTGGACCGCCCGGTCGAATCGGTGACCGTGACCTCGCAGGGCGGCGACGGCGGCCTGGCGGAGGTGGTGATCCGCCCGCCGGCGGCCGACCCGGAGACGACGGAGGCGAAGGCCGTCACGGTCTCGGGCGCGGACTTCCGCTACCGGGCGGACATACAGGTCGGCGGCCCGGTCCGGACACGGACCTGGACGGTGCGGGCGGGGGCCTGGGGGCTGATGCTGCCGGTGGCGCAGGGATAGGGATAGCGTCCGGGCGCAGGGGGCGTCGATGACGGCGGGGCCCTGCCGGAGGGGCTGCTGCGGCTCATGCCGCCGGGGCCCGACAAGTGCCCCTGGGCGGGGCTGCCCGCGCCTACCGGGACCGTCGAGCTGCGCGGGTGGCTCGACAAGGGGCCGGTGGTCGTCGCCTGGATCGAGGGGCGGCCGTACTGGCCGCAGGACTCGTACCAGGGCATCGATCCGTCCGACCCCGAAGCCCTCGACGGCCTGGCGGAGATGGTCCCCGGTCCGATGTGACGGGCACGTGACGTGACGGGATGTGACGGGGCGCGGCCGGGCCCCGCGTGCCCGTCAGGCGTCCGCGCGCCCACCGCCGGACGGGAGGTCGAGCGTCTTGCGGTGCTCGCGCCAGCGGTCCATCAACCCGCCCAGCTCGTCCTGCAGGAACTCGAAGAACGCCGCCGTCTCGATGAGCCGGGCACCGGCCGGGGTGTCCTCGCCCAGGGTGCGGGCGCCTTCCTTGAGGGTGCTCTCCCAGCGGGTCAGTACCCGGTCGCGGCTGACGAAGGTGGTGTACCAGACCTCGTCGTGCACGCGATAACGGTCGCGGCGCGAGCCCGGCTCGCGCTCACGGCCGACCATGCTGACCTGCGTGAGGTAGTTGACCGCACCGGACACGGCCGCCGGGCTGATCTGCAGCGCCATGGCGAGCTCGGCGGAGGTCATGCAGCCGTCGTCGTCCGCCAGGAGCGCGGCGAAGACCCGGGACGCCATCCGCTGCATCCCCGCCTCGGTCATGTCGGACGCGAACCGCTCCACGAACCGCGACACGGCCTCCGCGTCACGCCCGGAGCGCATGCTCTGTTCGGTTTCGCTGGTCATCGCCCGATCGTCTCCCCTGCTTTCCCGGCCCCCGCCATGACGCCAACTTTATACGCTTCCTTAACTTCACAAATTCATGAAAGTAGCGTACGTTCAAAACATGACGAAGGCAATCACGGTGGCCGGACTGCACAAGTCGTTCGGTCGGACACACGCGCTGGACGGCCTCGACCTCACCGTCGAGGCCGGCGAGGTCCATGGCTTCCTCGGGCCCAACGGCTCCGGGAAGTCCACCACCATCCGGGTGCTGCTGGGTCTGCTGCGGGCCGACTCCGGCGCCGCCCAGCTGCTCGGCCGCGACCCGTGGCGCGACGCGGTGGAGCTCCACCGCAAGGTGGCGTACGTTCCGGGTGACGTCACGCTGTGGCGCAACCTCTCCGGCGGCGAGGTGATCGATCTGTACGGGAGCCTGCGCGGCGGCCTCGACCGGGCCCGGCGCGCCGACCTCGTCGACCGGTTCGAGCTCGACCCGACCAAGAAGGGGCGTACGTACTCCAAGGGCAACCGCCAGAAGGTCGCTCTCGTCGCCGCCTTCGCCTCCGATGTGGATCTGCTGATCCTGGACGAACCCACCAGCGGACTCGACCCGCTGATGGAGGAGGTCTTCCAGGACTGCGTCGCCGAGGAGCGTGCGCGCGGGCGGACGGTCCTGCTCTCCAGCCACATCCTCAGCGAGGTCGAAACGCTCTGCGACCGGGTCAGCATCATCCGCCAGGGGCGGACGGTGGAGACGGGTTCGCTGGCGGACATGCGCCACCTGACGCGTACGAACATCAGCGCCGAGCTGGCCGGAGCGCCCGCCGGGCTCGACCGTCTGCCCGGCGTCCACGACCTCGACGTCCAGGGCCTGCGGGTCACGCTCCAGGTCGACACGGACAAGCTGGACGCCGTTCTCAAGTCGCTCACCGCGTCGGGCGTACGGACGCTGACCAGTACCCCGCCCACGTTGGAGGAGCTGTTCCTGCGCCACTACACGACGGACGCGACGAACACGACGGACACGACGAACACGGCGGACGCGCCCGGCAGCGACGAGGGCGCGGGGGTGGCGGCGCGATGACTGCCGTGACCACGACCGCCCCGGCCGGCACCCGGCGCCCGACCGGGGCCACGACCGGGCAGCTCGCCGGGACGTGGCCCCTGCTGCGGCTCGCACTGCGGCGCGACCGCGTCATGCTGCCGATCTGGGTGCTCGCCCTCGGCGGCTCCTTCTCCTCCGTCGGCAGCTCCATCGCCTCGCTGTACGACACCACCGCCCAGCGCGCCGAACTCGCCGCGTCGATGAACGGCAACAGCTCCCTCCGGGCGATGTACGGACCGGTCTTCGACGACTCGGTCGGCGGGCTCGTGAGCTGGCGGATGGCCGCCTTCGGAGCGGTGCTGGCGGCCGTGATGAGCCTGATCGTCGTCATCCGGCACACCAGGGAGGAAGAGGAGACCGGCCGCCAGGAGATGCTCTCCTCCGCGATGGTGGGACGCCGCGCCCCGCTGACCGCAGCGCTGCTCACCGCGGTGATCGCGAACGCGGCACTGGCGCTGGTGATCGCGGCGGGCCTGGCCGGGTCCGGCGCGGGCGGCGCCGGGACACTGGCGCTCGCCCTGGCAGTCGCCGGGACGGGTGTGCTGTTCGCCTGCACGGCCGCAATCGCAGCGCAGTTCACCGAGAGCGCCCGGCTCGCCAAGGGGCTCACCGCGGCGGTGATCGGTGCCGCGTTCGTCCTGAAGGCGGCGGGCGACTCGGCGACGGACGACGGCTCTTCCGTGCTGACCTGGCTCTCCCCCATCGGCTGGGCGGAGAACGTACGGGCGTACGCGGACGAGCGCTGGTGGGTGCTGCTCGTCTTCGCGGCGGCCGTGGCGGTCCAGGCCGTCCTCGCGTACGGCCTGGCCGGGCGGCGCGATGTCGGCATGAGCTTCCTGGCCACCAGACCGGGGCCCGCGCAGGGGCGGATCTCCACGGCGTTCGGTCTCGCGTTGCGGCTCCAGCGCGGTGCGCTGACCGGGTGGACGCTCTCCTTCGCCGTGGTCGGTGTCGCCTTCGGCGGACTGACCGGCGGGGCGGCCGATCTCGTCGGTGACAACGCGAAGACCAGGGAGATCTTCGAGCGGATGGGCGGACAGTCCGGTCTGACCGACGCGTTCCTCGCCGCGATGGTCTCCGTGCTCGGGATGGTCGCGGCGCTGTACATCGTCGCGTCGGTGCTGCGGCTGCACGGCGAGGAGACCGCCGGACGCGCCGAGCCGGTGCTGGCGGGCGGAGTGGGCCGGATCGGGTGGGCGGCCGGCCATCTGGTCATCGCGTTCGGCGGCGCGGCCCTGCTCATGGCGGCCGGTGGCCTCGGCCTGGCCGCCGGCTACGGCCACGATCTCCCGGCCGTGCTGGGTGCGTCGCTGGCACAGCTGCCGGCGATCTGGCTGCTGGGCGGGGTGACGGTCCTGCTGTACGGGGCGTTCCCGAAGGCGGCGGTGGCGGCCTGGGGCGTCGCCGGGATCTGTCTGGCGCTGGGGTGGCTCGGGCCCGCCGTCGACATGCCGCAGGCGGTGATGGACGTGTCACCGTTCACGCATCTGCCGAAGCTGCCCGGTGGCACGGGAATGGAATGGGGCCCGGTGCTCGCGCTCACCGCCGTCGCGGCGGTGCTGGTCGGGGCCGGGGTGGGGGCATTGCGCAGGCGCGATGTCCTGACCTGACAGTGACGTGGGGGCCAGGGACTCCCGGCCAGACGCGGGCTCGACGCGAGATGCGGGCTCGACGCGAGATGCAACCTCACCGCGGTGCCCCTGCGTCACCCCGTTCGTGGAGAACCGAAGCGAAGCCGTCCGCGGGATCGCCGGATGCCTGGTCGTCGCCGCGGGCGGGGCCGCCGGGACGCTCGCCTGGGCACCGTACGGCAGGCCTGGCATCTTCGGCGGCTTCGAGGGCGCGACGGAGTGGAACGTGCTCTGGCTCGGGCTCCCGGTCATGGCGCTCGGCGGCATCACGGCCGGGCTCGTCCTCGTCGCCCTCGCGGGGCGGAAGTGGCGACGGGCGCTCGGGGCGGTGGCGGCGCTCGCCGCCCTCACCGGCTTCGGGGTGGCCTTCGACGTACTGGAGGGCCCGCCCCTGGCCTGTGGGCCGGGATGCTGAGCGCCGGGCAGCCGGACGCCCGGCGCATCGAAGTCCCGGCCCGCGGCCTCGTCACAGCTCCACGCGCAGTTCCTTCAGGCCCCTGATCACATAGCCCGGGTTCCACTCCGGTTCGGCCGCAAGCCGCAGGTCCGGGGCGCGGCGCAGCAGCTCGCCGAAGGACGCGGCCAGTTCGACCCGGGCCAGCGGGGCGCCCAGGCAGAAGTGGATGCCCGCCCCGAAGGTGATGTGCGGGTTGTCCCGCCGGGCCAGGTCCAGGGTGTCCGGGGCGGTGAAGCGGGCCGGGTCGCGGTTGGCTGAGCCGAAGAGCAGGGCCACCTCCGAACCGCGCGGAACGACGGTGCCGTCGATCTCGATGTCGTCCAGGACCCAACGCTCGAACATCTGCAACGGGGTGTCGTACCGCATCAGCTCCTCGATCGCCGTCGGCAGCAGCCCGTGGTCGGCGCGCAGGGCGGCCAGTTGCCCGGGGTGGCGCAGCAGGGTCCACCAGCCGTTCACGGTGGTGTTGACGGTCGCCTCGTGGCCGGCGTTCAGCAGCAGCACACAGGTGGAGATCATCTCCTGCTCGCTCAGCCGCTCCCCCTCGTCGTGGGCGGCGATGAGCGCGGAGATCAGATCCGTACCGGGGTTCCTGCGCCGCTCCTCGATCAGCTCACGCAGATACGCGGAGAAGTCGAGCGAGGCGCGGACGGCGGCGCGGGCGGTCTCCTCGGACGGGTTCAGCTCGAACATTCCGCAGATCGCCGCGGACCAGGGCCGCAGCGGGGCCCGGTCGGACTCCGGGATGCCGAGCATCTCGGCGATGACGGCCACCGGCAGCGGCTCGGCGACCGCCGTGAGCAGATCGCCGCCGCCCGCCTCGACGAAGGAGTCGACCAGCTCGGCGGCCAGCCGCCGCACGGTCGGGACGAGCTGCTCGACCGTACGCGGGGTGAACGCCTTGGAGACCAGGCGCCGGATCCGGGTGTGGTCGGGGGCCTCCAGATCGAGGATCCCCTGCCCGTTGAGGGTGTGGAAGGGCTCGTGCTCGGCGGGCGGCGGCGTGCGGCCGAACTCCTCGTGGGTGAAGCGGTGCAGATACGTGCGCCCCAGGCGACGGTCGCGCAGCAGCGCGGACACATCGGCGTGGTGCGGGACGAGCCACTGGTCGGTCGGCTCGAAGCGGTGCACCCGGCCGGTGGCGCGCAGCGCGGCGTAGGCGGGGTACGGGTCGGCGACGAAGGCCCGGGACCAGGGGTCGAAGGGGGCATCGGCCGCGGAACGGGGAGACGGGTGCATAGGCGGACGCTAACCGCACTCCACCGCCGCCGACCACCCACCCCGCACGCTTCCACCCACCCCGCACGCTTCCGCGCGCAACCCGCGCCCCCGGCACCTCAGGACGGTGTGACCAGCCGGGCCTCGTACGCGAAGACGGCCGCCTGGGTGCGGTCCCGCAGTCCCAGCTTCACCAGGATGCGGCTCACATGCGTCTTGATGGTGGACTCGGCGACCACCAGATGCGAGGCGATCTCGGCGTTGGAACGGCCCTGCGCGATGAGGACGAGCACCTCCGTCTCGCGCTCGGTGAGGTCGCCGATCCGGGCGAGGGCGGGCGAGCGCGGGGACTCCGCGAGCTTCGAGAACTCGTTGATCAGCCGCTTGGTGACGGTCGGGGCGAGCAGGGCCTCACCGGCGGCCACCACCCGTACCCCGTCGGCGAGCTGGCGCGCGGAGGCGTCCTTGAGGAGGAAGCCGGACGCGCCGGCACGCAGCGCCTGGTAGACGTACTCGTCGAGGTCGAAGGTGGTCAGCACCAGCACCTTGGCGTCCGCGTCGGCGGCGACGATCTCGCGCGTGGCCTCGATGCCGTTGAGTTCCGGCATCCGGATGTCCATCAGGACCACATCGGGGCGCAGGGCCGCGACCTGCGCAATGGCCTGCCGCCCGTCGACCGCCTCGCCGACGACCTCGATCCCCGGCATGGCGTTGAGCAGCACCGAGAAGCCCTCGCGGACCATCATCTGGTCGTCCACGATCAGCACCCGGATGGGCGGGGTGGTGGGGGTGCTCATGCTCGGTCCGCCTGTTCCGCCCGCTCCGTCTTCCCGAACCCGACCGGCCCGGCCCCGCGCGTCCCGGCCCCGCGCGTCCCGTCCTGCTCCTGGGATTCGGGATCGGCCTGCACGGGGATGAAAGCGGCGATCTCGTAGCCGCCCTCGCCCGTCGCCTCGGCCGTCATGTCGCCGTTCAGCATCGCGACCCGCTCCCGCATCCCCGTGATCCCGTGACCGGCCCCCGGCGAGGGCTTCACCGGACCGGTGGGCGGCCCGTTGACGACCCGCAGACCGAGCCCGCCCAGCACATAGCCGATCTCCACCTTGGCGGATGCGCCCGGTGCGTGCCGCAGCGTGTTGCTGAGGGCTTCCTGGATGATCCGGTACGCGGACAGCTCGACCCCCTGCGGCAGCTCACGCACCGCACCGGTGATCGTCTTCTCCGTCTCCAGGCCCGCCTCGCGCACATTGGCGAGGAGCCCGTCGAGCTGGGCGAGGGTGGGCTGCGGGGCGTCCGGCGCCTGGTAGTCCTCCGCCCGGACGACGCCGAGGACCCGGCGCAGTTCGGTGAGGGCGGCGACGGCGTTCTCCCGGATCGTGACGAAGGCCTGCTCCAGCTCGGGCGGCGGATTCTCCACCCGGTACGGGGCGGCCTCGGCCTGGATCGCGACGACCGACATGTGGTGCGCGACCACGTCGTGCAGCTCACGGGCGATGGTGGTGCGCTCCTCCAGCAGCGTGCGCCGGTCGCGTTCGACGGCGGTCACGGTGCGCTGCACGGTCACCTCGCGCTCCGCCTCACGGCGGATCTGCACCATGGAGACCATGAGCAGGGCGAACGCGGAGGTCAGCGCCATGCCCACGGTGGTGGTCCCGGAGCGCCAGACGGCGTTCTCCATGAACGTGCCGAGCAGTACGGTCAGGCCCCACATCCAGGCGGCGGTGCGCGGCCCGGTCCTGACCGCCACGACGACCAGCACGACCAGGTGCGCGAAGAACGTGCTCGGCCCCCACGGCCATCCGCCGCCGCCGAGCACCGCGGTCACCGGGGTCGACGCGAGCGACATCCAGAACGCCCCGACCGGCCTGACCAGCGTCATCACGACGCAGACGGCCGGGAGCGCCGCGATCACCTCGGCGGGCGGAAAGCTCGTCCGGGAGATTCCCGTCAGGAAGGTGATGAGTGCGGCCATCACCACCATCGCGTGCGGCGCCCAGGTGGCACGCGCCCGTACCCGCTTCGGCAGCCGGCGGATCACCGGCCCGTCGGTCGGCAGCTGCGGCATCGGGCGGTAGGCGAACGCGTCGTGGAAGAGGGCCTGGCGGAGGCCGCCTATCGCCCCCGCGGCCATCCGGTACTCCGGACTTCTGCTCTTGGTCTCGGTCACGCCTCCACGGTAGGGGGCGGTCCGGGACCCGGTCGTCAGCAGTGATACGGATCCTGTGCCGTCCGTCGCAAGTACTACGGTCTCCTCCGCACCGCCGTACCTCCGCTCACCAGGCCAGCTGTGCGAGCTCCTCCGCCACCACCGCGCACGCGTCCGCCGCCGGGTCGATCAGCGGGTAGTGGCCGACGTCGGGCAGCAGGGTCAGCCCCACCGTCTCACCCGCCTTCGCCGCCGCGTCGACGAACGCCTCCGCGACCGCCTGCGGCACATCGAAGTCGGTGGTGCCCTGCACCACGGTGGTGGCGATGCCGGTGGGCAGCAGCACGGCCGGGTCGGCGTGCGGGGCCCGCTCCCCGAAGTCCTCCTCGCGGCCGAGGAATTGACCGACCGCCCCGGAGCACACGTCCAGCCCGACGGCGGTGGCGAAGTCGGCGATCGGCGCGAGGGCGACGACGCCCCGCAGCTGCGGCGGCGCGGGCAGCCGCCACGGCGAGCCCTCGGGCAGTACGTGCCGGGCGGCGGCCCACAGGGCCAGCTGCCCGCCCGCGGAGTGCCCGGTGACGACGATCCGCCGGGCATCGGCCTCCGGGAGTTCCCGGGCCAGCAACGCCGGCAGCGCGTCCATCGCCGCGGCGACATCGTCGAAGGTCTCCGGCCAACGGCCCGCCACCGGACCGGCCCCCCGCTGCTGCGGGATCTCGCTGCCGCGCCGGTACTCGACGCTGGCGACGGCGAATCCGCGCCGGGCCAGGAAGTCCGCGAACGGCGACACATGCTGCCGGTCGTACGGCGCCCGCCACGACCCGCCGTGCAGGACGACCACGACCGGCGCCCCGGTCCGCCCGTCGCGCGGGGCGTAGAAGTCGATCAGCTGGTCGGGGTGGCTGCCGTAGGCGGCGGATGCGTCGGGCGCGACCGGTGGATGCGAGAGGGCCGACTCGGTCTCGGCTGCGTCCCGATCACGCGCGGCAGAATCCGACATGCTGCTCCAACCGTCCTGTAGCTGTGCCCAACTGGCCTGACCTGCGGGGACGGTACCAGTACGAAAGGCTCCCGTCCCCCGGCGGTGGACCACCCGGTCTCACTCCCCCGCCAGGCGGTAGTAGTACGCCCCGTACAGACCGCCCTCAAGATCACCGAAGAAGTAGGTCCAGGGGCTGTCCTCGGAGAAGACCGCGGGATCGGCGCCGTCGAATTCGGCCCGCACCCCGTCGGCGAACCGGGCGAGTTCGGCGTAGGGCGCACGCTGGTCGCCGCCCGCGCACTCGCGCGCCACCCGGAGCTTTCGCCGGTGCAGCAGACCGAGCAGGTGCCCCAGCGAGGAGAGATCCGCGTGCACCGGCCGGAAATCCCCCGGAAAGAGTGCGATCTCGTCCGGGAAGGCGTGCACGGTGCCGTCACCGAGGTGCAGGAAGAGGTACCAGCCCTGGACCGCCCCGAAGAGCAGCAGCTCGCCGAACTCCCGCGCCACGACCTCCACTTCGTCGCCGAGGTGCACCAGCGTGGACCGTTCCACGGTGCAGTCCTCGGCCGCGAGGGGCGGGGCCATCCGGAACGGGCCCTGCGGGAAGCCCAGTTCGCACAGCACGCGGAGGTCGTCCGGTCGTCGCACCACTCCGGACAGGACCGTGCGCGAGGCCCGCACCCAGCCGGGCGGCGGCACGGCAGGGACAGGGCCGCCCTCGTCCCGGCCGATGTCGAAAATCATGTGGTGTACCCCCGTCGTCCGCTGCCGTCGCACCACATCCTGCCCGCGCCCCCGGCGGGTCAGGGCGCCGACAGCACCCTGACCCGCCGCGACCGCCGGGAACTCCCGGCCCGTCGACGGTTTTTCGACAGGCCCTAGCCCGCCAGCACCTCTGCCAGCGCCCGCGCCGCCCGTTCCACGTCCGCGAAACCGACGTACAGCGGCGTGAATCCGAACCGCAGCACGTCCGGCCGGCGCAGGTCCCCGACGACGCCCCGCGCGATGAGCGCGCTCATCACCGGCTCCGCGTCCGCGCAGCGCAGCGCGACCTGGCTGCCGCGTTCCGCGTGCGCGGCCGGGGTCACCGAGGTGACCCGGCCCTCGGGCACGTACCCGGCGACGCACTCCAGGAAGAAGTCCGTCAGAACCAGGGACTTGGCCCGTACCGCCTCGACCGACACTCCGTCCCACACGTCGAGCGACGCTTCGAGCGCCAGCATGGAGAGGATGTCGGGCGTGCCGACCCGGCCCCGTACGGCACCGTCGGCCGGGGTGTACGCGGGGGTCATGCCGAACGGGTCGGCGTGCGACGTCCACCCCGGCAGCGGTGAGTCGAAGGCCGCCTGGTGGCGTTCGGCGACGTAGATGTAGGCGGGCGAACCGGGGCCGCCGTTCAGGTACTTGTACGTGCAGCCGACCGCCAGGTCCACGCCGTACGCGTCGAGGCCGACGGGCAGGGCGCCCGCGCTGTGGCACAGGTCCCAGATCGCGACGGCGCCCGCCGCGTGCACGGCGGCGGTGAGTCCGGGCAGGTCGTGGAGCCTGCCGGTGCGGTAGTCGACATGGTTGAGCAGAACGGCCGCGGTACGGGGGCCCAGCGCGCCGGGCACCTCGGCGGGGGCGACCGGGACCAGCCGGTGACCGGTCATCCGGGCCGCGGACTCGGCGATGTACCCGTCCGTGGGGAAGGTCGTCGCGTCGACGAGGATCTCGTCGCGCCCCTCCGGCGCCAGCCGGGTGGCCGCGACGACGGCCTTGAAGACGTTCACGCTGGTCGAGTCGCCGACGACGATCTGTCCGGCGGCGGCCCCGACGAGCGGGGCGATCCGGTCACCGATCCGTTCCGGCGCGGTCCACCAGCCGCTCTCGCCCCAGGACCGGATGCGCAACTCGCCCCACTCGCGGGTGAGGACCTCCTGCACCCGGGCGGGCACGTGCGCCGGCAGTGCGCCGAGCGAGTTGCCGTCGAGATAGACGGTGTCGTCGAGGGTGAACAGCTTCCGCCGGTCCGCGAGCGGGTCGACGGCATCGAGCGCCGCGGCCCGCGCGGTGAGGGTCCCGGACCTGGCGGCGAAGGTCTCAGACATGGCTGCGCGCCGTCCACAGCTCGGGGAAGACGTTCTTCGTGGCCCGCTTCTCCAGCCAGGCGACCCCGGCGGAGCCGCCGGTCCCGGTCTTCGAACCCATCGCGCGCCGGGTGGCGACGAGATGGTCGTTGCGCCAGCGCCACACCAGTTCGCCGACGTCGGTGAGCGCCTCACCGAGCCGGACCAGCTCGTCGTGGCGCTCGGGGTCGGCGTAGATCTCCGCCCAGACCGCCTCGACCTCGAAGGACGGCTCGTACTTCTGCGCCAGGTCCCGGCCGAGCACGGCCTGCGGCACGGCGAACCCGCGCCGGGCGAGCAGGGCGAGCGTCTCGTCGTACAGACTCGGCTCGCCGAGCGCCTTCTCCAGCTCGGCGTGGACGCGGGGCGCGCCCCGGTGCGGCACGAGCATGGACGCGGACTTGTCGCCCAGCAGGAACTCCATCCGCCGGTACATCGCCGACTGGAATCCGGAGCCCTCGCCGAGGGCGGAGCGGTAGGAGTTGAACTGGGCGGGGGTGAGCTGGGCGAGCGGGGTCCAGGAGGCGTTGAGCGCCTCCAGCTCCCGCACCGAGCGCTTGAGCGCGTCGCGTGCGACGGTCAGCCGGTCCTCGCGCAGGGCGTGCGCGGCGGTCTCCCACTCGTGGACGATGACGGTGAACCACAGCTCCATGACCTGGGTGGTGACCAGGAAGACCATCTCGCCCGGATCGTCGGAGCGAGGGTGCTGGAGATGGGTCAGGACATCCGCCTGGACGTAGTCCTCGTACGGAGTCGTTCCCGCGAAGTCGAGGTGCGGGGTCTGCGCACCGGTGGCTTCGGGGTCGGGGTGGATCGTCGACATTGCTGTCTCCTCGACACAAGCTTCCGGGTAGCGGTCCGCCCCTTCCGTGAGGTGATGGAGCTCCGGTCCCCTGTCGGCATCCTAGACGGACGCCCCAGGAGTACGCAGACCCCGCGGACGTACCACCGTCCGCGGGGTCGGGCCTGATCCGAACGAAAGACCCTAGCCGAGGGTCTCGGCGGCGGTCGGCGAGGACTCGCGCAGGAACGTCGAGCAGCGCTCGTACTCCTCCTGCTCACCGATCGACCGGGCGGCCCGCGCCAGAGCGTGCAGGGCGCGCAGGAAGCCGCGGTTCGGCTCGTGCTCGAACGGTACGGGGCCGTGGCCCTTCCAGCCGGCCCTGCGCAGTGCGTCGAGGCCGCGATGGTAGCCGGTGCGGGCGTAGGCGTACGACTCGATGACGCGTCCGCCGTCGAACGCCTCGTCGGCGAGCTGTGCCCAGGCCAGGGAGGAGGTCGGGTACTTCGCGGCGACATCGGCGGGGGCCGTGCCGTTCGCGAGCAGCTCGCGCGGCTCCGGGTCGTCGGGCAGGTGGGTCGGGGGAGGGCCCCCGAGCAGGTTCTCGTGGATCGACATGGGTTCAAGTGTGCCTGGCACATGCGTGCCGGGGGTACCCGGGCGCCGGGCCGACGGCCGGCTCGGGCGGCCGGCTCCGGCGGTCAGCTCGGGTCCGGGTTCTCCTCCTTCTCGTGCACGGGCTCCAGGGGCGGGGCGGCGATGCCGCAGTGCACCGTGCACTCGGGCCGCGCCTGCTCCTCCCCGTCGGCCGCGACCGGAGGCCTGCGTACCGTCGCCCAGGCGATCACCGCCCCCAGCACGAGCAGCCCGGCGCACATCGGCATGGCCCGGCGGAAGGTCACCGCGAACTCGTCGGGGTTCCGGTAGGCCTCCGGGCCCATTCCGGCGAGCAGCGGCAGCGCGGCCACCGCGATCAGCCCCGCGGCGCGGGCGGCCGCGTTGTTGATCCCGCTGGCGAGGCCCGCCCGTGCGGTGTCCACGGAGGCCAGGACGGTCGCGGTGAGCGGGGCGACCATGGTGACGAGTCCGACGCCGAGGACGGCGACCGCGGGAAGCACATCGGTGAGGTAGCCGGAGACGGAGTTCGATCCGGGCCCGACCCGCAGCATCAGCAGCATTCCCGCGGCGGCGACCAGCGGGCCGGCGGTGAGCGGGATACGCGGCCCGATGCGCTGCCCCAGTTCGCCCGAGGCTGCCGAGAAGAGCAGCATCAGGACCGTCGTCGGCAGCAGCGCCGTGCCCGCGCCGAGCGCCGAGTACCCGGCCACCACCTGGAGCTGGATCGCGGCGAGGAAGAAGTAGCCGCCGAGCGCCGCGTACACGCAGAGGGTGATGATGTTGACGACGGTGAACTGCCGGGACGCGAAGACGGAGGGCGGCAGCATCGGTTCCGCCCGGGTGCGTTCCACCCGTACGAAGACCGCCCCGAGCAGGACCCCGCCGACGGCCGCCCCGATCACCACGCCGGACGCCCCCTGCCCCGGCGCCTCGATCAACGCGTAGGTCACCAGGGCGAGGGCGAGGGCCCCGAGCACGGCGCCCAGCACATCGAAGCGCCCGTGTGCGTGCGGGTCGCGCGACTCCGGTACGTGGCGCAGCGCCACCGGCACGCAGACCACGGCGAGCGGCACGTTGAGCAGGAACACCCACCGCCAGCCCGGCCCGTCGACGAGCCATCCGCCGACGAACGGCCCGATCGCGGCCCCGACCCCGCCGAGCCCCGACCACAGCCCGACCGCGCGGGCCCGGTCGTCGGGGTGGAAGCTCGCCTGGATCAGGGCCAGCGAACCGGGCGTGAGGAGCGCCCCGCCGATGCCCTGGAGGGCGCGGGCGGCGATCAGGACGGCGGCGTTCGGTGCCAGGCCGCACAGCACGGACGCGGCGGCGAACCAGACGACGCCGACGACGAAGACCCGCCGCCGCCCGTACCGGTCGCCCAGGGCACCGCCGAGGAGGATCAGCCCGGCGAGCGTCAGCATGTAGGCGTTGACGGTCCACTGGAGGGCGGCCAGGTCGGTGCCGAGGTCCTTGCCGATACGGGGCAGGGCGACGTTGATGACGGTGGAGTCCAGCATGGCCATGCTGGAGCCGAGGACGGTGGTGAGGACGACCCAGCGTCCGGTGGCTGAGGCGACGCGGATGGCTCCCGTCTCGGCTGCGTCAGGCATACGAGCAGCATCCCCGCTCCGTGCCGGGAAGGCCATCGGGCGGGCGCGCCCGGCCGACGGGGTCAGCCCGTCAGATCGACGGAGGGGCGGCTGTCGCCCGCACCGTTCCGGTCCACGGGGAAGCCGGCTCCGCGGAACGCCCGGACGACGAGTTCACCGGCGTGTTCCATCTTCCGGGTGCTGCCGTCCGGTGCGCCCCAGAACGCCAGGAGAAGGTGTCCCGTCTTCCGGGCGCGTGCGGCGTCCTGGCGCGTGTAATGGCGGCAGCCCCTACGACGCCCGCGCCGTCACAGCGCGTACGCCCCGGATCAGCGCATCCACCCCGGCCTCCGCCTTGGAACGCGGGCACCCCACGTTCAGCCGCACGAAGCCCTCCGCCCCGTACACACCGCCCGGCATCACCGCGACCTTCTCCTGCTCGACCAGCACCCGCTGCAAGGCCTCGTCGCCGTCGACGCCCGCGGGCCGCAGATCGATCCAGGCCAGGTACCCGGCCTGCGGCGGCTGCCACCCCAGCTCGGGGAACGCCTCGTTCAGCCGCTGCGCGACCAGCGCCAGATTCCCGGCGACATACCCCCGGAGCGCGTCCAGCCACGCCTCCGACTCCCGGTACGCGGCGATGTGCGCGGTCAGCGACAGCACCGCCGGGGAGGCGAGCCCCTCGGCCGTCTCCATCCGGCGCAGGAACTCCGCCCGGTCGGCCGGATCGCCGATCAGCCCGTACGAACCGGTCAGCGCCGGGAAGTTGAACGCCTTCGACGCGGAGGTGACCAGCGCCCAGCGCCCGTCGCCCGCGACCCGGGTCCACGGCACATGCGCATGCCCCTCGTGCACGAAGTCCGCGTGTATCTCGTCGCTGATGACCGCGACCCCGTAGCGCGCGGCGAGCGACGCCATCTCGCCCAGCTCCGCCTCCGTCCACACCCGGCCCGTCGGATTGTGCGGCGAGCACAGGACCAGGACCTTGCTGTCGGGGCGGGCGAGCTCGCGTTCCAGCGCGGCCCGGTCCCCCACCGGCACGCCCCGCAGCTCACGCCCGAGCCCGGTGATCGCCTTGCGGAAACCGTCGTAGGTGGGGGTGTGGACGACCACGCCCTCGCCCTGCGACGTCCACATCTGCAGCAGCTGCGAGAGCTGGCTGAGCACGGAGGGCCCGTACACCAGCTGCCCGGTGTCCACCTCCGTGCCGTACCGGGTCGCGTACCAGTGGGCTATCGCCGAGCGGAAGTCGTCCTGCCGCCAGTCCGTGTAGCCGAACACCCCGTGGTCGAGACGGGAGCGCAGCGCGCTCAGCACCTGCGGGGCGGTCTCGAAGTCCATGTCGGAGATGGTGAACGGCAGCAGCCCGTCCACCCCGAACCGGTCCGCCACCCCGTCCCACTGGACGCACCAGGTGCCCCGGCGGTCGACGACGGTGTCGAAGTCATAGCGCGCAGTGGAACTCACAGCTGCCCCTCATATCTCTCGCGGACATGCCGTGGGCCCGGCACCCCACGGGGTACCGGGCCCACGACCACACTTCGTACCGGCTGCTACTTCAGCTTGGTGCCGGTGGAGCGCAGGTTGGCGCAGGCCTCCGTGACGCGCTTGGCCATGCCCGCCTCGGCGGACTTGCCCCAGCTGCGCGGGTCGTAGACCTTCTTGTTGCCGACCTCGCCGTCGACCTTCAGCACACCGTCGTAGTTGCGGAACATGTGGTCCACGATCGGGCGGGTGAAGGCGTACTGGGTGTCGGTGTCGAGGTTCATCTTCACGACGCCGTTCTCCAGCGCGGTGGCGATCTCCTGCTCGGTGGAACCGGAGCCGCCGTGGAAGACGAAGTCGAACGGCGACTTCTTGCCGTACTTGGCGCCGACGCCCTCCTGGAGGTCCTTCAGCAGCTCGGGACGGAGCACGACGTTGCCCGGCTTGTAGACACCGTGGACGTTGCCGAAGGAGGCGGCCAGCAGGTAGCGGCCCTTCTCGCCCAGGCCGAGCGCCTCGGCGGTGCGCAGCGCGTCGTCGACGGTGGTGTACAGCTCGTCGTTGATCTCGTGCGTGACGCCGTCCTCCTCGCCGCCGGTCGGGGTGATCTCGACCTCAAGAATGATCTTGGCGGCGGCGGCCTTGGCCAGCAGCTCCTGGCCGATGGCCAGGTTGTCGGCCAGCGTCTCGGCCGAACCGTCCCACATGTGGCTCTGGAACAGCGGGTTCTCGCCCCGGGCGACGCGCTCGGCGGAGATGTCGAGCAGCGGACGTACGTAACCGTCCAGCTTGTCCTTGGGGCAGTGGTCGGTGTGCAGCGCGACCGTGATGTCGTACTTGGCGGCGACGATGTGCGCGAACTCGGCCAGGGCGACGGCGCCGGTGACCATGTCCTTGTTGTACTGGCCGCCCAGGAATTCCGCCCCACCGGTGGAGATCTGGACGATGCCGTCGCTCTCCGCCTCCGCGAAGCCGCGCAGTGCAGCGTGCAGGGTCTGGGTCGACGTCACATTGATGGCCGGGTAGGCGAACTTGCCTGCCTTCGCCCGGTCGAGCATCTCGGCGTAGACCTCGGGGGTTGCGATGGGCATCTGACCGCTCCTTGGGATGTGCGGGTGTGCGTGCTGGTTCCCTGACCTGGGGGCGACGTCATCGTCGCCCCCATCTTCCCAGACTCTCGCTCCGGCTCCACCCGGCCCACCGCCCCAGCGCTCAGGCGTACGGAGCCCGGACATGCGGAAGGGGTGGGCCGTTTCACGTGAAACGGCCCACCCCTGGAAGAAACCGCAGGTCGGACCGGTCGTCAGGCCAGGTCGAGATCGGCCACCGAGTAGACGTGGACATACGGGAGACCGGCCTCGGCGATGGCCGGAGCCGCACCGCGCTCCACGATCACGGCCACGGCCACGACCTCGCCACCGGCCTCGCGCACCGCCTCGACGGCCGTCAGCGGCGAACCGCCGGTGGTCGAAGTGTCCTCGACCACCAGACAGCGGCGGCCCTTCACGTCCGTGCCCTCGATGCGGCGCTGCATCCCGTGCGCCTTCTGCGCCTTGCGGACGACGAACGCGTCCAGCTCCTGCCCGCGCGCCGCGGAGGCGTGCAGCATCGAGGTGGCGACCGGGTCGGCGCCCAGCGTCAGCCCGCCCACGCAGTCGTAGTCCAGCTCGGCGGTCGCGTCGAGCATGACCTGACCGACCATCGGAGCGGCCTTGCCGTCCAGCGTGATGCGGCGCAGGTCGATGTACCAGTCGGCCTCAAGACCCGAGGAGAGGGTCACTTTGCCGTGTACCACGGCCTTGTCCTTGATCTGCTGGAGCAGGTCAGCACGTACGTCAGTCATGGCTACGAGCTTAAGGCGCGCGTCTCGCATCAACTCGCGCCGAGTCCTGAGCCGACTCCTGAGCCGGGTCGGGGCCGGGCCAGGGCCGGGACGAAGCCGGGTCGGGGCCGGGTCAGAGCCGACGCCAGCTCCACGTCGTCGAGATCTCCAGCGGATCGATGGGGGTGACATAGCGGGGCGCGGTGTTCAGCCCGTTCGGCGGGCCGGACTGCGGCTCCACACAGACCGCCTCGTCCTGCTCGTCGTAGATCACGACCCACTCGGCCCGGCTCCGCACCGTCAGCTCCAGCTGCTCCGGCCAGGTGAGCGTCGCCTCGACGCCGTCCGGCATCCCGAAGCAGTCGTCCCAGGGCCCGCTCAGGGGCGGGATGCGGCGGCCGGTCGGCAGATGGTCCCCGCCCCGCTCCTCCTGCCAGGCCGCGTCGAAGGCCAGCTGTACGTCCTTGCCACCGCCGCCGAGGTTGCGCAGGAACCAGGGGTGCCAGCCGGCCTGCGCCGGGAACGAGTCCCCGTACGTCTCGATGCCGAAGGCGAGCGTGAGCGAATCCTCGGCCAGCTCGAAGGTCTGGGTCACCCGGCCCGGATACGGCCACGGGTCGACGAGGTCGTAGTAGAACGACGCCTCCCGCTCGCCCAGCCGGGCGGTGTGCCAGGCGGTGTCCCGGCCGGTGCCGTGGATGGCGTGCGGCGGGGAGTTGAGCGGCAACCGGTGCGGCACGTCGCCGTTGTGGAACAGCCCGTTCCCGGTTCGCCCGCACCACGGCACCATCGGGAAGCAGCCGTACCGCTCCCCCTGCCGCAGCAGCTCGGTGCCACCGATCCGCAGACTGTCGATGCGACAGCCGTTGGCGGGATTCACGGTCAACTCTGCGTCGCCGACGGACAGCCGGACGTCCTTCTCGCTGCTACTCACCCGACCGAGATTACTGGCGCGACCGCTACCGCCGCCGCCGCCTCAGCGCCCGGCTCACCACCACGGCGGACGCCAGCGCGAGCGCGGCGGCCGGGGCGACCCAGCGGAGCGTGGCGCCCGCGGTGGTCGAATCGGGTGACGGGACGGGCGCGTACCGGCCGCGCGGCGGCGCGTGGTCGACCTCCTCGGCGCTGCGGCCGATCATGGTGCGCCTGGCGTGCGCGGCCTCCGCCGGGGGGCCTTCGGGAACGGTGAACTCCACCTCGGAGACCGGGTCGAGCGACGGCGGGGGCACGGGCGCGTCGAAGACGGAGCCGGTACCCGGCGGGTTCCCCTGCTCCTCCGGCTCCCCGGCGGTGGGCTCCTCGGGCTTTCCCGCGTCTGCGGAGGGCGCCTCGTCGGCCGCCGCGTCATGGGTGGGCGGGGTGTCGTCGGCGACGGTGGCCGCGCCGGTCGTGTCGGCGTCCTCGGCCGCCTCCTCGATGGCCTGCTCCACCGCTTCCCCGACGGACCGCTCGGCCGCCCCGAGCACCTCGCCGGTCTCCTCGCCCATCTCTTCGCCGGCCGCCAGCGTCTCCGTCACCAGCTGCTGGGCGAAGCGGTCCAGCAGCCGGCGGGCCGCCGCGAGCGCTGCCGTCGCGTCCAGCTCCAGCAGCCGGCCGTCACCGGCCGCCGTACCCGCGAACCCGATCGCCGTACCGCCGTCCCGCTCGGTCAGGCCGATGGTCAGGGTCAGCTTCACCGAGCCGCTGCCCCTGGCCTCGGAGCCCTCGCCGGTCACCAGGACCGCTTCCCCGCGCGCCCCCTCCGGGCCGTCCTGCGGCGCATCGGTGAGTCTCAGCGCGCCGCGGTACGTGATCGTGTGGCCGTCGACCCGGATCTTGAGCCGGCCGGACAGCGGGCCCGCGGACGCGTCGGCGTCCTGCTGAAGCCCCGGCACGCATCGCGCGACGCGGGCGGGGTCACCCAGCGTCCGCCGGAGGGACGGGACCGGAACCGGAACGAACACCTCATGCTCCATGGAAACCGAGCCTACTCAGCCCCGGCCGTCACGTCAGCGGTTCCACCCCGCGAGGCCACCGGCACACGGGCCACGCCCCCGACTCCCCGGCCCCCCGCGCACGGCAGAGCCGCCCCCCGACTCCCCTGCCCGCCCGCAGGCACATGTGAAAGCCATGCCGCACTCACCGGTCCTCCCAGTACCGCGGATGCACCAGCGTCGACGGCGGCAGCCCCGCCGGCCGTGCCCGCTCCGCCTCCCGTCCCGCGTTCACCAGCGCGGGCTCCGTCATCGACCGCAGCGCCGGCGCCCTCACGGCAAGACCGAGCTCCGGCCTCTTCCCCGGACCGGCGAGGACGAAGCCCCAGCCGCGCGCGGGGCGCGCCCGGTGCGTGGCCCGGTCGGGACCGGCCGCAAAATCCGAGAGCCGGCCGCTCGTCCGGTACGGGCGGGTGTGCAGGCCCGCCGCCCGCATCGACGCCTCGACCGTCCAGAACGTACGTGGCCGGGAGACCGGCGGGCCCCCGTGCACCACCACCCGGCCGCCGGGCGCGAGTGCCTCGGCGACCAGCCCGTAGAACTCCGCCGAGTAGAGCTTCGTGCTGGTGGAGATCCCCGGATCGGGCAGATCGGAGATCACCACGTCATAGCGGCCGTGCGCCGCCCGCAGCCAGTTGAAGGCGTCCGCGGTGACCGCCGTGAGCCGCGGGTCGCGGAACGCGTGGCCGTTCAGCTCCGAGAGCGCCCGGTCGGTACGGGCCAACCGGGTGACGCCCCGGTCCAGCTCGACCACGGTGACATCGTGTACGTCCGGATAGCGCAGCACCTCCCGGGCGGCGAGGCCGTCGCCGCCGCCCAGGATCAGGACGCGGGCGTGCGGCCCGTTCATCGCCGGGTGCACCAGCGCCTCGTGGTAGCGGTACTCGTCGCGCGCGCTGACCCGCAGCCGCCCGTCCAGATACAGATCCAGGGAGCTGCGGCCCGACCCGGTCAGCACCACCTCCTGCACCTCGGTCTGCATCGCGACCCGCACCCCGTCCCCGTACACCGCGCGCCGCGCCGCCCGCTCGAAGTCGTCGACCAGTGCGGTGGCGACGGCCAGCACGGCGATCACCGCCACGTTGAACAGGATCAGCAGCCAGCGGGAGCGCGGGTTGAGATCCCGCCGGAACACGCACAGCACCAGCGCCCCGCCCGCCGCCGCGTTGACCGCGCCGGTGAACAGCGCCCCGGTGAGCTGCCCGAGCACCGGCAGCAGCAGGAAGGGGAACGCGAGCCCGCCGACCAGCGCGCCCACGTAGTCGGCGGCGAAGAGATCCGCGACGGCGCCGCCCGCGTCCTGCCGGTCGACGCGCTGGATCAAGGTCATCAGCAGCGGAATCTCCGCACCGATCAGGATGCCGATCGTGAGCGAGAACCCGACCAGGGCGTACCGCGACTCCCCGATCCAGGCGAACGACGCGTACAGCACGAGCGCCGAGGAACCGCCGACGAGCGCGAGGGCCGCCTCGATCAGCCCGAAACCCACTGCGGCATGGCTGCGTAAACGTTTCGCGAGAAGCGATCCGACACCCATCGCGAACACCATCACGGAGAGCACGACCGATGCCTGGGTGACGGAATCACCGATCAAATAGGAGGCGAGCGCCACCAGTTCGAGCTCGTACACCAGACCGCAGGCAGCACAGACGAAGACAGCGGCCAGCACGAGACACCGACCGGTCCTCGGCCGTACGGGAAGACACGCCGCGCCCCCTCGCAGCGACACCTGCTGGTCGATCATGATGCGAACGCTACGTCACGATCACATGGCAGCCTGTCACCCACAAGGGTGTAAGTGGTGTGGTCACAACGGAGTTGACACTTCTCGGAGTGCCGTCGCCGGCATCCGCACTCCCACTCGGGTGCGCGTCACCACCAACTGCCCCTCCTGCGGGTACGCGTGCCAGGTGCGCCATCGCACCTGGCCCTCGGTCCGCTGGGCGAGCATGGCGGTGAAGGCGTGCGGGCTGCCGGGGAACGTCCCGGCGAGACCGTGGGGATGGTCGGCCACCAGCGCGAGGAGCTCCTGCGCGCGCCCCGCGAACGAGCCCTCCGAGAGCGTCTCGACACGTGCCGCGAATTCGTACTCCCATTCCCCGAGCCGCTTGGAGACACCGAGCGGAAGCGGCGTGCTACTGCCGGGGATACAGGCGACGGTTTCGGAACAGGTGCCGCGGTCCTCTTCGAGGAGTACCTGGTGGGAGGCGCCGAGCAGGCGCATCTGCAGCCTGGCACCCGCGAGATCGAGATCGAGCACGGCCAGGGCAGGGAGTGGTTCCCGCCCGAGCGCCCAGGCCAGGTCGGCAGCACGGGTGTCGGAATAAGCCGTCTGGAGGGTCGTGAGCATGAGTCGGCTCCGCAAGCAAGCATGGACACATGGACAGGGGACGCCCCCGACGTGATGCACGTGGGAGGTGGGTAGCGCCCGATCAGGTCCAACTGGGGTCCGAGGGCTGAATTTTCTCTCAACCGAGGGAACCACGAATAAGTCGTATCCACAGGGTTTTTACCCAACTTGCCGTGGTTTCCATCCCCTCGGGGGCCCCTCGGATCACCTGTTCACCGGCAACTCGCAAAAAGCCCCAACAAAAAGGTGCCCGGCGGGAGTTCACCCGCCGGGCACCTCCGGAACCAGCGGTCCGGGTCAGCTGCCTCCGCCGCATCCGCCCCCGCCGCCGCACGAGGAGCCACCACCGCAGGAGGAGTGACCACCGCCGCACGAATGCCCTCCGGAGTGCCCACCGGAATGCCCGCTGCCGCTTCCGCAGGACGAACCGCCGCCGCCGTCGCCCCCGGCCCACCAGCTGCCTCCCGCGGCGCTGCCCGCGGTCCCCCGCCGCGTGCCCCGCCTGCCCGCCTTCGACCGGTTCCCGGCTTTCACCAGGACCGAGACGAGCAGCACGATCAGACCGACCGCGATCACCACTGCGACAAGAACCTTCACCGACCTCACGTCCTTCCGTCCCCCGAAGCGAGGTCCCCCCGCTCCCGTGCGCTTCCTGCGTGTGTGGGGGATGCCCCCGCCCCCGAACCGCCAAAGCAGACTTGAGCAACTCCAGAGCTTCCGCGCAGGATGGCAGCCATGACACAGGGACGACCGCTGCTCAACCGCCGCCTCGCCGAGTTCGGTACGACGATCTTCGCGGAGATGTCGGCGCTCGCCGTACGGACCGGCTCCATCAACCTCGGCCAGGGCTTCCCCGACACCGACGGCCCCGAAGAGATCCGGGAGGCCGCGGTCCGGGCGCTGCGCGACGGCCACGGCAACCAGTACCCGCCGGGCCCCGGCGTCCCCGAACTGCGCACCGCGATCGTCGAGCACCAGCAGCGGCGCTACGGCCTCACCCACGACCCCGACACCGAGGTCCTGGTCACCGCCGGCGCCACCGAGGCCATCGCCGCCGCCATGCTCGCCCTGCTGGAGCCGGGCGACGAGGTCATCGCCTTCGAGCCGTACTACGACTCGTACGCCGCCTGCGTCGCCATGGCGGGCGGCGTACGCGTCCCGCTGACCCTCCGCGCCCCGGACTTCCGCCCCGACCTCGACGCCCTCCGGGACGCGATCACGCCCCGCACCCGGCTGCTGCTGCTGAACAGCCCCCACAACCCGACGGGCATGGTCCTCACCCGCGAGGAGCTGACCGCCATCGCCGCACTGGCGGTGGAGCACGACCTCCTGGTGGTCACCGACGAGGTCTACGAGCACCTGGTCTTCGAGGGCGAACACATCCCGCTGATCTCCCTGCCCGGCATGCGCGAGCGCACGGTCTCCATCTCGTCCGCCGGCAAGACCTTCTCGTACACCGGCTGGAAGGTCGGCTGGGTCACTGCCGCCGCCCCGCTCCTCGCCGCCGTCCGGACGGCCAAGCAGTACCTGACCTACGTCAGCGCGGGCCCGTTCCAGTACGCGATTGCCGAAGCGCTGCGCCTCCCGGACGCGTACTTCGACGGCTTCCGCGCCGATCTCCGCCGCAAGCGCGACCTGCTCGGCGACGGCCTGCGGGCGGCCGGGTTCGAGGTCCACCGGCCCCAGGGCACGTACTTCATCACCACCGACATCACCCCGTTCGGCGAGAAGGACGCCTACGCCTTCTGCCGTGCGCTCCCCGAACGCTGCGGCGTCGTCGCCATCCCCAACTCCGTCTTCTACGACGACCCCGACGCCGGCCGCAGCCAGGTCCGCTTCACCTTCTGCAAGCGCGACGACGTCCTCCACGACGCGGTCGGCCGCCTGCGACGACTGGCGCCCTGAAACCGGCGCACCCCGGGGCGGCGGCCGCAAGGACCGCCCCCCCGGGGTGGGCTGTCACTGCCGTACGGGACTCAGGCGCCCGAAGGGGTCGGGTCCTCGCCGTCCGCCTTCTCCTCGGCCGGGGCCAGGCCCAGACGCTCCTGGAGCCACTTGTCGAACTCGATCGAGGCGCGCACCCAGCTGACCGTCGACGAGACGAAGTGCTCCAGGCTGACGCCCGTACCGATGAGCATCTGCGCCTCACCGATCAGACGGACCGAGGTCTCGGTGTCCTCGGAGCCCTCCTCGGGCTCGTGGGTGTGCGTGTAGACCTTGGGCCACAGGGTGCGGCGGTTCCAGTCGTCGATCGCGTCGAGGAGGACCGGACGCTGGTCCGCGGCGTGCGGGCGGTCGTAGAACGTACGGACCGAGAAGACCTGCTGCTCGTCCTCGCCCCGGAACATGAAGTACGTGCGGAAGTCCTCCCACGGCGCCGCGAGGTCGCCCTCGTCGTCGAGGACGTACTTCAGCTCCATCTGGTCGAGAAGCTGCTTGACGAGGTCCTGGTCAGGGACAACGGGGCCCTCGGGTCCTGCCGCCTGCGGTTCGGGCTGGCCCCCGAAATTCGGAATCGAGGACGGATCGATAGACATCGCTGGGTACTCCTGTGGATCGCACGTGGTTTCCTGCCGACGACCCTAGCCGCGTTTCGCCGGACAGGCCTTACGCCCTCCGGGGAATCATCTCCGCATCGGCTCCCCGCGCCCGTGTCCAGGCGGCGGCGGCAAGAATCGCGCACAGCACCCCGAGTAGTCCGGACGCGCCGATGGTGTTGGCCGACGAGCCGGACAGCTCCGTCGCCACACCCCCCACGGCGACACCGATCCCCTGCATGGCGGTCACCCCCGTCCTGGCGAGCCCCAGCGCCTGGCCACGCCGGTCGGCCGGGGTCAGGAGCACGAAGGTGGCCCCGGCGGTGATCTGGTAGGCGGAGCACACCCCGGCCACCAGCAGCAGGAACATGGCCGCGCCCACGCCGGGGTCGAGCCAGTAGGCGAGCAGCGGCAGATTCGCACCGATCGCCAACGGCCCGAGCAGGCGGCGCCGCGACTCGTCGCCGACCTTGGCCCGCCCCAGCAGGGCCGCGCCCAGCACCATTCCCGCCGGATGCGAGGCGAGCAGGAGTCCCACCGAGGAGGCGCCACCGCCGGCCTCGTCCGCGAACGGGGCGGCCAGTCCTTCCGGCAGGACGACGAACCCCGCGAGCCATCCCAGCGCGAGCAGCGACCGGAGCCTGCGGTCCGACCAGATCAGCGCGGCGGCACCCCCGACCTGTGCGCCGAGCCGCGGCTTGCGGGCGTCGGCACTGGCCGCGGGACGGGCCTTCACGCCGAACCTGACCAGGGTCGCCGAGAGCAGGAAGGTCACCGCGTTCACGCCCAGGGAGAGGTTGCTGCCCAGCCACGCGGCCAGCAGACCGCCGCCGGCGAAGCCGGCCAGCTGTCCGACCTGGTTGGTGATCTGCATGACCCGTTGGCCGCGTTCGTACCGCTGCGTACCGAGCACGGTGGGCAGCAGTGCGCCCTGGGCGGCGCCGAAGGGTGCCTCGGCCAGCTGCGCGAGCACCAGCAGCCCGGCGAGCAGCGGCAAGGGCATCCCGGGCAGGGCCATCAGCCCGACCATCACCATCCGCACCAGGTCGCAGCTGATCATGACCGTACGCCGGGGGAAACGGTCCGCCAGGCCGGACAGGAGCACCCCGGACAGCAGAGCGGGCAAGGTGGTCAGCGCGTACGTCGCCGCGGTCCATCCTGGCGAGTCGGTGCGTTCGAACACGAGCAACGACAGGGCCACGCGTGCCAGCTGGTCACCCAGGATCGACTGGGCATAAGCAGCCCAAAGCGTACGGAATTCGCCAAGGTGAAAGAGATTGTCAGATCTGGGCTTTTCAGGCCCCGGCTTTATCTCATCGCCCATCCGCTCGTTCATGCGGGCACGCTACCGACTGCCGAATTCGGCCCCCAACCCTGCTTGCGAGCAGGCCCCGACGGACGCTCCGAGGTGTCCTGATTATTCGCGCACCGCCAGGCGGACACTGCCCGCACCCGAGCAGAAGTCCCTTGTCAGAGGCGGGTGATGCGTCCCGGGACGGCGCCGGGTCAGGAGATGCCACCCATCGGTGCGGAGCGAGGCGTTTGGCGCAATATCGATGTTGAACAGTGGATCATCGATGACGGCGGCCATTTTCTCTTTCTCCCGAAATCACCGCAATCCCTCGCCCCTCGCACGGCGGCCCCGACGTGTCCCGGCCGGGACGCGCGCCCTTCCGCCCGCTGGTACGGACGGCATGCCCCCGGCCGGGACCCACGGTCCTCCGGCCGGGGACTTGCCGTCCTCCGGCCGGGGACCCGGCGTTAACAGGCCATGTGCCGCCTACAAGGTGCTGTCCGAGGTCGCGGGCCCGACGAGCAGGCCGTCCCCGACCCGGTCCACCCGGACGGTGTCCCCGTCCTTGACCTCGCCCGCGAGGATCTCCTTCGCCAGCCGGTCGCCGATCGCCGTCTGGATGAGACGGCGCAGCGGCCGGGCCCCGTAGGCCGGGTCGTTGCCCTCCTCGGCCAGCCAGGCCAGGGCCTCGGGCGTGACGTCGAGGGTGAGCTGCCGGTCGGCCAGCCGCTTGGCGAGCCGGTCGATCTGGAGCTGCGCGATGTGCGCGAGCTCGTCGCCGGACAGGGCGGAGAAGACCACCAGGTCGTCGAGCCGGTTGAGGAATTCCGGCTTGAACGAGGCCCTCACGACCTCCAGGACCTGTGCCTTCTTCTCCTCGGGCTTGGTCAGCGGGTCGACCAGGAACTGGCTGCCGAGGTTGGAGGTCAGGATCAGGATGGCGTTGCGGAAGTCCACCGTCCGGCCCTGGCCGTCGGTGAGCCGGCCGTCGTCGAGCACCTGGAGCAGGATGTCGAAGACCTCGGGATGGGCCTTCTCGACCTCGTCCAGCAGCACGACGCTGTACGGGCGGCGGCGGACCGCCTCGGTGAGCTGGCCGCCCTCCTCGTAGCCGATGTATCCGGGCGGGGCGCCGACGAGCCGCGCCACGCTGTGCTTCTCGCCGTACTCGCTCATGTCGATGCGGACCATGGCCCGCTCGTCGTCGAACAGGAAGTCGGCGAGCGCCTTCGCCAGCTCCGTCTTGCCGACACCGGTCGGGCCGAGGAAGAGGAACGAGCCGGTGGGCCGGTCGGGGTCGGCGATACCGGCGCGGGTACGGCGCACCGCGTCCGACACCGCCCGCACCGCCTCGCCCTGCCCGATGAGGCGCTTGCCGAGCTCGTCCTCCATGCGCAGCAGCTTCTGGGTCTCGCCCTCCAGCAGGCGTCCGGCGGGGATGCCGGTCCAGGAGCCGACGACATCGGCGATGTCGTCCGGGCCGACCTCGTCCTTGACCATGGTGTCCTTGGCGGCCTCCTGCTCGGCCTCGTTCGCCTCCGCCAACTCCCGCTCCAGGCCGGGGATCTCCCCGTAGAGCAGCTTGGAGGCGGTGTCGAAGTCGCCGTCGCGCTGGGCGCGTTCGGCCTGGCCGTGCAGTTCGTCGAGGCGCTCCTTCAGCTCACCTACGCGGTTGAGGCCCTGCTTCTCCTTCTCCCAGCGGGCGTTGAGGCCGCGCAGCTCCTCCTCCTTGTCGGCGAGGTCGCGGCGCAGCTTCTCCAGGCGCTGCCGGGAGCCGGGGTCGGTCTCGTTCTTGAGGGCCAGTTCCTCCATGTGGAGGCGGTCGACGGCGCGCTGGAGCTCGTCGATCTCGACGGGCGAGGAGTCGATCTCCATGCGCAGCCGGGACGCCGCCTCGTCGACCAGGTCGATGGCCTTGTCGGGGAGGAAGCGGGAGGTGATGTAGCGGTCGGACAGGGTCGCTGCGGCCACCAGCGCGGAGTCCGCGATGGAGACCTTGTGGTGGGCCTCGTACCGGCCCTTGAGCCCGCGCAGGATCGCGATGGTGTCCTCGACGCTCGGCTCGGCCACCAGCACCTGCTGGAAGCGGCGCTCCAGGGCGGGGTCCTTCTCGATCCGCTCGCGGTACTCGTCGAGCGTCGTCGCGCCGACCATGCGGAGCTCGCCGCGGGCCAGCATCGGCTTGAGCATGTTGCCGGCGTCCATGGCGGAGTCGCCGCCGGCGCCCGCGCCCACGACGGTGTGCAGCTCGTCGATGAAGGTGATGATCTGCCCGTCGCTCTCCTTGATCTCGGAGAGGACGGTCTTCAGCCGCTCCTCGAACTCGCCGCGGTACTTGGCGCCCGCGACCATCGCACCGAGGTCGAGCGAGACGAGCCGCTTGTTCTTCAGGGACTCGGGGACGTCGCCCTTGACGATGCGCTGGGCGAGGCCCTCGACGACGGCCGTCTTGCCGACGCCGGGCTCACCGATGAGCACGGGGTTGTTCTTGGTGCGGCGGGACAGCACCTGGACGACGCGGCGGATCTCCTGGTCGCGCCCGATGACCGGGTCGAGCTTGCCCTCGCGTGCGGCCGCGGTGAAGTCCGTACCGAACTTCTCCAGCGCCTTGTACTGGCCCTCCGGGTCGGGTGTGGTCACCCGTCGCCCTCCCCTGCTCTTCTCGAACGCGTCCAGCAGCCTCTTCGCACTGGCCCCCTGCCCACTGAGGATCTCACCGGCGCGGCCGCCCTCGGCGGCGATGCCGATCAGCAGGTGCTCGGTGGAGATGTAGTCGTCGCCGAGCTCCTTCGCGCGCTGCGCGGCATCGGCGATGACGGCGAGCAGCTCGCGGTTGGGCTGCGGCGGGGCGACGGTCGAGCCCGTGACGCTGGGCTGGGCGCCCAGGAGCCGCTCGGTCTCGGTGCGTACGGCGATCTGGTCGGCCTCGACGACGGCGAGCAGATCGATGATGTTCTCGTTGTCCTCGCCCGCGAGCAGCGCGAGCAGCAGGTGCCCGGGGGTCAGATCGGGGTGCCCGTCCTTCACGGCCCTGCTGGTGGCCGCGTTGATGGCGTCCCGGCTCTTGTTGGTCAGCTCGGCGTCCACGTGCGCTTTCTCCTCCTTGCGGTGGCTGGCTCTCTCCACAACACTGACTTAGTCAACGTGCATAAAGTTGAGTCTATTCCACTCAAGGCGATGTTGAGTCCAATCCACTCAACTTGATGCCGGGAGCTGTCCGCGCCAGGAACCTGCCCCTTGTTCCACTGCTTCGAGTGAACCGGCCGCACCGGCCCTCCGCCACCGCAGCGGGACCCACGGCGGGACCGGCGCCGCGCCCGCGCTGCCTACGCTGTCCCCATGGCAGTCGACGTGACGAACCCCGGCCCCGAGTACCTCGCCTTCTGGCGCGCACGCCATGTGTGCACCCTGACCACGCCCCGCCCCGACGGCACACCTCACGTGGTGCCGGTGGGTGTCACGTACGACCCCGAGACCAGGCTGGCGCGGGTCATCACCGGCAAGAACACCCGGAAGGCCGCCAACGTCCTGGCCGCGGGCCCGGACGGCGCACGGGTCGCCGTCTGCCAGATCGACGGGCGCCGCTGGGCGACGCTGGAGGGGCGCGCGACGGTGCGCACGGAACCCGAGGCGGTGGCCGACGCCGTACGCCGCTACGCCGAACGCTACGAGCGCACGCCGAAGCCCAACCCGGACCGGATCGTCATCGAGATCGCCGTGGACCGGGCGCTCGGCAGGGCCTGACCGGCCCGCGGACCGCGAGCCGCGCCCGGCGGGGCGGGCGCGGCCGGGAAAAGCACAACGGCGCCATCGTGTTCAGGTCACGATGGCGCCGTTGTGTGGGGGAGTGACTGAGCGACATGGAACGACGGGGGATCGCTCAGGCACTGCGGGGGGTGGCGGAAATAGTCTCTGGCTCGAACAGCTGGTGGTCCCGCCGGTCGAGGTTGACGAAGATCATGTCGTACCGAATCGCACAGCGAACGGGCTGCGGGGCTCCACGCGGCTTGCGGAGGCAACGGTAGGCACGTACTTCGTCGTCTTCTTCACGTGCGACAACGATGGGGTCGCCGAACAGAGTGACCATCAACGAGTCGCCACAGTGGGGGATGGCAGTGACGAGATCGATGAAATGCCAGCCTGATCGGTAGGCCGTGGCCATCTCTCGCCGGAAGGTCCGGTCGTCCGGCGGGATGGTCATGCGCCCGGTTGGGTCGGTGCGACGACCCAGCTGATCTCGTCGGACGCGACCGACGTCCCGGAGAGCCAGCTGATCTCGCCGGCAGGGCTCGCGGCCTCGACGCTCCAGCTGATCTCGCCCGGCCCGGCGCCCGCTTCGGTACTCCAGCTGATTTCGCCGCCGGCCTTGGCGGCCCCCGAACCCCAGCTGATCTCATCGCTTCCCAGTACGCCGAAGCCCAGGGCCGCGACGAATGAGACGGCAAGCGCCGAGCGAAGCAATCGCTTATACATAGTCGGCTTCGTCCTCACTTGTGGATTCTTCTCCCCCGCACCTAAGACGATGTCTCACCTGGGCACACGAACACCACCGAGTCGATGCATCATGTTCCTGCATGTTCAGGAACCTGGGGGGTGGAGATATGACCACAAGCAACACAAAAGGTACGCATCCTCACGGGATCACCGAACTATGCGAAGACGGAGGACGTCTCTACGCCAGTGCGCTGCGCTCCGGCCGGATATCGCGGGCCGAGGTGGCCACCGCGCCCTGTCTGATGGACTTCGCCCTGCTGCATCCCGACCCCGACGACGCCGAGTGGCTCCGCCCCGTCCCGCCGTCCGCGGCGCTGGCACAGCGGTTGAACCCCATCGAACGCGAGATCCAGGAACGCAGAAGACTGTCCCTGGAATTGGCCGAATCGTTCGAACCCTTCATGGACATCAGCGCCCAGGATCCCCCCATCACCCACGCCATCACGGTGCTGGAGGGCAGCAACCGCATCAACGCGGCCCTCGACCTCGCCACCGCCGAGTGCCGCACCGAGGTACTCACGGTCCAGCCGGGCGGCGACCGGGGCGAGGACCGCCTCCGGGAGGGCCTGGAGCGCGCGCTGCTGGTGGTCGACCGCGGGGTGGGCATGCGCACCCTCTACCAGCACACCGTCCGGCACAGCCAGGGCACGCGGGCCTACGCGGAGCGCCTGGCCGACGGCAAGGTCGAGATCCGCACGCTGGAAGAGCTCATCTCGCGCCTGATCGTCTTCGACCGGGCCGTCGCGTTCATCCCGGCCAGCGACGACGACCAGGTCGCCCTCGAACTGCGTCACCCGGGACTGGTCGAGTACCTGATCAAGGTCTTCGAACAGCTGTGGAACCGTGCGTCCCCCCTCCTGGAGGAGCTCCCGTACGACCCGGCCCCCCAGGGCATCAGCGGAGTTCAGCGCTCCATCGCCCAACTCCTCGTAGAAGGCCATGTGGACGACTCGATCGCCCGCCGCCTCGGCATGAACGTCCGCACCTGCCGGGCACACGTGGCCAAGCTGTCCGCCGTCCTGGGCAGCACGAGCCGCGCCCAGCTCGGCTACCTGATCGCCCAGTCAAGGATTCTCGACCAGGATTCCTGACCGGCCGGCACCTCGCGCCCCGCTCTCGGCGGAGTACGTGGCCGCACGACAGGTAGGCGTGGCCACGCTCCGGACGAGTCGGTGGTCGCCAGTTCCTCCGGCACCCCCGCTCCACCCAGCCCTTAGGCTTCCACCACCGTCATCTTGCCGAGCTGCCGAAAGCGGGGGTCACGAATGGGCAGGGATGAAGACACAACGGCCCATGCGCACGGGGGACGTGAGCTGTGCGATGCGGCCGTCAGGATCTACACGGAGGCTCTGAGCGCGGGGCGGATCCCCCGGGCCGCCCTCGAACCCGCTCCCTGCCTCACCGAGTTGACGCTGGTCCACCCCGACCCGCACGACAGCGCCTGGATGCTCCCGGTACCACCGTCGGCCGCCCTGGCCCACCTGCTGCAGCCCGTCATACGGGAGGTCCACGAGCGCATCACGCTCTCCGTGGCGCTGGCCGACTCGTTGGCTCCACTGGCCTCCGTCGCCAGCACCGATCCCAACCTCGCGATCACCGTCCTCGAAGGCTTCCCGCTCATCGACGGAACCATCCACAGCGCCCTGAGCGACGCACGGGAAGAGGTCCTGACCCTCCAGCCCGGCAGCACCCGGCCGGCAGAACAGCTCAGGAAGGGACTGGACCGCGCCCTGACGATGGTGGAGCGGGGCGCCAGGCTCCGCCACATCTACCAGCATCCGGCGCGCTACAACCCGGCTCTCAAGGCCTATCTGGACGAGCTGCCACTCGGCCGCATCCAGGTCCGCACCATCGAGCAGACGGTCGAGCGACTGCTCATCTTCGACCGCACCGTGGCCTTCATCCCCGCCAACGCCGAGCGCGACGTGGCCCTGGAGATCCGCCACCCCGCGCTCGTCCGCTATCTGATCCAGGTGTACGAGGTCCTGTGGGCCCAGGCCACCCCGCTCACGGAACCTCTGCAGGCGGCCCCGTCGAGCACCTCCGTCACAGCGGCCCAGATGCGTATCGCCCGCCTGCTCGCCGAGGGAGACGCCGACCAGGCGGTGGCCCACAAGCTCGGCATCAGCGTCCGCACCTGCCGTGCCCACATCTCCAAGCTCATGCAGAACCTCGGCGCCACCAGCCGAACCCACCTCGGGGCCCTCCTCGTCCGCTCCGGGCTCACCGAGACCGATCCGCCGCGCGCGTAGCACCCTTCCTTCGGCGAGGAACGGCCGGAGAAAGGGCGCCGGCAAGCCGCTCACCGACGAGCCGCACGCCCGCCCCACCCCGCGAGCAACTCCTCCCGCTCCGCGCGACCGGGAGTGCCGCCGCCATGGATGCGTCCCCAGGCGAGCAGTGCGGCGGGGGTGGCCCGGCCGGTCACGTAGGCATCGAGCAGGTCCTGCGACAGCCGGTGCTCGGCGGGGCTGTAGGAGGCGGTGGCCGCGATGACGGTCAACTCCACCTCCCCCTCGGGGGTTTCGAGGCGTACGAACATCGCGGGGCCGTCGTCGCCGCCGCCGAACGCCGATGTGATCACGGTGTCCAGCAGAATCCCGGCGGTCCTGGCCACCGAGGACCGCACGGGCGCACCGGCCACCGATACGCGCCGGATGTCCTGCCACGCCCACCGGCCGCGCTGGTCCTCCCCGAGCCCGGTCAGGCCCTCCTCGGTGAGCAGGACGCCGGGGCCGGGGCTGTTCGGCGGAGCGCCTATGTGGGCGGCCGTGTCGGTGATCCAGAAAAGACCGACCATGGACATACGTGACTCCTGACTGCGCCGACGGGCGGGGTCATGACAGGCCCCCGCCCATGGTCGCAAGCCGTGATCGAACCGGGGTCGGGTTCCGGACGCCGCCCCGCACCGCGGGCGTACGACGAAGGGCCGGGAAGCCGACCCGTAAGTCGGCTCCCCGGCCCTTCCTCGCGCGGGTGGGCGGTCCACCGGGGGGAGGGGGGGGAGGGGGGGAAACGGGCAGGGGGGGGGACGGGGGACGGCCCCCCCGCAACCCTTTTGTCGGGCCCCGAAGTCGACGCGGTGAAGACAATTCGGTGGAG
>NZ_JBHWIY010000004.1:254225-256108 GCF_042731715.1 Streptomyces sp. NPDC059832 | reverse complement strand
ACGCCAAAGGAAAAAGGACTGAAAACAAACTCCCCACAGTCCTTCCCCCTCCCTTCCTCCTTGGGGTGGGGGCAGCCCAACCTGCCTCCTCCCCCCCCCCCCCCCCGCCCCCGCTCAGTCCTTGGGACGCTTCGGGCGCCAGACCACCAACGCGCTGGTCTGCTGCACGTCCTGATACGGCACCAGATCGCGCCGGTACGAGGCGTGGACCTGGGCCTCGCGCTGCTGCATCGCCTGTGCCGCGCCGTCCACGGCCGCCGAGAGCTCGGCGACGCGTTGCTGGAGCGCGGCGACCTGGTTCTCCAGCTCGATGATGCGCTTGATGCCGGCGAGGTTGATGCCTTCGTCCTGTGACAGCTGCTGCACGGTGCGCAGCAGCTCGATGTCGCGGGCCGAGTAGCGCCTGCCGCGCCCGGCCGTGCGGTCGGGCGAGACCAGGCCGAGACGGTCGTACTGGCGCAGCGTCTGCGGATGCAGGCCCGAGAGCTGGGCCGCGATCGAGATCACGTACACCGGTGATTCATCGGTCAGTTCGTACGGATTGCGTCGTCGGCCGTCCACCTCAAGCTCCCTTCGCCGCCTGGAACAGTTCCGCCCGCGGGTCGTGGCCCGCGGTCGCCTTCCGGTAGGCCTCCAGCGCGTCCCTGGCCTCGTTGCCGAGGTCCTTGGGCACCGCCACCTCGACGGTGACCAGCAGGTCGCCCCGGGTGCCGTCCTTGCGCACGGCGCCCTTGCCGCGGGCGCGCATCGTGCGCCCGTTGGGAGTGCCGGCGGGCAGTTTCAGGGTGACCGGCGGGCCGCCGAGTGTGGGCACCTTCACCTCGCCGCCGAGCGCCGCCTCGGTGAAGTCGACGGGCACGGTGACCGTGAGGTTGTCGCCCTTGCGGCCGAAGACCGGGTGGGCGCCGACGTGGACCACGACGTACAGATCGCCGGCCGGTCCACCGCGCTCGCCCGGACCGCCCTTGCCGCGCAGCCGGATCCGCTGGCCGTCGGAGACGCCCGCCGGAATCCTGACCTGCATGGTCCGGGAGGACTTGGCCCGTCCGCTGCCCTTGCAGACATCGCAGGGGTCCTGGGCGATGAGGCCCCGGCCCTTGCAGTCCACGCAGGGGTCGGTGAGCGAGAAGCCGCCGCCGGTGCCGCGCGAGACCTGGCCGGTGCCGAGACAGGTCGGGCAGACCCTGGGGGTGCCGTTCTTGTCACCGGTGCCGGAACACGCCTTGCAGGGCGCCTGGCTGGACATCCGCAACGGGACCGTGGCCCCGTCGACCGCCTCGGTGAAGCTGAGCGTCACCTCGGACTCGATGTCCTGGCCGCGGCGCGGCTGCACCCGGGTCCCTGTGCCGCCCCGGTTGAACAGGCCGCCGAAGACATCGCCCAGACCGCCGCCGCCGAAACCGCCGGCGCCGCCGCCCTGGCCCCCGCCCTGGGTGCCTCCGAAGAGGTCGCCGAGGTCGAAGTTGAAGTTGCCTCCCGCTCCTCCGGGCCCGGCCCTGAAGCCGCCGTTGCCGAAGAGGGCGCGTGCCTCGTCGTACTCCTTGCGCTTCTTGCTGTCGCCGAGGACGTCGTTCGCCTCGGAGATCTCCTTGAAGCGCTCCTCCGCCTTGTCGTCGCCCTTGTTGGCGTCCGGGTGGAACTCGCGGGCGAGCTTCCGGTACGCCTTCTTGATCTCGGCGTCGGTGGCGTCCTTGGGGACGCCGAGGACCTTGTAGTAGTCCTTCTCGACGAAGTCCTTCGTGCTCATCGACGTCCCTCCTTCCGGACGATCGGCCATGGGACCGGCCCATGGGACAGGCCCAGGGCCAGGAAGGGGGGCGCGAAGGGGTCAGAAAGGAGGGCAAACCCCCCCCATGCCAACACCCTCCTCCCCAGTTCTCTTT
>NZ_JBHWIY010000004.1:192776-254215 GCF_042731715.1 Streptomyces sp. NPDC059832 | reverse complement strand
CGCCTTCTGTCACCTCGTGTCTTTGTTTGCTTCCCCTCCCCCACTTCCTTCCCCTCCTCCCTCCCCTCCCCCCCCCCTATTCTCCCCCTCCCCCCCTCGCCTTTCTCCCCCCCCCCATGGCCGGGCGGTGGGCCGCGAGGTGGTCAGACGGGATGTCAGACCTCCTCGGTGCCACCGCTCTCCTCGTCGGTTGCCTTCTCTTCCTTGGCTGCGGCCGGCGTCGCCCCCGGCTGGGGTTCGGCCACCGCCACCCGCGCGGGGCGGATGGTGCGCTCGCCGATCCGATACCCCGGCTGCAGAATCGCCACGCAGGTCGTCTCGGTGACATCCGGCGCGTACGAGTGCATCAGGGCTTCGTGGATCGTCGGGTCGAAGGGCTCGCCCTCCTTGCCGAACTGCTGCAGGCCCAGCTTGGCGACGACCGTCTCAAGAGACTCGGCCACCGACTTGAACCCGCCCACGAGCTCGCCGTGATCCCGGGCGCGGCCGACGTCGTCGAGCACGGGCAGGAGCTCGGACAGGAGACCCGCAACAGCGATCTCCTTGACCGTGGCCCGGTCCCGCTCGACGCGGCGGCGGTAGTTCTGGTACTCGGCCTGAAGCCGCTGGAGGTCGCCCGTGCGCTCGTTGAGCGCGGTGCGGACCTGGTCCAGCTGGGCCGTCAGGCCGACTGTCTGCACTCCGTCCCCGGCCGGGGCCGCCCCCTCCTCCGAAGAGGAAGAGGCGTCCTTCGGCTCGGCTCCGTCAGGGGTGGCGCCGGAGGGGACGTCGGGCTTCTCCTCGAAGCCCGGGGTCTCCTCGGTCACACCGCACCGCCCTTGGCGTCCTTCTCGTCGTCCACGATCTCGGCGTCGACGACATCGTCGTCGGCCTTGGCCTGCTGGGCGCCCGGCTGCGGGTCACCCTGCGGGCCGCCGTCGGCCTGGGCGTTGGCGTACATCGCCTGGCCGAGCTTCTGCGAGACGGCCGCGACCTTCTCGGTGGCGGTACGGATCTCGGCGGTGTCCTCGCCCTTGAGCTTCTCCTTCAGCTCGGTGAGCGCGGTCTCCACCTCCGTCTTCACGTCACCGGGGACCTTGTCCTCGTTGTCCTTGAGGAACTTCTCCGTCTGGTAGACGAGCTGCTCGCCCTGGTTGCGCGACTCGGCGGCCTCGCGGCGGCGGTGGTCCTCCTCCGCGTACTGCTCGGCCTCCTCACGCATCCGGTTGACCTCGTCCTTCGGCAGCGAGGAGCCGCCGGTGACGGTCATCTTCTGCTCCTTGCCGGTGCCGAGGTCCTTGGCGGCGACGTGCATGATGCCGTTCGCGTCGATGTCGAACGCGACCTCGATCTGCGGGACGCCACGCGGGGCCGGCGGCAGGCCGGTCAGCTCGAACATTCCGAGCTTCTTGTTGTACGCCGCGATCTCGCGCTCGCCCTGGTAGACCTGGATCTGCACGGACGGCTGGTTGTCCTCGGCCGTCGTGAAGATCTCGGAGCGCTTGGTCGGGATCGTGGTGTTGCGCTCGATGAGCTTCGTCATGATGCCGCCCTTGGTCTCGATGCCGAGGGACAGCGGGGTGACGTCGAGGAGCAGGACGTCCTTGACCTCGCCCTTGAGGACACCGGCCTGGAGCGAGGCGCCGATGGCGACGACCTCGTCCGGGTTCACACCCTTGTTGGCCTCCTGGCCACCGGTCAGCTCCTTGACGAGCTCGGCGACGGCCGGCATACGGGTGGAGCCACCGACGAGAACGACGTGGTCGATCTCGGAGAGCTGGATGCCCGCGTCCTTGATGACGTTGTGGAACGGGCTCTTGCATCGGTCCAGGAGGTCGGCCGTGAGCTGCTGGAACTGCGAGCGCGTGAGCTTCTCGTCCAGGTGCAGCGGGCCCTCGGCGGACGCCGTGATGTAAGGCAGGTTGATCGTGGTCTCGGTCGAGGACGAGAGCTCGATCTTCGCCTTCTCCGCAGCCTCGCGCAGACGCTGGAGAGCCATCTTGTCCTTGGACAGGTCCACGCCGTGACCGTTGGCGAACTGCTTCACCAGGTAGTCGACGACGCGCTGGTCCCAGTCGTCACCACCGAGGTGGTTGTCACCGTTGGTGGCCTTCACCTCGACGACGCCGTCACCGATCTCCAGCAGCGACACGTCGAAGGTGCCGCCACCGAGGTCGAAGACGAGGATCGTCTGGTCGTCCTTGTCGAGCCCGTACGCCAGCGCGGCGGCGGTCGGCTCGTTGACGATACGCAGGACGTTCAGGCCCGCGATCTCGCCGGCCTCCTTCGTCGCCTGACGCTCGGAGTCGTTGAAGTACGCGGGGACGGTGATGACCGCGTCGGTCACCTTCTCGCCCAGGTACGACTCGGCGTCACGCTTCAGCTTCTGCAGGATGAAGGCGCTCATCTGCTGCGGGTTGAAGCTCTTGCCGTCCAGGTCGATCTTCCAGTCAGTGCCCATGTGGCGCTTGACGGAGCGGATGGTCCTGTCGACGTTGGTCACTGCCTGGCGCTTGGCGACCTCGCCGACCAGCACCTCGCCGTTCTTCGCGAAGGCGACGACGGACGGCGTGGTCCTGGCGCCCTCTGCGTTGGTGATGACGGTGGGCTCGCCGCCTTCGAGAACGCTGACGACGGAGTTAGTCGTGCCCAGGTCGATGCCGACCGCACGTGCCATTTCAATTCCTCCAGCTTGACTACTTGAGTGGATCTGACTCAAGGATGCATGACACCCGCCCCACTGTCAACAGACTTGAGTCGAAGAGGCTCAACTATCGTGCACACACCCCGCGCCAACTGGGGATTCCCGAGCTTACGACCGACACGCGACCCCACCCATGAGGCACACCGGGGGTGCGAACGGGGCACGTACCGGCCGATCGCACGCGACACTCCCCGACCCTCTGGCGGCGCAACCCCTCCCCATCATCACCCCATGGGATCGTTCTGTCACAAAATGCCGTGAGCCACGCAAAACCGGCACTCGAACCGCCGCGAACCCAGGCAGGTGCGAACGATGCAGACGCAGAGGCAAAGGCAGAGGGCAGTACGCGCGCGGGCGCGGGCACAGCGGACACGAACACGGACACGGACGTGGCAATGGGAGCGGCGCCGGGAGCGGCCGTCGACCAAGCGCGTACTGGACCTGGCCCTCGGCTCGGCCCTCCTGGCCCTGGCGGCCCCCCTGCTCGCCGCGGGCGCCCTCGCCCTCGCGGTGCGGCGGCCCCCCGGCGGCGTACTGACCCGCTCACCCCGGGTCGGCCTGGACGGCCGTGTCTTCGAACTGCGCTCGCTGCGCACCCGGCGGCTGCGGCTGGACCTGCTCTCCAGACTGCCGCACGTCGTACGGGGAGACCTCTCACTGGTCGGCCCGGAACCCCTGGCGCCGGACGAGGAGGACGGACCCCGCACCCCGGGCTCCGGCACCTCCCCCGCCGCGAGACACTGGCGGCACGAACTGAAGCCGGGCCTCATCGGCCTGGCGCAGGTGCACTCCCGCTCCGGAATGCCGTGGGACGAGCCGGCCCTGCTGGACCAGCACTACGCCGAGCACCAATGGGTGGGACTGGACCTGGCCATCCTGGCGAGGGCCGCCCACACCCCGCTGCGCCGGGCGGCCCGAAGGCTCACCCGGCCCGGCAAGGGGCACCTGAGCGACACAGATCACCGCCTGTCCGGCTACAGCACTGCGGAAGAAGTGGGTAGTGTCAGCACAGACTGATTAAGTTACTGCTTAGTAATCACAGATAATCGCCAGTACTCGCTCATTTACGCTGGATCCCACCCTCGCAGGCCCGAGGAGCCCCCAAATGCAACTCGCCGCGATCATCGTGTCGCTGGTGCTGACTGTCGTCGGCGTTGCGCTCATCGCCCGAGCCGTCGCGCAGATCTACCGGTTCATCAAGCTCGGCCAGCCCGTGCCGTCCGGAACCCGCACGGACAACTGGCAGCAGCGCACCGTAACCCTGGCCAAGGAGTTCGTCGGCCACACCCGGATGAACCGGTGGGGGATCGTCGGCGTCGCGCACTGGTTCGTCGCCGTCGGCTTCCTGACGCTCGGCCTCACGATCGTCACCGCGTACGGCCAGCTGTTCAAGGCCGACTGGACGCTGCCGGTGCTGGGCGGCTTCCTGCCCTACGAGGTGTACACCGAGTTCATCGCGCTCGCGACGACGGTGGGCATCCTCGTCCTCATCGCGATCCGGCAGCTGAACCTGCCGTCGCGGCCCGGCCGCAAGTCGCGCTTCGCCGGCTCGAAGATGGGCCAGGCGTACTTCGTCGAGGCCGTCATCCTCGTCATCGGCCTGGCGATCATGACACTGCGCGGCCTCGAAGGCGCCCTGCACGGCGTGGAGCACTACGAGGCCGCGTACTTCGCCTCGTACCCCCTGGTCGCGGCCTTCAAGGGGCTGAGCCCCGACACGCTGCAGAACCTCGTCTACCTCACCGCCATGATCAAGCTCGGTGTGACGATGGCCTGGGCGATCACGGTCGGTCTGAACACCAACATGGGCGTCGCCTGGCACCGCTTCCTGGCCTTCCCGAACATCTGGTTCAAGCGGAACGCCGACGGCGCCACCACGCTCGGCGAGCTCCAGCCGATGACCTCGGGCGGCAAGGAGATCGACTGGGAGGACCCGGCCGAGGACGCCGTCTTCGGCGTCAGCCAGGTCGAGCAGTTCTCGTGGAAGGGCCTGCTGGACTTCTCCACCTGCACCGAGTGCGGCCGCTGCCAGTCGCAGTGCCCCGCCTGGAACACCGGCAAGCCGCTCTCCCCCAAGCTCCTGATCATGTCCCTGCGCGACCACGCGCACGCCAAGGCCCCGTACCTGCTGGCCGGCGGCGGCAAGGACATGGAGGGCAATGAGAAGGCGACCGAGGAGCAGCTGAAGGACGCCCCGGCCGCGGCTCTCGCGGAGGCCGAGCGCCCGCTGATCGGCACGGTCGAGGAGAACGGCGTCATCGACCCGGACGTGCTGTGGTCGTGCACCACCTGCGGTGCGTGCGTGGAGCAGTGCCCGGTCGACATCGAGCACATCGACCACATCGTCGACATGCGCCGCTACCAGGTGATGATCGAGTCCGCGTTCCCGTCCGAGGCGGGCACGATGCTCAAGAACCTGGAGAAGAAGGGCAACCCCTGGGGCCTGGCGAAGAAGCAGCGCGTCGAGTGGACCAAGGAGGTCGACTTCGAGGTCCCGATCGTCGGCAAGGACGTCGAGGACCTGTCCGAGGTCGACTACCTGTACTGGGTCGGCTGCGCCGGCGCCCTGGAGGACCGGGCGAAGAAGACCACCAAGGCCTTCGCCGAACTCCTCCACATCGCGGGCGTCAAGTTCGCGATCATGGGCGGGGACGAGAAGTGCACGGGTGACTCGGCCCGCCGCCTGGGCAACGAGCCGCTGTTCCAGCAGCTCGGCCAGGAGAACGTGGCCATGCTGAACATGGCGTTCGGCGAGGACGACGAGGACGACTCGACGAAGAAGGCGAAGGCAGCGAAGAAGATCGTCGCGACCTGCCCGCACTGCTTCAACACCATCGCGAACGAGTACCCGCAGCTCGGCGGCGAGTACGAGGTCATCCACCACACCCAGCTGCTCCAGCACCTCATCGACGAGGGCAAGCTGATCCCGGTGACCCCGGTCGAGGGCCTGATCACGTACCACGACCCGTGCTATCTGGGCCGTCACAACAAGATCTACACCCCGCCGCGCGAGATCATCGCGAAGGTGCCGGGCCTGCGGAACGAGGAGATGCACCGCCACAAGGAGCGCGGCTTCTGCTGCGGCGCCGGTGGTGCCCGGATGTGGATGGAGGAGCGGATCGGCAAGCGCATCAACAACGAGCGCGTCGACGAAGCCCTCTCCCTCAACCCGGACATCGTCTCCACCGCCTGCCCGTTCTGCCTGGTCATGCTGACCGACTCGGTCAACGGCAAGAAGAACGACGGCAAGGCGAAGGAGTCGGTCCAGGTGGTCGACGTCTCGCAGCTGCTGCTGGACTCCGTGAAGACTCCTGCCGACCCGGCCGGTGAGGCGGAGTCGGCGGACGAGCCGGAGCCGGAGCCGGTGAAGTAATCCGTTCCGTCGCGCGACAGAAGCGGCCGGACCTGCCTCGGGGGCGGGACCGGCCGCTTCCGCTTTCCCGCGCCCCTGGGGCAGTCCCCCCGGGGTTCCCCTAGGGGATGTCACAGCTCGGCCGCAATGGCGGGCAGGTTCCCCAGGCCCTCTGACCGCACCGGCCCGGACCAGGTACGTTCGATGACGTGGCTGGATTCAGGATCGGACGCGGCCGGGACAACCGCACCCCGCAGCAAGCGCAACAGCAACCGCGGCAGCAGCCGTACGGCACACAGGCACCACCGCCGTACGGCCAGCAGCCCTGGCCGCAGGCAGGAGGCAACGCGGCCCCGCCCCCGTACAACAACGGCGGCTACGGCAACGGCGGCAATGGCGGCTACGGCAACAACGGCAACGGCTACAACGGCGGTGGCCAGGGCGGTGGCCAGGGCGAACCGGAGTACTTCGGCGACCCGTACAACCAGCCCCAGCACCCCCACGGTTCCCCTCAGCAGGGCGACCCGTACGCCAACTCCCCCGGCCACACCCAGGCGTTCAGTATCGGCGAGGACCCGTACGGCCCCGGCGACACCTACCGCGCCGGCCAGGCCCCCGCCCAGCCCTCGGGCCCCCGACTGCGGTGGAAGGAACTGCTCACCGGCATCGTGCTCCGCCCGGGACCGACGTTCTGGCAGATGCGCGACTACCCCGTCTGGGGTCCGGCGCTCATCGTCACGTTCCTGTACGGCCTGCTCGCGCTCTTCGGCTTCGACCAGGCCCGGGACGACGCGATCCACGCCACGATCTCGACAGCGGTGCCCTACGTCGTCATCACGGGCATCGGTTTCGTCATCGGCGGCCTGGTCCTGGGCGCGGTCACGCACACGCTCGCCCGCCAGCTGGGCGGCGACGGCGCGTGGCAGCCGACGGTGGGCCTGTCCATGCTGATCATGTCGATCACGGACGCGCCCCGCCTGATATTCGCGCTCTTCCTCGGCGGCGAGAACTCCCTGGTCCAGATTCTCGGCTGGGTCACCTGGCTGGCCTCGGCCGCGCTCTTCACATCGATGGTGAGCAAATCGCACGACCTGCCGTGGCCGAAGGCACTGGGCGCGTCCGCGATCCAGCTGATCGCACTGCTGTCGATCATCAAGCTGGGCACCATCTGACGCCCACCGGCCCGCCCGCCCAAGGACACCGAAAACCCCCGGCACACACAAGGTGCCGGGGGTTCGTCACATCCTGCTCAGGCGTCCAGAACCTGCCCGCTGCGCCGCACGACGGGCTTGTCCACGCTCCACGGGAAGTTGATCCAGCGGTCGGTCTTCTTCCACACGTATTCGCACTTCACGAGCGAATGCGACTTCTCGTAGATGACCGCGCTGCGCACCTCGGCGACATGATCGATACAGAAATCACGCACCAGCTTCAGCGTCTTCCCGGTATCGGCGACGTCGTCGGCGATCAGGACCTTCTTGTCCGAGAAGTCGATGGCGTTCGGAACGGGCGCCAGCATGACCGGCATTTCCAGGGTGGTGCCCACCCCGGTATAGAACTCCACGTTCACCAGGTGAATGTTCTTGCAGTCAAGTGCGTAGGCGAGCCCGCCGGCCACGAACACCCCGCCGCGAGCGATGCTGAGCACGACGTCGGGCTCGAACCCGTCGTCCGCCACGGTCTGCGCCAGCTCACGCACGGCACGGCCGAACCCCTCGTACGTCAGGTTCTCCCGCACGTCACTACTCACATCACCGCTCATGGGACATCACACCTGGGTCCGATGGAAATTCATGAACGAACGCGACGCGGTCGGCCCGCGCTGGCCCTGATACCGCGACCCGTACCGCTCGGAGCCGTACGGGAACTCCGAGGGCGAACTCAGCCGGAACATGCACAGCTGCCCGATCTTCATCCCCGGCCACAGCTTTATCGGCAGCGTCGCGAGATTCGACAGCTCCAGCGTCACGTGCCCGGAGAAACCGGGGTCGATGAACCCGGCGGTCGAATGCGTCACAAGCCCGAGCCGCCCCAGCGAACTCTTGCCCTCCAGCCGCGACGCAAGATCGTCGGGCAGCGAGATGACCTCGTACGTCGAAGCGAGTACGAACTCACCGGGGTGCAGGATGAACGCCTCGTCCCCGTCCGGCTCGACCATGCGAGTCAGATCGGCCTGCTCGACGGCCGGATCAATATGTGGATAGCGGTGGTTCTCGAACACCCGGAAGTAGCGGTCGAGCCGCACATCGATGCTCGAGGGCTGCACCATCGACGCGTCGAACGGATCAATGCGTACACGTCCGGCGTCGATCTCGGCCCGGATGTCCTTATCTGAGAGAAGCACGCCCCGAGGATACGCAGAACGCGCGGGACCACCCCAATCCGGGACCACCCGCGCGCCTGCCACCGCCGCTTACCGCCGCTCGAACACCACGGGCACGGCATGCCGCAACCGCGCGCAACGCGGACAGCGAATGAGCCGCCCGGGACCGATCCGCCCGGCCCCGAGATGCTGCATCGGGAACGAAGCGGTAGCGAAAACGTGCCCTTCGGCACAGCGGACGACGGTGCGCTCCATGGAGTCCATCAAGTCCCTTCCCCAACAAGCCTTGGACGAGAAAGCCACATTAGGGGATGAACAGGACGCCACTCCAGACGGCACTCCGACCACCCACGCTACGCCCCCAACTCCCGCCCACGACAACCGCATCCACTCTCCACCCATAGCAAAAAGGCCCCACGGCTCAAACGCCGGGGACCTGCGATGGGGTACAGTATGGGACGGTAGGCGCCGCTCAAGCGGCACGCTTCGCGGGTGTAGTTTAATGGTAGAACATGAGCTTCCCAAGCTCAGAGCGCGAGTTCGATTCTCGTCACCCGCTCTTGCAAGAGAGCCCAGGTCAGCGACCTGGGCTCTCTTGGTTGTCTGGACGTTCCTAGGTGTCACGCACCACCTCTGCGCCACCTGCCCCCTTCTCCTGCCGCGCGTGTTCACTTTCTCGGGCGGCCTGCACCATCCGGTCCAGCCCGCCGGCGACCTCCCTCTGCCGCTCGTGGTCGGAGTGCGGGTAGATGAGCGCGGCCTTCTCGGGCGACGGCCCGGCGCGCACCATCGTGTCCTTGGGCGTCGCCCCGGATCGAGTCGCCGCGAGCGGGTCCGCCTCGTACGTGACCCGGATGACACCGTCCGGGTGTCGTTCGGCGCGGGCGCGGACCCCGAAGACCTCGAGAAAGAGGTCCGGAGTGAGGACGTCGAGGACCGGGCCCGCGGCGATGACACAGCCGTGGTGGAGGACGACGAGGCCGTCGCAGAGCCGGGCGGCCAGGTCGAGGTCGTGCAGCACGGCGAGAGTCGTGATGCCGGTGTTCCGGATCAGGCCGAGGAGTTCGAACCGGGCCCGGATGTCGAGGTGGTTGGTCAGTTCGTCCAGGACGAGGAGCTCCGGGGCCTGGGCGAGGGCTCGGGCGAGCAGGACGCGCTGGCGCTCGCCGCCGGAGAGGGCAGAGAAGTCCCGGTCGGCGAGCGATGCGATGCCGCAGCTCTCCATCGCCCCGGCGACGACGCGCCGGTCGCTCTCGCCGTCGCGTCCCAGCACCCCGTGGTGCGGGGTGCGGCCGAGCGCCACCGTCTCGGCGACGGTGAGGCCGCCCGCGCCCGCACCGTCCTGGAGGACGGCGGCGGTGTGCCGGGCTGCGGCCCGCGAGGAGAGCCGCCACACATCCCGCCCGCCCACCTCGACGACCCCCGCTACGGGCCGCAGCGAACGGTAGACGGCACGCAGCAGGGTGGACTTGCCGCTCCCGTTGGGGCCGACGAGGCCCACGATCTGGCCTGGCAACACGTCAAGTCCGACGTCGTGCAGGACCGGGGTGTCGTCGAGGGTGACGTGGAGGCCGTCCACGGTGAGTCTCATGCGGCGTCGAGCCCCTTGTTGCGGCGCAGCAGCCAGAGGAAGAACGGTGCGCCGAGCAGTGCGGTGAGGATGCCCAACGGCAGCTCGTTGGGCCGGTTGACGGTACGGGAGAGCAGGTCGACCAGTACGAGGTAGACGGCCCCGAGGAGTGCGCTCAGCGGGATCAACCTGCGGTGGTCGGCGCCGAGGGCGAGCCGTACCAGGTGCGGGATCATCAGGCCGACGAAGCCGATTCCGCCCGCGACGGCGATGACGGTCCCGGTCAGGAGTGCGCTCACCACGAGCAGCACCGCGCGGGTGCGGTGCACGTCCACGCCGAGCGATGTCGCAGACTCGTCCCCGGCGAGCAGTGCGTTCAAGCGCCGCCCGAAGAGGGCGAGCAGCGTCGCCCCGAGCGCCACCACGGCGGTGACGGTGGGCAGTTGACTCCAGCGGGCGCCGGAGACGCTGCCCAGCATCCAGAACATGACGCCGCGCAGCTCGTTCGGTGTGGCCCGCAGTTGCACGAAGCTCGTCGCCGACAGCAGCACGTAGCCGACCGCGACCCCGGCGAGCACGAGCCGCGTGGGCGCGAGCCGTCCCCTGCGTTGTCCGAGCGCGAAGACCAGCATCCCTGCCAGGAGTGCCCCCACGAACGCCGCTCCGGAGACGCCGAGTCCGCCGAGCCCCGCCCCGCCGAGCGTCATCACGAGGACCGCGCCCAGCGAAGCTCCGTGCGAGAAACCGAGGACCGTGGGATCGGCGAGCGGGTTGGAGACAAGGGTCTGGAGGACGGCGCCGGAGACGGCGAGTCCCGCCCCCACGACCGCCGCGAGGACGACACGCGGGGTGCGGAACTGCCAGACGATCTGGTCGAGGGCGACGTCGTCCACGGGCCCCCGGCCGGTGACGTGGTGGACGAGGACCGTCCACACGTCACCGACCGGCACGTTGACCGTGCCGATACCGACGGCGAGGACCATCGAGACCAGCAGCGCGACGGTGAGCACGAGGACGCAGGCCCACAACGGGAAACGGCTCAGAAGACTTCGGGGTGCAGCATCCTGGCGATCTTCTCGACCGCCATGTCGTTGCTGGGGCCGAGGTACATCGAGTCGGACAACACCACGAACTTGTTCTTCTTGGCTGCGGGCCACTGGGGGAACTCCTTGAGCAGCTTCTTCGCGTATGCCGTCGGATCCGAGTCGTTGTAGCTGACGACCACGAGGGCATCCACGTCGGTGGCGGCGACCTTCTCCTTGCTGAGGTCGGCGAAGGAGGTCTTCGACGCGCCAGCGAAGGCGTTGCTGCCGCCGGCCTTGGCGAGGATGTCGTTGTAGATGCCGTGGGCGGCGACGGAACTGAAGTCGTTGCCGCCCATGGTCATGTTGGAGAAGACGACCATGACCTTCGGCTTCTTCGCGTCGCCGACCCTCTCCGCCACGTCGGCGATGTTCTGCCGTTCGGTGGCGACGAGCTTCTCGGCCCTGTCCTCGACGCCGAAGGCCTTGCCCATGTCCCGCAGCAGTGTGTAGCTGTCGTCGATCGTCATGTTCAGGTTGTCCTGGCCGCAGCCCTCGGGCGAGACGTAGGTGCGCGCCCCGATTTCCTTGAGCTGCTCGCGGGTGGCGAATCCGTTCTTGGCATCGAAACCGTAGGACATGGTGGAGAGCACGAAGTCGGGACGCAGACCGATCATGGCCTCGCGCGGGATGTCGAAGGCGTCGTTCGGCTTCACCCCGCCCGTGGGCAGCTTCTTTATCTCCTCGGCGCGCCCGGGGACTTCGGACATGCCGTAGGACTGCTGGTTGGAGACGATCCGGTCCCCCTGGCCGAGGGCGAGCAGCGTGGACACCTCGGCGACCGAGGCCCCGTTCATCACGACGACCCGGCTGGGGGCCCTGTCGAACTTCTGGTTCAGCCCGCAGTTCTTGAGCGTGACGGGGTACTCGCCCCGCGCGGCGGGGGACGCCTTCTGGGCGGCGCCCGTCTTCTTGCCGTCCGCGCCGGAGCCGGAATCCGATTCGGAACAGCCGGCCGCGGCGAGACACAGGAGGGTGGCGAGGGCGATGGCTGCCGGCCTGGGTGTCGGCATGGGGTTCTCCTCGGTGATCAAGTGGGCGCGTCAAGGCGCTGTTGCAGGAGTCGGGGGCAGGGGCGGGGAAGTTCCCGGCGGTCGGGGGTGTGATGTACGCGGCGTAGGCGTTTGCCCGGCGCGGTGGGCGCGGGGAAGGCCGTACGCACGGAGCGACCGGACCGGGGACGGCGCCCGGCCCGGCGGGCCACCGGTCCGTACCGGGGGCGGGCATGGCGACAACCCGCGACCGCCGGGCGAGGGACCGGACCACGCTCGGGAAGGCACGCCCTCGCTCTGCCGAGCAGAACCGAACCGCGGGCGCGCACCCTCGTGAACGCACTGCCGCACGCCGCGATGACCGGAGCGATGGCGTGGATGGTCGCCGCGATGTCCTCGGCCATGTCCATGGGCGCGACAGGCGGGGGCCACGCGCACGACATGCCCGGGATGGACATCTCGGCCCCGGGCGCGACCGCGACGATGACGCTCAGCGACACCGGCGACCGCTGGAACGCGGGACTGCTCGCCCTCGTCCTGCTGGCGCTCGCACCGTGGTGGCTCGCAAGGGGCTTCGACACGGGCCGCCTCGCGCCCCGCACGGCGAGCGGCGCGGCCTCGGGCGGCGCGGTGCACGCAGCGTGGGCTGTCACGGGCTGATGGCGCTGGGCATGGCGGTGATGTTCGTCGTGATGGTGTGATCCGCGGGAATCGACGCCGGCTGAACGGGCCTCGGCTCGTGCGGCCCCTGACGCCGGGCGCGCGTCCCGGACCGTGATGCTCCTGGGACACGCGTGACAGGTGTCCGCTATGTGATGCAGGCCACTCGACCGCGGTGGAACTCGCGGCCCGGTCCGGCCGACCTCTGGACCGTACGACCCGCACTCTCGCCGGAGCCTCCCTCATGGACCACTCGGTGACGCCTTCCGCCGGACGGCGTTCCACCCCCGTGCCGTACGCGCCGCTCGGGGGTTTCCTGCTTCTGCTCGTCGCGCTCTTCGCCGTCTCGTACGGGGTGGGGCACCTCGCCGGGCCGGTCGCCCCCGACATGCGCGGGGTCTCGCACCAGGATGACGCCCCGGGCCCGCACGACATGGGCGGCATGGGCGGGACGGGCCACTGATGGGCCGGGAGACCGCTCCGCGCACCCTCGCCACGACCGATCTGGTCGTCGGCGGCATGACGTGCGCGGCCTGCGTGCGCAGGGTCGAGAAGAAGCTCGGCGCCCTGGAGGGCGTGCGCGCCACCGTCAATCTCGCGACCGGTACGGCCCGCGTCGAGCACCCGGCGGATCTCGGTACGGACGCGCTCGTCGCCGCCGTCGAGAAGGGCGGGTACACCGCCCGTCTCCCCGAGCCGCCCGCGTCCGGGGAGGATCGGGATGACGAGGCGACTGGCCCCGGTGTCCCGCAGCGGCTGCTGGTGACCGCGCTGCTCGCCGTCCCCGTCCTCGTCCTGTCGATGGTGCCCTCGCTCCAGTTCCGCAACTGGCAGTGGCTGTGCTTCGTGCTCGCCGCGCCCATCGCCTTCTGGAGCGCGTGGCCCTTCCACGAGCGGGCCTGGCGCGGGCTGCGGCACGCCGCGGCGACGATGGACACGCTCGTCTCGCTCGGCATCCTCGCCTCCTTCGGCTGGTCCTCGTACACGCTCTTCCTCGGCGGCGCCGGCGCCCCCGGCATGCGGATGCCCTTCACGCTGCTGCCCACCGCCTCGGACGGGATGGCGCACGTCTATCTCGAAGCGGTGGTCGGCGTCCCGCTCTTCGTCCTCCTCGGCCGCCACCTGGAGGCCCGCGCCCGGCGCGGCACCTCGGCCGCCCTGCGCGCGCTCACCAAGCTCGGCGTGAAGGAGGTGACGGTACGGGACGGGGCCGTGGAGCGCACCATCCCGGCCGCGCGCCTCGCGGTGGGCCAGGTCTTCCTCGTACGACCCGGGGAGCGTGTTGCGACGGACGGTGAGGTCGTGGAGGGCACGTCCGCCGTGGATCTGTCCCTCGTGACCGGCGAGACGCAGCCCGTGGAGGTCGCGGCCGGCTCCGCCGTCACGGGCGGCTCGGTCAACGCGGGCGGGCTCCTGCTCGTACACGCCACGGCCGTCGGCGCCGACACCCAACTCTCCCGCATCACGGCCCTCGTCACCGAGGCCCAGGCCGGGAAAGCCCGCGCCCAGCGGCTCGCCGACACTGTGGCCGGGGTCTTCGTACCGGTCGTCCTCACCCTCGCCGTCACCGTGCTCGGCTTCTGGCTCGGCGCGGGCGCGGACCCGCAGCCCGCCTTCACGGCATGCGTCGCCGTCCTCGTCGTCGCCTGCCCCTGCGCACTCGGGCTCGCGACCCCCACCGCCCTCATGGCGGCCACTGGCCGAGGCGCCCAGCTCGGCGTCCTCGTCAAGGGACCGCAAGCCCTCGAAGCCCTCCGGCAGATCGACACCGTCGTCCTCGACAAGACCGGCACCCTCACCTCCGGCCACCTCACCGTCACCGCCCTCACCGCGCGCGCGGAAGGCCCCGGCGCGCAGGAGGTGCTGCGGCTCGCGGCGACCGTCGAGACCGGCTCCGAGCACCCGCTCGGCCGAGCCCTCGTCCTCCACGCCGAGCACTCCCTCGCCGAGGGCGCAGTCCGGCCCGACGCGCTCAGCGGTTTCACCGCGATGCCCGGCAACGGCGTGCGCGGACACGTGGAAGGACAGCTCGTCGAAGTCGGCGCCCCCGGGGGCGAGCTGCCCGAGGAGCTGGGCGCGGCCCTCGCCACCGCCCTGGAAGCCGCCCACACCCCCGTCCTGGTACGTGTCGACGGGCGGCCCGAGGCCGTCCTCGCGCTCGGCGACGTCCTACGCCCCGGCAGCTACCACGCCGTGGACCGGCTCCGCCGCCTCGGCGTGCACCCCGTCCTCGCCACCGGGGACCAGGAGGAGCCCGCGCGGGCCGTCGCCGCCGCGCTCGGCATCGACGAGACGTACTCCCGCTGCACCCCCGAGCGCAAAGCGGAACTCGTCCGCGCGCTGCGCGCGGAGGGGAAGCGGGTCGCGGTCGTCGGGGACGGCGTCAACGACGCGGCGGCACTCGCCGGGGCCGACCTCGGCATCGCAATGGGCACCGGCACCGATGTCGCCATCGGCGCCGCCGACGTCACCCTCGTCCGCGACGACATCGAAGCCCTCGCCGACGCCGTGCGCCTCGCCCGCCGCACCCTCGCCACCATCCGCGGCAACCTGCTGTGGGCCTTCGGCTACAACGTCGTCACCATCCCGCTCGCCATGGTGGGCCTGCTCAACCCGATGCTCGCCGCCGCCGCGATGTCCCTCAGCTCGGTCCTCGTCGTCCTCGGCAGCCTCCGCCTGCGCCGCTGGCAGCCCGCCGCCGTCGCGGGGCGCCGGCGCCCCTCCCCGAGGGCGGCCTTCTGATGCCCGTTCCCTCCGCGCGCCTGCGCGCCCCGCTCGCCGCCGTCGGCGTTCCCGTCCTCGCCTGCGCCCTCGCCCTCTCCGGTCTCGGCGCCTGGACGGCGGGCGGACGTGCCGGGAGCCCGCCACACGTGGCCGTCACGAAGGCGTACGTCTACCAGCCGCTCGGCTCGACGCCCGAGACCGCCGCCTTCTTCACCCTCACCAACGACGGCGGCTCCGCCGACCGGCTCGTGAAGGTCACCTCGCCCGACACGGCCGCGCCTCCCGCGCTGAGCGAACACCGCATGACGTCCTCCCGCGCCGCCTACCGGAAGCCGGTGGACTTTGCCACCGTCCCGGCCGAGGACGGGCTCACGATGACCCCGCGCGGGATCGACGTGACCGTACGGCCGAAGGGGACGTGGCGGCCCGGCGAAGAGGTCTCCTTCACGCTGCGCTTCGCGCACGGGAAGCCGTTGAAGGTCCGGGCGGTGGTGGTCCGGCCGGGTACGGAGACGGACCGCCCTCTTCGCCCGTAGCGCCATGCCCCGCACCGCCGCCTGTTCCCGCCGCATATGCCGGAACTCCGCTCCAGCAGGCGCGTTTCCGGCATTGACGGCAAGCCGGACGCCCTGCCATGTCGTCCGGCCCCTCGCGATGGGAGGATGAGGCGCCATGGAAGCGGGACCGGTCGGACGCGCGGTGAGGGCGGCGATGTTCGCCGCCGTCTCCGTCACGCTCGCCGCGACCGGGCACGTCCTCATGTCCGAGGCCCCGATTCCCTTCTGGGTGCTCGCCACCGGCTTCCTTGCGCTCGCGGTTCCCGGCTGGTGGTTCGCCGCCCGCGAACGCGGCCCCTGGCTTGTCACGGGCCTCGCCGTCGCGACCCAGGGCGTGCTGCACAACGCCTTCGCCGCCGCGCAGTCCGCCCTCGGAACCATCAGGGGTACGGTCACGCGGACCGCCACCACGACATCGCCCGCGCGCTTCCTGTACGACAACCTGTCCTCAACGGACGGCGACAGCACGGAGTGCGGCGGTACGGGCTCGTACGAGGCCGGAGCGGGCGCGGCGCCGACGGACGCCATGGCGGGCATGCACCACATGGCAGGCATGGACCACTCGGCCGCGAGCGGCGCGACGACCGGCATGGAACACATGGCCGGCATGGATCAGGCCACCGCCATGGACCACATGGGCTCGATGGTCCACATGGGCCACGACATGGCCGGGATGTCCTCGACGGGGATGCTCGCCGCGCACGTCCTTGCCGCCCTCGTCTGCGGCGTGTGGCTGGCCCGCGGCGAACGCGCCGCCTTCCAGGTCCTGCGCGCGGTCGCGGGCCGGCTGCTCACTCCCCTTCACCCCCTTCCCACAGCGCCATTGCCGGCCCCGCGCCGCCGCCTGCGCCCCCACCGGGGCCTGAGCGACCGGCTGCCGCTGGGCCTGCGGTGCGCTCGCGCGCGGGACCGGCGCGGGCCGCCCGGGGTGCTCGCCGCGTTCTGAGGACGCGGCAGGCATTCCGGAGGACGTACACCCCCTGGCACGCGACCGGTCGCCGACCGGTCCGCCGCCGCGCCCGCACGCAGCGGGAGTCCTCCGGCACACCCGGCCCCGAAGGGCCCGGGTGCCCCATTCACCGGAGACCCGGACCCGTCCCCCGCGCCGCCCCGCGCGCCGTAGCCGCGTCGCGCGACCCCGCGCCGTGACCGGACGCCCGGGTGCCGGACCGATCCGTGAAGGACACACCTGGCGATGAACACAACACTGCCCGCCCCGCGCGGGTCACAGTGCGCCTCCGTCCCGCGCGACAGGACGGCGGAGGACACCGTCTCGACCGGCTGGGCGCTCGCCGCCCGCGCCGGGGACCGCGAGGCTGCCGACGCCTTCGTACGGGCCCTGCACCGCGACGTCGTGCGGTACGTGGCCTACCTGTCCGCCGACTCGCAGGCCGCCGAGGACCTCGCGCAGGACACGTTCCTGCGCGCGCTGCGCACTCTGCACCGCTTCGAGGGCCGCTCCTCGGCCCGTACCTGGCTCCTCACCATCGCGCGCCGCACCGTCGTCGACGACTTCCGCAGGACCGCCGCGCGGCCCCTGCTCGCCGACACCGACGACTGGCGCGCGACCGTCGAGCGCGCCCAGCCGACAGGGCTGCCCGGCTTCGAGGAAGGGGTGGCGCTCCAGGAACTCCTGGCCGCGCTCCCGTACGACCGTCGGCAGGCGTTCGTCCTCACCCAGTTGCTCGGGCTCTCCTACGCGGAGGCCGCCCGCGCGGCGGGCTGCCCGGTCGGCACGGTCCGCTCCCGGGTGGCCCGCGCGCGTACCGCCCTGACCGCACAGCTGGAGCGCGGCGAGGCGGAGGCCCTGGCGCCGGTCGCCTAGCTGGGGCCTGTCCGGCGGATCAGGGTCGGGCAGGGCGCGGCGTCTGGTGCGGTGCATCGCAAGGCGCCGGAGCGTCCTGATAGCGGAGCTGTCCGGGCGTTTCGGCAACGCCGCGAGGTGCCGTGCCAGACGCCGCGCCCCCGGCCATGATCCGCCGGACAGGCCCCAGCGCACACCACCGGGGCGGGCGCGCGACGCGGGCGCGCACCCCCTCGGCAGTCGGCCCCGCAACGTGCACGGTTCCCCGGTCACGTGGAGAGATGACACACCCGCCGCGCCGGTCTGGCGGCGCGTGGGCACGGGTATATCCGCTCCGTTCAAGGCCGCGTCGAGAGGGCGGCCCCGGCGGAAGGTGCCCCGATGACCCACGACTCCAGCGCCCTCGACCTCACGTCCTTCGAACCCGTCGCCACGTTCTGCGGAAACTGCGACTGCGGCTGCCCCCAGCTCTTCGTGGACCCCGTCGCGAGCGAGGACCGCCGCATCGTCCTCACCGACGACTTCGGCCAGCGCGTCCGGATGAGCGCCACCCAGTTCGCCGACCTCGTCACCGAGGCGGAGGCCGGCCGCCTGGACACAGTGGCGACGGCCTGAAAGCCGACGCCCAAACCGGCCGCGTGAAGCGACGAACGGTGCGGGGAGAGGCGGGACGCACCACACCCCGAGGGGCCCGCGCTTCGGCACCACCCTCAACGCATGGGAGCCCTGCCGGGAAGACCACCGACAAACACTGCGCGGTGACTTGGGTCACTCCACCTATGCGCTCCCTCGACCGAAGGCGGGCTAGGGCGGGGTCGTCGTCGGCATGGGTCATGCGCCTGAGGGTGCGACGGCCCGTCACCTCCGGCTCACGACTGTCGGATGGCCCTCACTTGACGGTGGTGTCCCCCAGGGTCTCCAGCACCTGCCGGAGGCCCTCGGCGGTCTTCTCGACCAGGTCGCGGTCCACATCGGCGAGCAGCCGTGCGTAGTTCGCCAGATGGTCGGCGAAGGCGGCCCGGGTGACCTCGTGTCCGTGTTCGGTGAGGCGGATCTTGATGGTGCGCCGGTCGTCGCCTTCGCGCACCCGCTCGACCAGGCCCTTGGCCTCCATCTTGTCGATGCGGTTGGTGATCGCGCCGGAGGTCACCATGGACGCCTTGAGGAAGGATCCGGCGGTGAGGGCGTAGGGCGGCCCTGAGCGCTGCAGTGTGGTGAGTACGTCGAACTCGCCGTGCTCCACTCCGTGCGCGGCGGCCGTGGCCTTGGCGGACTTGTCGACCACCCGGGCCAGCCGCTGGATCCGCCCGAAGAGCTCCACTGGCCAGAGATCCTCCACCACGTCGGGGCGCTCCTTGGCCCACTGACCGATGATCGCGTCCACGGCATCGCTCATCGCCACATTCCTCTCAATGGACACCTTCTCAACGTTAAGAGACTTGACGTTGAAGGAGTCGAGCTGCTTTTATCTCAACGTTGAGATTATCAAGGCTGAACGACAGGAGCACTCGATGTCCTCGCTCACCCTCCATCCCGCCGCCCAGGACCTCCTCTTCCGTGAGGCCCGTACCGCCCACACCTTCACCAGCGAGCCGGTGACCGAGGAGCAGGTCCAGGCGATCTACAACCTGGTGAAGTACGCCCCCACCGCCTACAACCAGTCGCCGCTACGGATCGCCCTGGTCCGCTCGGCCGAGGCCCGCGAGCGGCTCGCGCAGCACATGGACGAGGGCAATCGGCCGAAGATCTCGGCCGCGCCGCTGGTCGCGATCCTCGCCGCCGACAACGAGTTCCACGAGGAACTCCCCGCGCTGCTCCCGCACTTTCCGCAGGCCAAGGACGTCGTCTTCGGCGACCGCCCGGTCCGCGAGGAGTCCGCCCTGCTCAACGCGACGCTCCAGGCGGCGTACTTCATCCTCGGCGTGCGCGCGGCGGGGCTGGCCGCGGGGCCGATGACCGGGTTCGACTTCCCGGGTGTCCAGAAGGAGTTCCTGGACGACGACCACACGCCGCTGATGGTCGTGAACATCGGCCGCCCCGGCGCGGACGCCTGGCACGCACGCTCACCGCGGCTCGCCTACGACGAGGTCGTCACCACGGTCTGAGCGACCTGCTCCACCGAGCCTCCCTGGCTGCTCGGACCACCGGAGCTTCAGACCGTCGGAGCCTCGGACTGTCGCGACCGCCTCGGCGCATTCGCGAACCGTCCGCGCCACCCGCCTCACCTTCCGGAGCCCGCCATGCCGCTGCTCGACCGAACCCACCCCCGCCCCACCGCGCAGACACCGGCCCCCGCTGCCGCGCGGGAATCGCGCCATGTCCCCACCGCATGGCTGGCGTTGCTGGCCACGCCGCTCGCCGCGAGCGCCAACAGCCCGGTCCTGATCCTCCCCGACATGGCCGACTCGCTCGGCATCCGTACAGCCACGGCGACCTGGCTCGTCACGGCGTTCGCCTGGGCCATCGCCGTCGGCACTCCGCTGATGGCGGGCCTGCAGCGTCGCCGCGGGCTGGGCAGCACGCTCCGGCTGAGCACGGCCCTGATCGTGGCCGGCACCGCGGTCGTCGCCGTGGCGCCTTGGCTGCCGCTGGCCATGACGGGCCGGGCAGCCCAGGCGATGGGCGGCGCGGGCCTGGTCACAGCGGCGATGAGCCTGGCGGGCTCGGTCCGCAGGATGGGCGTGATCACAGCAGGCTTCGGGACGCTGGGCGCGGTCGGGCCGCTGCTCGGCTCGGCGATCGCGAGCACGGCCTCCTGGCGAGCGTCCCTCGCCGTCGGGGCGGTCGCACTCCTCGCCCTGCCGGCCGTCATGCGCCACGCCGACCTGTCCGCACCGCAGCAGAGCTCCCCCTTCGACGGCCGGGGCGCCGCCCTGCTGGCCCTGATGGCGACAGCCCTGGTACTCATCCCGCGCTACCCGCTCCCAGCTGTGACCGCCTCGCTGGTGATGGCCGCGCTGCTGGCCCTGCACATCCGGTCCAACCCCACAGGCTTCGTCCCGGCATCGCTGCTGCGCACCAGGGCGTTCGTTCTCTCCGCCGCGCTCGCCTGCACCTTCGCGACCTCGTACTTCACGCTGCTCTTCACCGTCCCGCAGCTGCTGCGGGACCGTACCGGCTGGTCGACCTCCACGATCGGCACCGGCCAGTTGGTCGCCCTCCTCGCAGGGTCGGTGCTCTCCATGGTGCTGGCCGCCGCCTCGGCCCGGATGAGCCGCCCGCGGGTCCTGACGATCCTGCTCACGGCCGGAGCCCTGGCTCCGCTCACCGCAGTACTGACCCCCTGGGCGCCACTGCTCCTACTGGTCGCGACGCTGGCCGTCTTCACGACGAGTGCGGGCCAGGCGACTCTCGCGGTGTTCGCCACCCAGGCCGCGCCGACCGCCCAACGCCCCACGGCGATCGGCCTGTTCAACCTCTGCTACCAGCTCGGCGGCGCCTTCGGCCCAGCGATCGCGGCCCTGATCACCATGGGCGACTGAATCACCCTGCCCCGGTCTCCAGCGCGACGCCGGAGACGACCTGTACGACGGCCATTCACCATCCGAGGATCATGATCATGAACAAGGAGACACCCACCATGTCTACGTCCAAGACTCCGCCGGCGGCGCTACTGACCCGCCACGCAGATGCCGAGACCTGTGCCGACCCGAGCAGTGTGATGACTCTTCTGGCCGACTCGGACGGCACGGCAGGCGGCATCACGAGTTACCGATCCACCTTCGCCGAGGGCGCCACAGGGGCGCCGGCCCACTTCCACACCAGGGCAACGGAACTGTTCTTCGTGATCAGCGGAGCTCTGCAGGTTCTGGTGGGCGAGGAAGTCACCGTCCTCGAGGAAGGCGACTTCCTCGCGGTGCCTCCCCACACCCCGCACGCCTTCGCGGCTGCCCCGGGCTGTGAAGCGGATGTCCTCTTCGTCTTCACCCCCGGCGTGGGCAGGTTCGACTACCTGCGCCTGCTCGGCCGGGTGATGCGTGGCGAAGCGGACCCGAAGGAGATCGCCGAGTCCTCGGAGCGTTTCGACAACCACTACGTCGACAGCGCTGTCTGGCGCGCGGCGCTGGAGCGTTCCGCGTGATCGACTCCACGACCCCGATCCGGGTGGCCCGGCCCTCGCGGGACCTCGCCGCCGCAGAACGCTTCTACAGGGACGGCCTGGGTCTGACCGTCCTGTGGCAGACGACCGAGCGTGTGCCGGGCGAGCACGACCTGCTGATGCTCGGCCCTACCGGCGGCACCTGGCATTTCGAGCTCACGCATGACCCGGACCACCCGCTGGAGCCGACCCCAACGGTGGACGACCTGTTCGTGGTCTACCTCGGCAAGCCGGTGGACGAAGCCCTGATCGACCGCCTCGCGGCGGCCGGCGGTACCCGGGTCCCGGCACACAACCCGTACTGGGACGAGCATGGAGTGACGATCGCCGACCCGGACGGCTACCGCCTCGTACTGTGCTCACGCACCTGGGCACAACAAGCGTCCGACATCTCATGAGCGGAGCCACAGCGAGGCCAGAGGGAACCGGGCGCGATGCCGCCGGTCCTTGACGCTATGGAGCACTCTCATCGATCGAATCAAGTCGAAGGAGCGAGGAGCCATGGAAATGGGTGGTGCCTGATCCGTGAGGCACACAGGCACCTGGCGCCAGGGTTTCCTCGCTTCTGAGCGCGAGTTCGATTCTCGTCACCCGCTCCATGCGAAAGCCCCAGGCAAGGTGCTTGCAGCTCAGGGGATGCGGTGGACTTCGAGATCCGGGGGAACTGGAAGCCGGGCGGAGGAAGGCTGGTGCGGGAACGCGCCGCATACTTCGAGCTCATGGAGCAGGGCTACAGCACGAGGGATGCGGCGCGAATCGTCGGGATCAACCTGCGCACCGGCAAGCGGGGCGTAACGGCTGGCACTCACCGCCGCACGGCCAGAAGCCGGTCCCGCCCATCCATGGGACGGGGCCGGCTTCCGCGTCACCTGAGACCGCCGACAGCCCTGGAACCTCTCGGTTCCTGACCGAGACCGAGCGGATTCACATCGCCGACCGGCTGCGGGAGAAGGCGACGATCCGGCGCATCGCGTGCGAGCTGGGACGCAGTCCTTCCACCATCAGCCGGGAGGTCCGGCGCAATCGACGGCCCATGCCCAATGGCGGCTTCGCCTACCAGCCGTTCCATGCCCACCGCCGGGCCGAACGGCGACGCGTCCGGCCCAAGACCGGGAAGACCGGCCAGAACCCCGAGCTGCGGGACTCCATACAGGACCACCTGACCCTGCGGTGGAGCCCGGAACAGATCTGCCGGGTCCTGCGCGCCCGCTTCCCCGACCGGCCGGAGATGCACGTGACCCACGAGACGATCTACCAGGCCCTCTACGTCCAGGGCCGCGGGGAACTGCGCCGGGAGCTGGCCCATGCCCTCCCCAAGGCAGCAATCACGAGACCCTTCGCGCATACTCCAGTATGCTTGCCACATGTCCTCAACGACCCGCATCACCGTCACCCTGCCCAGCGACCAGGTGGCGGAGCTTCGCAAGCTCACGGACAACGTCTCCGGCTACGTGGCGGAAGCAGTGGCCCGCCAGATCCGGCACCAGCTGCTGGGCGACGATCTGCGACGCCACGTAGAAGAGCACGGGCAATTCAGCGACGAGGAGCTCGCCGAGGCCCGCTCGAAGATCTTCGGTGCTGCCAGCTCCTCCAAGAACGCGGACGCCGCGTGAGCGAGCGCATCGAGACCGTTGTCCTGGACTCGGAAGGGCTCTCCGCCTGGATCGCGCAGGACCGCAAGTTCCTCGCGATGTTGCAGGTGTTTCACGAAATGGGGGCAGACCTCGTAATCGCAGCGAACACCATCGTGGAAGTCAGCCACTCCCGTACCAACATCCCACGCCTGAACTGGACCCTGTCCCGCATCAAGGTGGAGCCGGTCACCGAACAAGCGGCCAAAGCAGCAGCGGAGCTCCTCAAAGGCGCCGGGCTGCACGGTCACAAGTACGCCATCGACGCAACGGTCGCCGAGGTAGCGCTCCGCCAGCCGAAACCCGTCGCCCTGCTGACGTCCGACAGCGACGACATGGCCAAGCTCTGCGGCAGCCAGGTCCGCATCATCCCTCTCTGACCCTCCAGCCCACCCGGAGCATGCACCTCCGCAGGTTCTGTTGCACTGCCGGGCCGTGCCCCATCCGTGCCCAGCGGAGCGGACAACAGCGGTCATGTACGGCGCCCGGAGACCACTCCAACCTCGCACGTCTCGACCAAACATGCAGGTCAGAGCCAATACGGCCGTTCAAGAACCGGTGATTCCCAAGCTCAGAGCGCGAGTTCGATTCTCGTCACCCGCTCCGCATGAGAGCCCCAGGTCAAAAAAACTGGGGTTCTTCTTTGCTGTCCAGTGTGCTGAGCAGTCCCGCCTCCGCTGCGTGCCCCGCAGGCGAGGCCGCCGCCACCTCGGCCCGAGTACTCCGGCTTCTCCACCTGAGCGTGCTCGGCTGCTTCTTCGCGCTGCTGCCGGACTTCGGTTTGATGCTCTTCACGAGCTTGAGCTGGTGCTTCTTCGTGGCGTGCTGGTAGATCAGCTGTGCCTTCGGACCGGACTGGTGCGCTCGGACCATGAGGTCCGTATCGGCGTGCCGGTCATCCGGCGCTTCAACCCCCTCCGACCTCACTCTGGTGCGCTTGCGCCTACAAGTTCGGCGCGGCTCAGGTCCGGTTGGCGGTGCCGGGGCGGGCGAGGGAGGAGCCATGGCGAGCTCCGCTTCGCTACAGGTGGCAATCCGTGCGTGGGCGAGTCCAGACGAGGAAGCCAAGGTACGGGAGTCTGCAGTCCGGGCAACAGCGGGCCGGTGGACGCTGTGGGAGTACTTCCCTACGGCGCCGGAGCCGCCTCTGCCACCGCCCCGCCTCAGGGCGCATGTCGTACCGACCCATGTCACCCCTGCCGACCCCGAGCGCGCGGCCGCCGTGATGGACCTGTGCACCTGCCTCTCCGAGCTCGCCTCGGACCTCGCCAAGCGGTACGGCGCAGAGGCGCGGGCAGGTGGGGTGGACGAGTGCGGGACGACGATCTCCACCTGTCGTTCCACCCATGGGTCCAGGTGCGCGAGGCCCTACGCCAGCACTCTTGAGGGCATGACAACGACCGAGTGGATCACCGACATCGCCCTCGTCCTGATCGTCTTCCGGCAACTGCGGGAAGGCCGTCTCGACCTCAAGACCTTCCTGATCCCGCTGGGGATCGTGGCCTTCGTGGCCCACACGTACCTCGGCAGCGTGCCCACCGCGGGCAACGACCTGATGCTGATCGGCGCGCTCATGGCCGTCGGCGCGGCGCTCGGCATCGCGGGCGGCGTCTACACCCGCATCCGGGTTGCGGGCGAGCACCTGCTGATCAAGGCCGGCGCGGTCTCCGCGATCCTTTGGGTGCTCGGCATGGGCGCCCGCATGGGCTTCCAGTTCTGGGTCTCGCACGGCGGCGCCGACAACGTCGCGCGGTTCAGCATCGCCCACCACATCACCACCGACCAGGCCTGGGTCGCGGCCTTCGTCCTGATGGCACTCACCGAGGTCGTCACGCGACTCGCGACGATCTTTGTCCGGAGCCGGATGGTGAACGGCAGGCAGGCGCAGACGACCGCAGCGACGCACCCGGCGCCCTCTCTCGACCGCACGGCCTGACCGTGGACTATGGTCACGCCGTGCCCGAAGCACAGAGCATCCCAGAAAAGCAGAGCACCCCTGCGGAGCAGAGCGCGCCCGATACGGGCTCGGCCCCGTACCGGGCGTCCGGCCCCCTGGCCTTCACAGGTCACGATCCTCGCGTGGGCTGGGTCCTGACCCTCTGCGTCATCGGCTCCGCGTTCATCACGGTGCGGCCGATCGGTCTCAGCGGCCGGGGCCTCGTGGTCGCCGCGCTCATCGTCGTCAACTCCCTCGCCCTCCTCGCCCGGCACCTGCCCGAGCACAGGGTCCCGCCCCGCGTCGCCCTGGTCTGGCTGACCCTCGGCATCGTCGCCGCGGCCGCCCTGATCGCCGTCAGCCGCAGCGGATCGAGCTACCTCTTCGCGTTCTTCATCGTCGGCCACGCCGGATACCGGCTGGAGCCCAGGCCGGCCCTGGCCCTCGCGGCGTTCTGCAGCCTGCTGTGCGGCGGAGTCCTGTACTTCCGCATCGGCCCCGGCCACCACCTGCTGCCCTGGGCGGTCGGTCTGGCCACCGGCACCCCGGTCGTCGTCGGCATCATCAACCGCAGCCGCCGGCGCGCCGTCCAGGCGGTGATCGAGGCCGCGGAGTCCGCCGAGCGGGCTGCCCGCGCCGAGGCCCAGGCCGCCGTCCTCACCGAGCGGGGACGGATCGCCCGCGACGTGCACGATGTCCTGGCCCACTCCCTCGCGGGCATCAACATGCAGCTGGAACTGGCGGACGCCCTGATCGAAACCGGTGACCTGGAGAAAGTCCGCGTGGCGAACCAGAAGGCGCACAGCATGGTCAAGGAGAGCCTGAAGCAGGCCCAGTGGACCGTGCACGCGCTCCGTGAGGACTCCCTGCCGCTGGTGGGCAGCCTGACCGCGATGCTCGACTCGTCCGGCCACCGCGACGCCCTCACCCTCACCGGCACCGCGCGCGACGTACCGTCCCAGGTCACGCAGAACCTGCTGCGGATCGCGCAGGAGTCGCTGACCAACGCCGTCCGGCACGCGCCCGGCGGCGAGGTCCACGTGGAGCTGACGTTCGATGCCGCATCGACGACACTGAGGATCCGTAACAGCGCGGCGACCCGTGCGGTGCGCGCGGGCGTCGGCAGCGGAATGGGGCTGATCGGCATGCGGGAACGGGTCGCCCTGCTGGGTGGCACGATCACTGCGGGCCCGGTCACCGAAGGACCGGACGAAGGCGGCTGGCAAGTGGAGGCAGTGATTCCGGGATGAGTGAACCGACGCAGAATCCCCAGCGGCTGCGTGTGATCGTCGCCGACGACCAGGCTGCCGTACGGGAGCCGCTGGCCGCGGTCCTCGATCTGGCCGAGGACATCGACGTCGTCGCCTCGGCCGCCGACGGCACCGAAGTACTCGCCGCAGTCGCCGCAGGCCCGGTCGACGTGGTTCTGATGGACCTGCGGATGCCGGTGATGGACGGCACCGAGGCGACCCGGCGGCTCACCGAGGAGCACCCCGAGGTCGCCGTGGTCATCCTGACCACGTTCGCCGACGACGACTCCATCCTGGCCGCGCTGAGCGCCGGCGCCAGCGGCTACCTCACCAAGAACGCGGGGCGCCAGGACATCACCCGCGCCATCCGCGCCGCCGCCGCGGGGCAGTCCGTCCTCGACCGCGAAGTCCAGAACCGCCTCCTGGAGACGGTCCGCACCAAGCCCCCGGCCCCCGGACAGCCGCTGCCCGGCGACATCACCCCGCGCGAGCGCGAGGTCCTCACCCTGATCGGCCAGGGCCTGCCGAACCGTGCCATCGCCGAGAAGCTCTTCATCAGCGAGGCCACGGTGAAGACGCACATCAACAACCTCTTCGCCAAGGCGGACATCAAGGACCGCGCCGACGCCGTGCGCCGCGCCCTCGGGGCAGGCCTGGCCTGAGTCGTCGAGACTCCGCGGTCTCCACCTCGCGCGGCGATACTCTCTGCGTATCTCAGCAGGTCAGGAGGGGCGTCGTGCTGGTTGGGGCTGTGGACTTCTGCCCAAATCATCCGGTGCTCCTCATCGGATCACCGATCCTCCGGAGCTGGACTGGGACAGCGCGCCAGCTTGTAGCGACGGCAAACACATCGTCGTCCGGACTCGCGGGCAGACCGCGCTCACTCGGGTATCGATCCGGAACCGCGCTATGCCTGTCATGGGAGACGACGTCTTCGACGGGGTGCTGAACGTAGAGGGGTCGCGGGTATGCGTGGCCGACGCGGAGAACCTCACCCGGTGGGTCACGGGCTCGGTGTCGTCAGGCTCGCAACGTGTCGTCATGTGCGTTGACGATCCCGGCCGTGCTTCGCGCGTACATGTTGGCTTCGACACTCGGATCCGGGAAGCATCAGCCTGTTCCCGCAGGTCAGGTCGCACATTGACGCCCGAGCACCGGGTGATTCCCAAGCTCGGAGCGCGAGTTCGATTCTTGTCACCCGCTCCATGAAGACCCAGGCCAGCGGCCGTGGCTTTCTTGTTGTCCGGACCGCTCTGAGCGTCGCGCACGGGATCCGCACCAGAAGCATCCTCCCGGCCCTTCTCGGCGTACCAGTCGAGATGCCGCCGCGGACCGGTCCGGAGGAAGCCCGGCAACACGACGAGACGCTTACCCCACCTCCGACTCGGTGTCGCCCGGTGCGCGCCTTCCCATGGCCAGCTCGGCGTCCCGGGCCTCCAAGGCGTCGGCGGAGAGCCGGGGTGGTCCGTCTCCTGCAGCTGCCTGTTGGGGCGGCGGCTCGATCGGCGACCGGAACGAGGATCGGACGCGGTCAAGAGGATCGGACACAGTCAATCGGAGCTCGCTGATGCCGATGCCGGGGAGGGCAACGTCTTGATGTCAGTACGGGCGAGCCTCACTCATCGCACGGGGAAGCCGAAGGAGTAGCCCTGCTGCTTCAGCCAGGGCAGGATCTCGCGCAGCGCGGCCAAGGTCTGGGAGCGATCCCCGCCCGCGTCGTGGAAGAGGACGGTCGGCCCGTTGGAGATCTCCCTCTTGACGGTGGCGACCATGGTCTCCACACCGGGGCGCTCGAAGTCCTTGGAGTCGACGTTCCAGCCCAACGGCCGCATCCCACGGGACGCGGCAAGGTGCCGGCTGTACGGGGTGAAAGCGCCGCCCGGGGCCCGGTAGTACTGCGGCCGGACGCCTCCGGACGCCTTGGTGATCATGCGTTCGGCATCCAGGATCTGCTGGGACTGGTATGCCTCGGACTTGGTGTCCATGGCGGTGTCGTGGGAGATCGTGTGGTCGCACAGCCGGTGCCCGGCCGCCACGACCTGCTTGACCAGGTCCGGGTGTGCCTGGGCCTGCGTGCCCACCATGCAGAACGTGGCCTTCACACCGTTGTCCTTCAGCAGTTGCAGCACCTGCGGCGTCCAGACCGGGTCCGGTCCGTCGTCGATGGTGATGTTGACGCCCCGGGCGCCGCGGTCCGAGGCGTGCACGATGTCCGCCGCGACCTTGGCGGTCGGGTCCTGGGGCCGGGCGTCCGGCGATGAGACACGCGCTTGCGGCTGCCGCCCTCCGGCGGTGTCGGCCTGCGCGGTCCACACCGAGGTGGCAGCGGCCACCGCTGTCACTCCGAGCGCCGCCGCGAGAAGCCGGCTGTGCCATCCCCTTCCCTTGTGCTTCGCCATGTCCGCCCGCCCCTTTGTTGTCTCCGCCGATGCCCTGCCCTCATCAAGACATACGAAGGCTCGTGCAGGCTCCCCCTGTTACCGATCGCGGACGAATCCGCAGGGGACCGGCGACAAACGCGGGAGCCCTGCGACAGATGAGGGGGCGCGGCGGCCTCCGGGGGATGCCGGCGAGGGCGGTGGACGCTGATCCGCTCGGCGCCCGCCCGAAGCCCGGTCGACCAACAGATCCACACGTCCCGACAAACGAGGAGGAGCCCGTCAGCAAGCTGACGGGCTCCCGCGAAAGACCGAGGCTAACCTGCCATCAGGTCAGATCGTCGGTGTGTCATCGACGATCTCCTTGTGCGGTTCGACAATGAACTTCCAGCCATCGCTGGGCTCCAGGAACCGCACTCGGGTCGGGTAGATGTCCAGGGCACGGCGGTCGCGGTTCTGGTTGTTCGTGTTCTTCCGCCCCCGGGCCGGCTCCTCGTACAGGTCGACCTTGACGTCCGGCACCGCGACGGTTTCCTCGCTCCAGCGCTGAACGATCCCCGCGCCGAACGCGTCCCGTGCGGCGGAGTAGAGCGCCTCCAGGGATTCCTTCTTCCCGTCAGGCACGAAGAGGGCGAGGTTCAGGAGGACGCCGGCACTCTGGAGAACCTCGATTTCTTCCCCTGCCTTGTCGGCAATCCAGATCCCGCGCTCTTCGGCATTGTCCGGGAGGACATGAATTTCCTCACCGAAGATCGTCCTCGCAGTGAAGGACCCTCCCTCGAAATTCTTACCCGGCCCCGTAAGGAAGGCCGGAGCGTAGCAGTCGAGAGGAAGGCCATTCATCTCTGCCGAGACGAAGATGTCGTCCTGGAGGCCCAATTCGGAAACCTCTCCGGCCGTAAGACGTCGAGCCGTAACCTTCTCGGTATTCACGCCATTCCCCTTTTTTCGCGGCGTCCTGTAAATCCATTAGGACTATACCACGAAAACGAACGACCAATCCCTTTACGCAGGCCTCCACCCTCACGATAGTGCAGTCAAACCCTCCGAGTATTTTCTTCCGACCGAACGGCAGACAAATCATCTCGTATCGCCGGGCGGAACACGGCCCCGCAGAGAAATACGGCGAGGCCCAAGAGGTGACTCACCGCTTCGGCGGGGTTTTCGGAACCAAGTCAGCCGCCAAGTGAAATGCGGGCGGCCTTGGTCGAATGGCAACCCAGCGGCCCAATCGGGCGAACCACACCGGTCACCTCCCCGATCACCAAATCGATCACCAAATCGATCACCGACGCGATCGGCGGCCGGGCCGCTGGACCTGCGCCAATGACCCCGAGATCGACCTCGTCGAAGCCGACCGTTCCCCCATCACCAAGAAAGCCTCCCTTACCGGCCCGGTCAATCAGCTGGAGAACAAACCCTTCGACAACCGCGACCTCGCCCGCCTCCTTACTCACCGCTCGCAACCGCCAGGTGCACACGACGCAATATCCTCCGTCCTCATACCCCGTCCGCGCCCTGCGGAGCGATAAACAGCGGTCCGTCAGGGCGCCGAAGCCGAATCACCCCACCGACCGCAGCCCTGATGCCGAACAGGGGAAGGTCAAAACGCGCATGAACGCCACAAGCGCCGGTGGTCCCCGACCTCAGAGCGCGGAATCGATTCTCGTCACCCGCTCCATTCCGAAGGTCCTGGTAAGAGATCAGGGCCTTGTTTTATTGCCCAGACCACTTTTACGCTGCACCGGGACCAGGGATCCCACTCCATCACCCTGCCATCACCCTGCCATCACGCAATCGAATTCAGGCGGTCTGCGTCACGCGTGCGATTCGGCCATCTCTTTCTAGATCCTGCCGGGCCCGTCGACCGGGGAGCGGCTTTTTCCGGCCCCTTCCGCCCAGGCCCTGATGTTTTCTGCCCGGCCGGGGCGGCGGTCGCGCAGAGTGGTCCGTATGACGACACCCGCAGCGCTGCTCCGCTCCTTCGCCCGCACCCGCGCCTCGCTCGACGGCGAAGAGGTCACGTACTGGTGGTCCGGAGACGTGTACTCCTGGGCCCCGGACGAGCCCTACCAGCGCGTCTTCGGCTTCGAAGGGCTCAACGTCGCCCGCCTGGTCCAGGACGCCGAAGCCGGCCCGGACGCCTACCAACTGCTCACCCGCGAGGCCGCCTTCTACTTGGACCCCGTCACCCGCGAGATCCTGGAGACCTGGCAGGACCTGCCGGTGGTGCACGTCTGGAACGACCCGGCGAACCAGAAGTGGCGCCCCTTCCCGATCCCGACGACCGAGCTCGGCGGACAGGTCTGCTTCAGCCTGGAGATCCCGCTGGCCTACCCCTCGCCGCTGCCGGTGGCCCAGTACCCCGTCCACTCGGCCGGCGACACGTACAAGGCTCTGGAGCTCTTCCAGTTCTTCGCCGACCGCGCCGACCTGGCCGGCCCGGCGCCCAGCGTCCCGGCCACCATGTCGTGGACCCGGATGTCCCCGTGGCTCCCCTGGATGGCCCGCGGTCAGCGGCCCGGCGGCCTCACCTTCCACTGCCGGGGCCGCAAGCTCGGCTCGTACGCCGAGGTCCCCGAGCGCACCCGCGCCTACATCGCCGACCACCACCCGGAGTTCGCACAGGCCCCGGAGGAGTGGAGCGAGCCGAACGAGACCAGCTGGACGTACTTCCGCAAGCTCAACCCACCGAAGTAGCCGTCGGCACCAGCGCCTGTTGCTGCTGATCAACGACCTGTTCATGGCCGGGGTGTTCTGTTGGGTCCGTTTGCGGTGGGCTTTTATTGACCGATCGTTCTACATGGATCTAAGGTCTCCTGTGTGGCCAGGACCAAGGAATTCGATCCGGACGCCGCACTGCAGTCGGCCCTTGAGCTGTTCTGGCGGCGCGGCTACGAAGCTACGTCGATGACCGACCTCGTCGAGCACCTCGGCATCGGTCGCGCCAGCATCTACGCCACCTTCGGCAACAAGCACGAGCTGTACCTGAAGGCCATGGACCGGTACGCGGAGGGGCGCGACCCCCTTCTCCTCGCCGAGTTGTCCCAGCCGGGGCCCGCCCTGCCCGCGGTGCGGGCGGTGGTACGGCGCTTCGCCGCGGAGGCCGTCTCCCCCGAGGGCCGGCTGAATGGCTGCCTCATCACCAACACCGCGGCCGAGCTGGCCCCGCACGACCCCGCGGCGGCCCGTCGGGTCGAGATCAGCTGGGAGCACGTCGAAACCCCGCTGCACTCCGCGCTCGTACGGGCCCAGGCCCAGGGCGAGTTGCCCGAGGACCGCGATCCGCGCGCGCTCGCCCGCATGCTGCTCGTCCTGCTGCAGGGCGTACGGATCGTCGGCAAGGCGTCCAGCGACCCCGCCCGGGTGCGGGATGCGGCCGAGCAGGCGCTGACCCTGCTGGACTGAACCGACTTCACCGGAGCCACCGGGCTCCCTGCCGCACGCCCGAATAATGGACCGATCGATCAAATATGGGGAGGGGTATGAACGCCGGGGAAGAACACCCGCCTCGTTCACGTGCGGTATCCGTACGCCTTCGCCCTTCTCGGCGGCATCCAGACCACGCCGATCTTGACGCTCGCCGCAATCGCCGTGCCGCTGCCCCGCATCGGGCGGAAGTTCGGCTTGCATCGGCCCGACCTGCTGCTGCTCAGTGCCGCATACGGGCTGACCTTCGCCGGGCTGCTGCTCCTCGGCGGCCGCCTCGCCGACCGCTACGGCGGACGGCGCACCCTCGCCGCGGGCCTTGCCCTCTTCGCCGCCGCCTCCGGCCGCCACCCCGCTCGCTCCCGCCTTCGGGACGCTGCCCGCGGCCCGCTTCGCGCAGGGCGCCGGCGCGGCCCGAGCCGTCACGACCGCCGGGCTCGGCACCGGCGCCGCCGGGCTCGCCTTCCTCGCCGCCACCGGGCTCGATGCGCGCACCCCGTACGCGTACGGACTGCTGCCGGGTCTCGTGCTGTTGCCGGTCGGTGCCGCGGCCTCCTTCGGGGGAGCTGCCGTGCTCGCCACCGAAGGCGTACCGCAGCAGCAGACCGGGCTCGCGGGCGGTGTGCTGAACAGTGCGATGGGACTCGGCCCCACCGTCCTGTTCGCCGTCCTGCTACGCGCTCGGCAGCGACTCCTGGTCCCTGGCCGGGACCGGGGCAGTCCTGGCCGTTGTCGCCTTCCTGAACCACCGCACCGAGTAATCCATCGCTCAAAGGAGTTGCCGAAATGAATCGCTTTCCCGGCACGACCGCGCTCGTCACGGGTGCAGGCTCCGGTCTCGGCCGCGCGATTGCGCTCGCCTTCGCCGCCGAGGGCGCATCCGTGGTCGCCGCGGGGCGCACCGCGGCCTCCCTGGAAGAGACGGTCGGCCTCATCGAGGCGGCCGGCGGCACGGCCGCCGCAGTCACCGCCGATGTCACCGACTCCGACCAGCTCCGGAACCTCGTGCGCGAGAGCGTCAACCGCTTCGGCGGGCTCCACATCGCGGTCAACAACGCCGGGATTCTCCGCGGCACCGTACCTGCCGGAGAGGTGAGCGAGGAGGACTGGGACGCGGTGCTGCGGACCAATGTCACCGGCGTCTGGCTGGCCATGAAGCACGAGATCGCGCACATGAAGGAGAACGGGGGCGGGGTCATCGTCAATATCTCCTCCAACCTGGGCGCACACCTGCGGATCCCGAACGCCGCGGCGTACATCACCTCGAAGGCAGCGGTCTCCGCGCTGACCCGCGCCGCCGCACTCGACCACATCGGCCAGGGCATTCGCATCAACGCGGTCAGTCCGGGCGCCTCCGCCGCGCCCATGTCGCTGCGGCCCGGCGAGACCGAGGCCGACCGTGCGGAGCGGGTGAAGTCGGAGAACCCGCTCGGCCGGGTCGCGGAGGCCGAAGAGGTGGCGGCCGCGGTGCTCTACCTCGCTTCTCCGGCGGCCGGTGCGGTGGTCGGCACCGACCTGGTCATCGACAGCGGATCATCCGCCTGATGGCGCGTGGGCGGGGGCGGCTGGGCCATCGTCGTTCGCCCTCGGCGCAGAGCCCTGGGGGCGGACAGCGGTGTCACGCGTCGGCGGTGCCGCGGTCCGTGGCCGGGTCGAGGGTGTCGGTGTCCGCCATGAATGTCAGCATCCGGGCGTTGACCAGGTCGGGGTAGTCGATCTGCGGTCCGTGGCCGGTCTCGGCGATGATCTCGGCTCGGGCTCCGGGGATCAGGCGCGGCACCCGTTCCAGTTGCCGCTGCGGGTGCACCAGCAGGCTGCGCCTTCCCATGATCAGGTGGAACGGCGTCCGGATGGAGCCCAGTTGCTCGTCGGACAGCGGCAGGGGCGCGGGCCGGCGGACACGAAAGGCCCGTACGCCCGTCCGGACCATCGCGCGCAGCTCCGGCACGACGAGGACCGGCTGCTCCAGCCAGGCCGCCAGGCGCGGGCGCAGCGCCTTGGGCGCGAAGGTGGCGAAGAGGCTGGCGAAGACCCAGGCGAAGAAGCGCAGGCCCACCTTCTCCAGGCCGCCCGGATCGAGGGCGGTGACCGAGGCGAGCCTGCCGGGCCGCAGGTGCGCCTGGTTGATGACGAGCCAGCCCCCGTAGGAGGAACCGACGAGGTGGACCCGGTCCAGGCCGAGCGCGTCGAGGGTCTCGTCCATCCACTGGGCGGCGCGCTCGGGCTGCCACATGGGCTCCCGGTGCACGCTGCGGCCGGGGTCGCCAGGGGTGTCGAGGGCGTAGACGGGGCGCTCGGCGCCGAGCGCCCGGGTGTTGGGGTACCACTGCGCGGAGCATCCGCCCGCTCCGTGGATGAGGACGACCGGGGTGCGGTCCTCGGCGGCCGGGTCGGTGGGTCCGTACCGGTAGACGTGCGTGGTGCCGAAGCGGGTCTCGACGTCCGTCTCGGAACGGGCCGGCGCGCCCAGCGCGTAGACGGCCTCGCAGGCGGCGAAGTGCCGGTCGCGCAGGACGTCGTTGACGTAGCGGCCGACATCGCGGCGGACGCGGGTTGTGTTCTCGGGCACGGCGGCACCTCCGGTGAGGACTCGTCCTTCGTGATACGACCGTATCATATTGCTGATACGGCGGTACCATGAAGAAGTCCGGGCGCCGGACCGCGCGGCAGGTCCGGGAGCCGGACCGCGCAGGCAGGACCGACGGGTGGAGACACGAGAGCATGCCGAAACGCGTGGACCACGAGGAACGGCGCGGCCAGATCGCCGAGGCACTCGTCCGGGTCGCCGGACGGCGTGGGCTGCACGCGGTCGGCATGCGGGACGTGGCGGCCGAGGCCGGCGTTTCGCTGCGGCTCGTGCAGTACTACTTCGGGACCAAGGAGAAGCTGCTGCTCTACGGGCTCCAGCATCTGACCGACCGCTTCACCGCACGCGTGGGCGCCCGCCTGCGGTCGCGCGCGGCCCCGGGCCCGCGCGCGACCGCCGAGGCACTGCTCCTGACCTCCCTCCCGACCGACGAGGAGAGCCGGACGTTCCACCTCCTCTACACCTCGTACGCGATCCTGTCCGTGACCGACGAGGCGCTGGCCGCCCAGCCCTTCATCGACAACCCCGACGCCGCCGAGGACGCCCTGACCGGTCTGGTGCGGCAGGCCCAGGAGTCCGGTCTGGCCGATCCCGGCGTGGACGCGCGCACGGAGGCCATCGGGCTGCTCGCCATGGCGGCGGCCATGGGCACCAGCATCCTGGTGGGCCAGCGGCAGCCGGAGTCGGCCGCCGGGGTGCTGCGCCACCACCTGGACCGCATCTTCACGTCCTCGGGTGACCGCCCTCCGTCGACATGACCGCGTGAGCGCCGAGGCCCCGCCCGGCGGGCTTCCGCGAAGTGCGTGAGGCCGGCATCGGCTCAGGGCCCGAGTTGTCACAAGTCACGGCACAGGCGCGCAATGGGTGGCCGCGGGGGACTCGGCCGACTCCCGCCGGGCGGCTCCGACCCGGGCGGCTCCGACCCGGGCGGTGGGCTGTCGCCGGGCCCGCTCACACTGGTGTGGGAATGACGTGCAAGTGAGCCGAGGGGGAGCAACGGGTGGAGAGCTGGGCGCGGCGGCATCGCGGGTGGGTCTGGGGTTCGGTGTGCGGGCTGGTCGTACTGGTGGTCGTCGGGTTCTCGGTGCGGGTGCCGGTGAAGGAGTGGTGGCTGGCGCGGGAGGCGTGCGGGGGCGAGCTGCCGGCGGGGGATCTGAAGACGGTACGGACGGATGTGCCGCTCGGGTCGGAGAAGGAATCCTTCGACGAGGAACTCGGCGAGTACCACTGCGTACTGACGAGCGACCAGGACAAGGTCGTGGTCGCCGTGGACGCCTCTCTGGGTGGGGCGGACCGGGAGAAGCAGATGTCGTTCATCGGCAATTCCTACCCGCCGCACGCCGTGCTGCCGGGCGGGCTGCCCGGCTTCGAGACCGAGTACAGCCTCGTCTATCTGATGCCCGAGTGCCCGCGCGGCGGCAAGGAAACCTCCGGGGAGCCCCGCAGGCTGCTGGTGGGGACCTGGGCCTACTTCGCCGAGAGCCGCAAGGAGAAGGCCGCCCTGCTGCGGCTGGCGGTGCGGATGACGAACGTGGTGACCGAGAAGCTCGGTTGTGGTGGCGAGCCGTTGGCTGCGCCGAAGGACGGGGCGGTGCCGGACACGGGCAGGTACGTGCCCCGCGCGGAAGCGAAGGGCACCGCCTGCGGCGCGCTGGCCACCACCCGCGTACCGGCGGAGGGGCGCGACGGGGTGGTACGCATCGCCATGGCCGACGGCGGGGTCGTCGGGCGTTGCACCCTGCGCGCGCCGGGGGAGAACGGCGACAGCACGAAGCCGGGAAAGCCGCTTGTCGAGCTGACCAGTTGGCGGGGGGACTGGGGCACGGGCCTGCGTGAGATGGGCTCGGGGCCCGACCCGCTGCCGATGGGTGGCGGCAACGCCTGGAAGCCCGCGCTGACCGAGAACAGGGCGTGGGCCGTCGCCCGGTGCGGCGGCGAGAACGTCGGTTTCGCCGCGCACTGGGGCGACGGCTACCCCTACCGGGAAGCGGGCGAGGCGCCCGGTCCCCCGACGGCAAGCGAGCGCAGTGAGCGACGGGCGCTGTTGCGTGAATACGTGGCCGCCTTCGCGAAGGACCAGGTCCGGCACGGGAGTTGTACGGGGTTGCGGCTGCCGGCGAACCCGTAGGAGCGCGCCGGCCGCGAGCGGGGCCGCGGAGTGGGGCCGCTCTACCGAGTGGGGCTCGGCCAGGGCCTGTGGCCCGGTCCCGTCGGATGCGTACCCGTGACGCCCGTGACCACCGAATAGAGACTGGTCTCGGCGGCGATGAAGAGGCGGTTGCGCTTGGCGCCGCCCCAGGAGATGTTGGCCACCACCTCGGGGACGTCGAGCCGCCCGATCAGGGTGCCGTCCGGGTCGTAGCAGTGCACACCGTCGCCCATCGCGGCGGCCCACAGCCGGCCGCCGTCGTCGAAGCGGAGGTTGTCGAAGCGGGCCGCCGGGCGGGCCCCGGCCTCCGCGAAGATCTCGCCGTCCGAGAGGGTGCCGTCCTCCCGTACGTCGAAGGCGCGGATGAAACCTGCCCGGGTGTCGGAGACGAACAGCCGCCGCTCGTCGGCAGAGAAGACCAGGCCGTTCGGTGCGCCGAAGCAGTCGGCGACCAGGCGCACTTCACCGGTCGAAGGGTCGATGCGGTAGACGTTGTCGGAGCCGATCTCGCTCTCGGCGCGATAGCCCTCGTAGTCGCTGGTGATGCCGAAGTCCGGGTCGGAGAACCAGATCGAGCCGTCGGACTTCACCGCCGCGTCGTTCGGGCTGTTCAGGCGCTTGCCCCGCCAATGGGTGGCCAGCACCGTGACCGTGCCGTCGTGTTCGGTACGGGTCACCCGGCGATTGCCCTGCTCGCAGGTGACGAGCCGGCCCTCGCGGTCGAGGGTGTTGCCGTTCGTGTGCCCCGCCGAGCGACGGAAGACGCCGACGGCGCCGGTCTCCTCGTCCCAGCGCAGCATCCGGTCATTGGGGATGTCGCTCCAGATCACCTGTCGCCAGGCGGGCACGTAGATCGGGCCCTCGGCCCAGCGGCAGCCGGTGTACAGGACCTCAAGGGCCGCATCGCCGTACATGCATCGCCCGGTACGGAACCGGTCGTCCAGGGCCTCGTACAGCTGGGGGCTTTCTTCGGTCATGGTGTCCGTCCCTCCCGGCAGGCACCGAATCATCTCCGGCATCGGGCGCAGATTTCAAGATGTCGTATGGTCAGATCAAGAATCTTCCGAACGGAGAGTCGTGGATCACATCGACCGCGTCCTGCTGGCGCAGCTCCAGCAGGACGCCACCCAGTCCTACGCCGCACTGAGCAGAACCGTCGGGCTCTCGGCCGGCGCCACTCACGAGCGCGTCCGGAAGCTGCGGGAGCGGGGTGTGATCCGGCGTACCGCGGTCGAGGTCGATCCGGTGGCGGTGGGATACGGGGTACTGGCCTACGTGACGGTCGACTCCACGTCCTGGATGGGTGATTCGGCGGAGCACTTCGCCGCGCTCCCCGAGATTCTGGAGGCGCATGTCATTGCCGGCAGCGCCTCGGTGCTGGTGAAGGTCAGGACCGCGACCACCGAGCAGTTGCAGGACGTGCTGCGCCGGATCCACGCGATCGACGGAGTCAACGGGACCCGGGCCACGGTGGTCCTGGAGACCCTCTTCGAGCGGCCGGTCTCCCCGCGCGTCGCTGATCAGGAACGAGCCTTCGGGCCCCCGCGCACGGGGATCACGAAGCACGCCGCGGCGGCCAGCACTCCGGCCAGCAGGAAGCCCCGCGCGTAACCGGCCGAGGCGATGAGCCCGCCGAGTAGCGGCGGCGTCAGTGAGGCGGCAAGGTTCTGGCCGGTGTTCTGCACGCCCATGGCCCGCCCCGACCAGGAGCTCCCGGCGAGCTCGGCGGTGGCGGTGAAGGCCAGGCCGTTGGTGCTCGCGGTGATCCCGCAGGCCACGACCATGGCGAGGTCCGTCAGCGGCGAGGGCCAGAGGGCGCCCAGCGCGGTCGCGCCCATGACGACGGCGATGCACACGGACAGCTGCCGCATCGGCCGCATCCGGCTGCCGACCCGGTCGGACCAACGGCCCGCCACGACCCGCGAGGCGGCCCCCAACACCTGGGACAGCACCAGGAGTTGCCCCGCGTGCACGGCACTCCAGCCCCGGACGTCGATCAGGAACACCATCGCGAAGGCGTTCGTCGCGAACTGCGGAACGCACAGCAGCGCGCTGGAGGCATGGACGCGCCACAAGCCGGAGTGACGGTAGGGGTTGGGAGCCAGCTCCTGCCCCACGGACCGCGCGGTACGGGGCGGATCCGAGGTCAACGAGCCGACGACCACGGCGACGACACCGCAGAGCACCGCGCAGAACAGGACGGTCCCTGACACGCCGCCGCGCGCGGCGAGCGTGGGGACCACCAGAGCGGCGATGCCCATGCCCAGCGGGGTCGACGTCTGCCGGATTCCCATGGCGAGTCCGCGCTCCCGGGCGGAGAACCATCCGACGACGAGCCGACCACTGGCCGCGGAGACCGAAGCACTCGCCGCTCCGGCCAGCGCCAGGAGCACACCCAGGGGAACCAGGCCATTCACCGTGGCCCCCAGGGAGAGGAGTGCGGCCGTCATGGCCAGACCGGAGGTGATGACGACCCGCTCGCCAAAGCGGTCGGCCAGGGCGCCCCAGGCTATGAGCGTCAGCATGAGCCCGACGGTGGGGCAGGCGATCAGCAGTCCGACTTGGCTGAGCGTCAGCCCGTTGTCCCGCCTGAGCGTCTCCGAGGTGTACGGAAGCCCGTAGAGAAAGGTGCAGGCGACCGTCTGCGCCGCGGTCCCGAGAGCCAGCATCATCCAACGGCGCACGGCAGTCCTCCTCGCCCCTCGTCCTCCCTGGTGCGTGCAGGATGAAACTATGACACCGCATCCACTATTCAAGACAGCTTGTCTCGTATAATGGACGACCCCCAAAGCCGTGCACGGACTGGTCGTCGGCGAACAATCTTCGCGAGAGCAACAAACAGACCGCACACAACCTCTCGCAGGCGCCGTTACGTTGTTGCCCGCTCGATCGTGAGTGCGAACTTGAACAAGTCGCCGGAGATCCTGGTGGCGCAGTCAGCACAGAGAGATCGCGGATGGACTACAGCTCCTCGTGCCGTCGGACGCTCAACGGCGCCCCGGTGCGCCCCGGGTGCGGTGCGTACGCGCCGGACATCGCCCCTCCTGGCCATCACCACAACGGCGCGGCACCGACGACGACCGTAGCTGCGGTGATGTCGGCGGAGGCGTGGCCGGCAGGGGAGTTTCCCGACTCCGTGGGCTATTTCGACGACCCTCACATCGACGCCGAGCCTGCCGTACCCGCGACTCAGGGCCACGCCGCCCGGCGCCGCCAACTGGAGCGTTGGAAGAAGCACCGCCGCCGGGCCGTGCTCGCGTCGACCGTCGCGCTCGTCGGGGGCGGCCTGCCCCCTCGCCGTGCTGCCGTCCCGGCCGTCCGCCGGACCGGATCTGCGTGCTCGTCCTCTGCCTCGGCTGATCGTCGCCGGGACTTGCGGGCTCGTGGCGGGAGCGTGCAGTGGCACCACCCGTCTGCTCCCGTCGCTGCACGATTCGGCCCGGCGTGTGCGCACCTCGCCGGCCATGTATCGGGCCCCTGATCGGCAGCGGCGGTGGCCGGACGGGAGCATGGCGCCGGGGGCCCGTCACCCGTACGGCAGAATGCGCGAATGGCTGACAGTGAGGACTTCCGGAACGGGCTCGCGGAGCGCATAGCGAGGTTCGATCGAGAGGCGGCTCGGGCGAACGCAGCCAGGGCGGAGGAGGAACGGCAGCGGGTGCTCCACGAGTTCCCGCTCGACTCCTGGCCGAAGCTCGAGCTGAAACGCTACGCGCTGGGTCCGTCGTCCATCGCGTACCCGGGGTACTCGTTCTGCCGGCTCATGGAGTACGGCACGAACTCATTCGGCAGCATTCGCGGCGGCAGCGCGGCCAAGCACATCATCTTCCAGCACCGTTCCGGTGAGTGGCGGGTCATTCCCGCGTTCCTGCGCCGTCTCGGCACGGACGAAGCGTGGGGCCGCGTCCGGAGCGACTTCGAGCGCGCCTTCACTGCCGCGGAGGCCAGGCAGTACGACGTCATCGACGAGCTGGAGACCCTCTCGTACGGGCAGGCCCTGACCACCAAAGCACTGGCCGTCTACTTCCCCGACGCATTCCTACCGATCTTCTCCGCATCGCACGTCCGCTCCTTCACGGAGCTGCTGGGCGGCAAACCGCACCAGAACTCCTCAGGCATCCGGACCTGGCGGGCCAATCGGGAGCTCCTGTCCCTCGTCCGCCGCACACCGGAGTTCGACGGCTGGCAGTCGCACGAAGTGATGGAGTTCCTCTACTGGTTCCACGACCCGAGGCCGCGGAACCGGGTCGTCTGGAAGATCGCCCCCGGGCAGCGGGGCCACCTCTGGGACGAGTGCCGCGAGCAGCACAACATCCGGATCGCCTGGGACGAGGTCGGCAGTCTCGACCAGTACGAGAGCGACCAGGAGCTCAAGCAGGCGCTGGACCAGGAATGGCCTGCCACCACCGGGGGACATCTGCGCCTCGCGCGCCAATTGCTCGCCTACCGCGACCTGGAGCCCGGCGATCTGATCGTTGCCAACCGGGGCAAGTCCGAAGTGCTGGCACTGGGCACCGTCGCCGAGGGCTACACCTACGAACCCGGGCTCCCCGAGTACCGGCACCAGGTCGGGGTGGACTGGGACACGTCGTACGCCCAGACCTTCGACACCCCGCACCACGCCTGGCAGCCCGCCCTCGCCAAGGTTCCCGAGTCCCTGCTCCGGCGCATCCGGCAGGGGCGCGGGACCTCTGCCGCGGCGGTCGCGCCGCCCGTGGCCGGCATCGGCACCCCCGGCCACGTGCAGCAGGCGCCGGACCTGCTGAGCCACAAGGAACAGCCTGTCGTGCCCGGGACGGTGCAGCAGGTGCTGGACCTCCTCGACCGCAAGGGGCAGGTCATCCTGCAGGGGCCGCCCGGCACCGGCAAGACGCGGCTCGCGCTCAGCGTGGCCCTGGCCCTTGCGGGACGGCACGACCTGATCGAGGACGCCACGCCGGAGGAGCGCGCAGAGGCCCTCGCCGCGCTCTTCTCGGTTCCGGACTCACCCAAGACCGAAACCGCACCCAAGGCCGACGCCCCCGGGACCGACACCACGGCAGCGGTGGGCCGGCTCACGATGGTCACCTTCCATCCGTCCTACGGGTACGAGGACTTCGTGGAGGGGTTCAAGCCGAATCCGGCAGCCGACGGGGCGGGACTCAATCTTCAGCGCAAGGACGGGTTGTTCCTCCGCGTCTGCGCCGCCGCCGAGAAGGCGCCGGACGACATCTTCCTGATCATCATCGACGAGATCAACCGCGGTGACCTGCCCCGGATCCTGGGCGAGCTGATCACCGTGCTGGAACTCGACAAACGAGGATCCGTCCACGTCACCCTGCCCACCAGTGGTGGCCGGCGGAGCGTGCCGTCAAACGTCCGGATCATCGGCACCATGAACACGGCCGACCGCAGCGTGGGGCACATCGACGCCGCGATCCGGCGCCGGTTCGCCTTCATCGACGTACCGACGGACCTGGACGCCCTGGACGGTGAGATCGAGGGCCTCGGCCTCGCCGCCTTCCTGGAGGGCCTCAACACCAGGCTGGATCGTTCCTTCGGCCCGGACCAGCTGCTCGGCCAGGCGTATCTGCTCGAAGCGGACCGTCCGCTGGCGACAGTCGAGCAGCTGTACGACGCCTTCCACCACGACGTCGTCCCGCTCGTCTCGGACTACTGCCTGGGGCAGCCGGAGCTGCTGAAGGAAGTACTGGGCCAGCTGGTGGACCAGCGGACGGGCCGGATCGTGCAGACCAGCCCGCAGGACCTGCCCGGGATGCTGGCCGCCGAGTTCGTGGACGCCCAGGACGACGAGTGACGACCGGCAGAGGGACGGGGCACGGCTCCCGGCAGGACGTCGTCGTCGAGGAACACGCGGCAGTCACCGTTCCGTACGATCTGCTGTCCGCAGCGGACCTCGACCGGCTGCGTGCGTTCAAGGGGGTCACCCTCACGGAGAGCCGCACGGGCGCCGTCCTCAAGGCCAGATCGCTCACAGGGGTACTGGTCCTCGACCGGATTCGCCTGATCCTGCGACCCAAGTTCCCCATCCACGGGGATCAGTTGATCAACTGGCTGTGCTACGCGAACGCCCAGCCGAAGCCGCGCGAGGACATCCGCAAGTGGCTGACCGGCAGTCAGGGGTACGCGGGAGTGGTGTCGGCTGCCTTGCTGCACGAGTGCCGGCTGCTGGTGCGGCATGGTCTGCGCCGGGACTACGTACGACGGCAGCGGACCTCCCCGGTGCTCCGGGGGCGGCTGGACATCCGCACGCAGACGACCCGCCGCTTCGGCGCCGTGGACCGTTTCCACCTCCAGACCTTCGAGCGCGAAGCCGGAGGCTGGGAGAACCTGGTGTGCGGCGCAGCACTGACCGCAGCCGCGCAACGCTCGACCGAACCGGCCCTGACCCACGAACTCCTGGAGATCGCCGCGCACTTCCCGAGCCCCCGACTGCCGTACACCGCGCTGCGGCTGCTCACATCCGCCCGCTACACCCGGCTGAACACGCACTACCGCCCCGCACATACCTGGGCCCGGCTCGTCCTCGGCGGCGGCGGGGTGACCAACCTGCTGGTTCCGCGGGGCACGGGGGCGCAGAACGTCCTCCTGGATCTCGATGTCCTGTGGGAGATGGTCGTCCGGCAGATGGCCCGCGACGCCGCCGCCGAGCTGGGTGGCCGGGAGGCCCTGGCCTCGGAGGGAGAGATCCTCACGTACGGCGGCCTCGGAAGCCGGACTCCAGCGTTCCGGCCCGATGTCCTGCTGGCCTTCCCCACTCCGGACGACGCGAGGAGGACGAGATTCCTGGCGGTGGACGCCAAGTACAAGTCGTACGCAGAGAACAACGTCTCGGCCTCCGACCGCCATCAACTCCTCACCTACATCACCGGATACACCACCCCCGACTCCCCGCTCGCACTGGTGGTGCACCCGTCTTCGGAGGAACCCACCGAGCGCGTGCTCCGCGTCGACGGACCGCGGGGGCACCTGGGCACCATCGTGGTATTGGGGCTGCACACCGGCATCACGCCCCGGGCAGCCGCGGAGCCGCTGCGCAAGGCCATCGAGGCCCATGCCGGCGCGAACGGCCCCCCGTAGCCCCGCCCCGTCCCGGCACTACGATTGACCCTCAACCGACGGGGAAGGGCTGAACGATGAACGATGACGCGGGCGTTGAGGAATCGGGGGGCGTCACCGTCCCGGTCGACGTGGACGGCCAGACCGTGCATTTCTCGATCGCCCCCGGCGGACGGCAGACGCAGCCCGAGCTCGGCGAGGAGCAGGAGATCAGCTGGCGCCGCCCGACTCTCGCGCCGGTGCTGGACGGACTCACCAACGTGGCCAGGGCCATGGGTACGCGTCTCCAGCAGACCGGGGCGTCGAAGGCGACGGTCGAGTTCGGGTGCGATGTCTCCCTCGACACCGGCCAGTTGCTCGCCGTCTTCGGCAAGGCCACGTCCAAGTCGGCGTGGAAGGTGACGCTCGAATGGACGGCGCCCGGGACTCCGCCGGGCACGCCCGCGCCCGGCATCACCGGCACTTCCGGCACCCCCGCTCCGGGGACGCCGCCCGCTCCCGCTCCGGGGACCACCGGAGCGTAGGCGTGGACGGCTGGAGGAAACTGCTGGAGGCGGCCACCGTCGCCGTGGATCTCCCGGACGACCGCGGTTGCGGGACCGGGTTCGTTCTTGCTCCGGGCACTGTGGTCACCTGCGCCCACGTGGTGTCGGAGGCGACGCGGGTACGGGGACGGGTCGTCGCCACCGGACACGAGCTGGTCCTGACCGTCTCAGCCGATGACTGCTACCGCGCCGCGAACGGCCTCGATCTCGCCTTTCTCCACTACGAGTCGGACGAGACGACCTCCTCCGCCCCTGCCCCCGCCCACGTACTGGCCTCGCCCCACACCGCGTTGGGCGATCACATGTCGGTCTACGGTCATCCGCGCGGGGACTTCCGGGCCGGGCAGTGGGCCGCCCTGGAATACCTGGGCGATTCGCGGCTCTCCTTCGACGACCCCATGGCGATGCCTCGCGGGTACGGGACACCGGTGGGCGAGGGCTTCAGCGGCAGCCCGGTGGTCAATCGGCGTACCGGCGCGGTGTGCGGAATGCTCGTACGGTCCAACAAGGCCGGCAGCGCCCACATGATCCCGCTCTCCGAGATCCTGGCCCGCCATCCGCTCCCCGAAGCGCCCGTGGCCTGGCTGAACACGCTCACCGACGAGCAGCTGCGGGCCGGGGAGTTCCGCCACCCCGGCCCCCAGCTGCGGGACTACCTGGCAGCGGCGCGGGACGCCGCGGACGAGCACCCCTATGCGGCGCTGCTGACCGATGTGCGGGACATCCCGCTCTCCTCGGTGTACGTACGGCAGGACGCCTCTCACACCGGCGGCGACGCCGACGAGGACCGCGACCGCCAGCCGCACGTGAAGCGCCCGAAGGCCGAGAGCGTGCTCGACTCCGACCGCCACGTGCTGTTCACCGGCGGTGCGGGGTCGGGAAAGTCGAGCCTGCTGCGCCGTCTGACGTTCACCGCCGCATCCGACTGGCTCACGGACACGGCGCAGGCTCCCCGGTACATGCCGGTGCGGATCACCGCCGAACAGCTGCTGAAGCTCCCCTTCCCGGAGGCACTGGCCACCGCGGTCGGCCGGGACCTGCCCGGTCTGCGGCGTTCGCCACCTCCCGAGTTCTTCGAGGCGGCGCCCATGCCGTCCGTGGACTGGCTGGTCTGCGTGGACGGTCTCGACGAGGTGCTCGATCCGGAAGGCCGCGCCAAGGTCATCCGGATGATCCAGCGCTGGTCCCAGGAGCCCCATCTGCGGTTCGTGGTGGCCACCCGGTCGCTGGTCACCACCGACATGGACCGGCTGCGGGTGCTGAAGCGGTACTCGCTCCTCAGCCTCGGCGACCGGCAGATCGCGGAGGTGGCCCAGGCCTGGTTCGAGGCGCTGAAGGTCCCGGACCCCGGGCGGCAGGCCCGGGAGCTGACGGCCGGGCTCCGGCACGGGCGGCTCGGCGAGGTGGCCCGCATTCCGCTCTACATCACCATGATCTGCGTGGTCGCTGCTCTCACGGAGCTGCCCCGCAACCCCGCGGAGCTGTACACGCGGTTCGTCCGGATTCTGCGGGAAAAGGGCTCGCAACGGCTCGCCCGCACCGAGGCGGGCGTCCACGGCATCACCGAGGACCTGCTGAACAGCGTGCACGACGTACTGCGCCCGGTGGCCGAACTGCGACAGGGCGGGGATACGCGTCCGCTGCTCGACCTGGCCGTCGAACTGCTCGGCGGGCACGCGCCCGATGCCGCTCCCCCGAAGGAGCTGGTCTCCCGTGCGCTCATGTTCACCGGCCTGGTCACACAGATCGGCGGAGACCTCAAGTTCCCGCACCAGACCATCCAGGAGTACCTCGCCGGATGCGCAATCGCCGACCGGCTGACCCCGAAGGACCCGGAGGCGCTCAGGACCGTACGCCAGTCGATCGCCGCCGAGCAGCCCAACATCGTGCTGTTCATCTCCGCGCGCTGGCACGAACGGGGCATGCCTCTCGAAAAGTTCCTGCGCACGGTCGTGGACGGGGGCGGCTGGCGGGACCTGCTCCTGTGCGCCACGGTCCTGAGCGATGGGCTGGTGATCAACGAGGACATGGCGAGGCAGTTCACCCGAGCGGTGCTCAAATTGCACGGCCGCTCCCTCTCCGTCGGTGATCTCGAACCGACAGAGGTACTGGCCCGGCTGTACGCGGTGCTCGACCCGGCGGGCGTGGCAGCCGTGGTCCGTAACCCGGCCGCTCCCCATCGGGCACGCGTCGATGCGCTGTGGCACTGTGCGCGGCGCGACAGCGAGCTGGCGGCGCCCCTCGCGGCCGAGCTCGCTGACGAGCCGGACCTCCCCGTCGGCCTGCGCGTATCGGCGGCCAAGCTGCTCGCCGAAGCGGGTGACTCCACGGCAGCCGTCCTGCACCTCACCGAACTGGCCCGCGACCCCGGCCATCTGCCCGAGGCCAGGTTCAGGGCAGCAGTCGCACTCCTGACCGTGGACCGCGCCGCCGGCACGACGGTCCTCAGCGAGCTCTTCGCGACCAGCGACTTCCCCAAGCAGCACGTCGAATTGGCAGCGCTGGGGATTCATGCCGCATCGGACCCCGCCACACGTGCCGTGCTGGCGGATGCGCTGGCCACCAACCCGGCCCTGGACAAGGGCGATCCGTACATTCTCCGTTACCTCGAATGCCGCCTGTTGTCCCCCGACCGGCCGGAGCTCGCGAGGAACCTGCGCATGGACCTCGCAGCCCCCGTGCACCTGCGGTACATGGCGACATGGGACCTGTCGGACGACGAGGAACACCTGGCCGGTTCCGAGGACGACATCTTCTTCTCCGGCATCCTCCGTGACCCGGAGTCCTCCAGCGACGCCGTCCGTGCAGCCGTCTCCGGCTCCCTCAGCCAGGAACTGGTCGAGCATGCCGCATGGAACACGCAGCTGGACCGGTACACCCGCCTCGAAGCGGCCACGAGACTCGTTCAGCTCGGCAAGCACACCGTCGCGGCGCAGTGCACGGAGGAAGTCCTCTCCGGCTGCTCGGACTTCTGGATCGTCCCCCGCGGGGCCGAGATTCTGCGCGAACTCGGACAGCAGGACCGGAGCCGAGAAATCCTTGTCGGCGCCCTGGACAACGGCGAACTGTCCACCGGTGCTCGCATCCGTTGCGCTCCGGCACTGGTCAACATGGGGGCGCAGGACATGGTCGTCGGCGTTCTGAACCGTCTGGCAGAGGATCCTGACACAGCGGCCCACGAACGGTTGGAGGCGACCGCGCAACTCCACGCCATGGTTCCAGCAGCGCCGAACACCTCGTTCACCGCCGTCGCGGCCGATGCCACGCTCCCCGGCGGCGTTCGCCACAGCGCAGCGGAAGAGCTCCTGAACAGCGGGGAACGGGACACAGCCTCGGGGCTGCTGCGCCTCTTGGCCGAGGATCGGCTCGTCGGTACGGGCGACCGGATCGACGCACTCACCACATTGGCCGAGATCGACCTCCGTGCGGCTTCGGACACGCTGCACCGGATGCTCGACGAGTCCGGGCTGCTGGACGAGCACCTGTGCCGGCTTCTCGACCTCGCCGACGCCCTCACTCCCGACGCGACGCTCCAGGAACGTCTGCACCTCCTGCTGGAGGACCCGGGCGTTCCCGCCGCATCCCTGCTGGAGATCGAAAGCGACTGCGAGCAGTACCGGACGGACATCGTTCCCTTGCTCCGGAAGGGCATCCTTCGGACGGTGGACGGTCCCTCCGTCGAGCCGCAGATCCGGGCGCGGGCCGTGGCCCGTTCCTTCGGGTGGGTCCCCTACCCGAAGTGGAAGGCCCTCGTTGCCGAACTGAGCACCGATCCGATGGTCGCCCTCAGCCTGTACACCGCCCATGCGGGCATGTCCTCGCAAGGAATACACGGTGGGGTCTGGGAGGACCAGTCCCACTACCGGGACCCCGAAAGCATTTCGACCCCGACGGGAGCCCTCCAGGGACTGGATCCCCACACGGCCCTCGCGCGCTGGCTCCGCCTTCTGGAGCAGCGCCGGCCAGAGGCCGTCACCAGCATGCGCAACCTCGGCCGACTGGCCAGGGAAGATCACGACAAGAAGCGGGCGAACGACCTGCTCCACTCATGGGCCGCCGACCCCGAAGCCCCGTTGACGGAGAGGATCTCAGCGGCCGAGACCAGCCTCTGGCCGTTCAGGGGCCCCTGGCACACCCTCGCCCGCAACCCGGAAACACCCCCCGAGCTCCGCGTCGCCATCTGCAAGTTCCTCGCCACGAGCGGCGCGCACAACCGCATCCCGATCACCCGCGCCCTCGTCGCGGACCCTGCCGCCCCCGTGACCGCGCGGGCGAAGGCCGCCGCCCTCCTCGCCGAGGATCTGGGTGAGGAAGGCCGTGGCGCCCTGCGGGAGCTGTCCGGGGCGCACACCACCGATCCCGAGGCGCATCTCGCCGCGGCGGCGGCCTGGGAGGAGCTGGATGTCGGGCGGGAGGCGGTGGCCGCCTGCCTCCGGGTGCTCGACGACGAGCCGTCCGGCGAGCGGTCCCACGCGCGGCACCGCGTCGCCGCGGCGGCGAAGCTCACGCGGTGGCGGTCGTCGCGCGGGCGTGCCGTACGGGTGCTGAAGGGCGTCCTGGGGGACAGCGCAGTGCCCGTCGCCGTACGCATCGACGCGGGCCTGCAGCTGATCGCCGTATCGGAGGTGGCCGAGGCACACCTGGGGCTGCTGCGGCTGGCCGCAAGTCCGGAACCGGACGTCGGGGAGCGGGGCCGCATCGTGGATCTGCTGCCCGCGGACCTGCGCGGGTACGTCGGGGCGGCCACGGAGTGCGGGGCCGGCCGCCCCGTCCCCTTAGCGCTTTGTCACGGACCGTTGCCCTACCGTCCCCGGTTGTGAACATTCGGCGTCAAGAGTGCAACTGGCGTGTCGGTCTTGACAATTGCCTGCCTGACCGATGTTAAGATCATCTTACTTCCAGTGGGCTGATGGCATATGGGGGCATTCCGGGAGGGATGAATTCCTCGGCCCCACACCCGGAGGGGCCCTCCCTGAGTGGCGCGAGCCATGGCCCGACCAGCCAGGCACTCGCGGCACATGAGGGAGCGTCAAGCCGTATCCATAGCCATGGCACTTGAAGTGAGTCTCATGACATTTGCACAGGGCCCTCTTCTGTGGGCACTGGTTGTCGTTGCGCTGGTCGCTGTGGGTGCCGTTCTGCGGGCTCGCAAGACCAATATCGGACTGCGCAGACAGAATGCCGAACTCCACCAGCAGCGGGATGTGCTGCAGAGACAGCGTGACGAACTACACGTCGCCTACGCCGGCCTGACGCATCAGCACTCCGCGGAGCTGGCCGAGGTCCGCAAGGACGCCGAGGAGGAGACCAAGGCGGTCCTCAAAGCCGCCGTGCGCACCCTCCAGGGGCTCGCGGACGAGCAGCAGGTGGTCATCGAGAACGCGCAGCAGAAGTACGGCGACGACCCCGGCATGCTCGCCGACCTGATGGCCATCGACCACGCCAACAGCCAGTTCGGGCGCCGGGCGCAGGGCATCGCGGTGCTGTGCGGCGGCTGGCTCGGGCGCCGGGAGACCGTCGCCTCGGTCTTCGACGTGGCCCGCAGCGCCCAGGGCCGTATCCGGCAGTTCGACCGGGTGCGGGTCAACGGACAGGTGAACTTCTCGGTCGTCAGCAAGGCCGTGGAACCCGTGGCGGTCGTCCTCGCCGAGCTGCTGGCCAACGCCACCAACTACTCCGCCCCCGGCGCCCCGGTGGAGATCAACATCCAGGCCGTTCCGACGGGCGTCTGCCTCATCGTCGACGACGCCGGTCTCGGCATGGGCCAGGAGGAGAAGGACCGCGCGGCGGCCCTCCTCGCGCCGCAGGCCGCGATCAGCGTCTCCAGCCTGGGCATTCCCCCGCAGTTCGGGTTCGCCGTCTCCGGGATGCTGGCCGCCCGCTACGGGTTCAGGGTCTCGGTGGACTCCGTATCCCCCTATGGAGGCGTACGCGCGGTGGTTCTCCTGCCCGACGAGTTGCTGACCGGCGATGTGCCCGCGCCGCCGCCCCCGGTCGCCGCCGAGCGCCACGACGCCGACATCGCGGCGCTCCCCCGGCGTCAGGCGCCCGCGCCGTCTCCGACCCCTCTGTTCCCTCCGGCCGCGCACCCGGCCGCCGCCCCGCAGCCCACCGGGCCCGCCACCACCGCCGGTGGCCTGCCCAAGCGTCGTCGCAAGAGCCCGGTGTCGGTGGTGCCGTCGGCCGAGCCCGGTCCGGTGCGCAGCAACGAGGAGACCGCTTCCCGCCTGGGCGCGTTCCAGCGCGGAACGCGGTCCGGGCGTGACATGACGACGATGGAAGGACCCGAGTTCCAGTGAACCCCGATCTGTCCTGGGTACTCAACGATGTGCTTCAGGTACCCGGAGCACGGCACGCGATCCTGGTCTCCGCCGACGGCCTGTTGCTGGCCAACTCCAGTGAGATCGGCCGGGACGACGCGGAGACCGTGGCCGCCGCGATGAGTTCCATGCAGTCGCTGAGCCGGGCCGTCGCGCCCTTCATCGGGGCCCAGGCCCCGGGCCGCTGGCGTCAGACGCTGCTGGAGTACGACCACGGCTGGATCTTCCTGATCGCGGCGGGCACCGGCGCCTATCTGGCGGCGGCCGCCGCGGCCGATGTGGACATGGAGGCCATGTCCTTCCGCATGCAGCAGCAGGTCACCGCGCTGGGGAAGGCGATGACGACACCTCCCCGCCAGGACGCGGGAATCGACGTATGACGACGCCGGGCGAGGAGCAGGCGGTCAGCAGCGGGTTCGTCCGGTCCTACGTCATCACCGGCGGGCGCGGCCTGCCCGATGCGGAGGGCCTCTCCCTCGTCACCCTGGTCACCATCGCACCCGACCGGCAGCCGCCCCCGAACCCGAGCCCCGAGGTCCGGGCCATCTGGGAGCTGTGCTCCGGCGGCTATCTGTCGGTGGCCGAGGTGGCGGGCCACCTCGGCCAGCCGGTCGGTGTGGCGCGACTGCTGCTGAACGACTTAGCGGAACAAGGCCACCTGATGCGCCGCAAGGCGCCACCGCCGGCTCAGCTCGTTGACAGGAAGATCCTCGAAGAGGTGTTGCATGGACTCCACGTCCGGTTCGGCTGACAGCATCTATGTGCCGGACGCGGTGCGGCGTGCGGCGAAGATTCTCGTCGTCGGGCACTTCGCCGTGGGCAAGACGACGCTCATCGGCACCCTCTCCGAGATCACTCCGCTGCGCACCGAGGAGCGGATGACCCAGGCCGGGGCGCACATCGACGATCTGCGGGGCGCACCCGACAAGGTGACCACGACGGTCGCGCTGGACTTCGGCCGTCTGACCCTCAGCGACGAGCTGGTGCTGTACCTGTTCGGTACGCCGGGCCAGCAGCGCTTCGTCGAGCTGTGGGAGGACATGGCGCGCGGCTCGCTCGGCGCGCTGCTCCTCGTCGACCCGGCCCGCCTCGCCGACACCTTCCCGGTGATCGACCTGGTCGAGACGTACGGGCTGGAGTACGCGGTCGCGGTCAACAGCTTCGATCCGTACTCCCGGCATGCCGAGGAGGAGTTGCGCGAGGCTCTCGATCTGCTGCCGGACACCCCGGTCGTGTACTGCGACGCCCGGGACGAGAAGTCGTCCGCGCGGGCCCTGATCACTCTGGTCCAGCACCTTCTGGCACACGTGGCCTGAGAGGCTGTCGCCCGACCGCCGTTCGCACGGCCCTGGTCGGGCCATGGCCTCCGGGCCCGTCTTCCGTCCACCGTCCGGGCCCTTCGGGGCCCGCGATCACATCGAGGAATCACACATGGACTCGTCGCCGGGATCCACCCCGTACAGCGCCCCCACCGGGTGTCCGATGCGCGGTGAGCGACAGACGTCGCTCTACGGGCCGGAGTTCGCGTCCGATCCGCACCGCGTGTACGACGCGTTCCGGGCGCACGGACTCGCCGCTCCGATCGAGCTGGCCCCCGGCGTGGAGGCCACCTTGGTCGTGCAGCACGAGGCTGCGCTCCGGGTGCTGCAGAATCCATCCTTCTTCGCCCGGGACGCGAGGCGCTGGGGCGCGTTGCGGGAGGGCCGCGTACCGCTGGACAGCCCGGTGCTGCCCATGATGGCGTACCGGCCCAACTGCCTGTTCACGGACGGCACCGAGCATCTGCGGCTGCGCAAGGCGGTCACCGAGAGCCTCGGCCGGCTCAACACCACCCGGCTCAGCCGGGACGTGGAGCGGATCGCCGACTACCTCATCGACCAGTTCATCGAACGCGGCAGCGCGGACCTGCTCGGCGACTACGCCAAGCTGCTGCCGCTCCTGCTGTTCAACCAGCTCTTCGGCTGCCCCGGCGACATCGGCGACCGGCTGACCCGCAGCATGTCCGCGATCTTCGACGGCGAGGACGTGCTCCGCGCCAACACCGATCTGACCGAGTGCCTGATGGAGCTCGTCGCGATCAAGCGGCGGCAGCCCGGCGAGGACATCACCTCCTGGCTCATCCAGCACCCGGCGGGGCTGCGGGACGAGGAGCTCAAGGACCAGCTCGTCATGCTGATGGGCGCGGGCGTCGAGCCGGAGCGCAATCTGATCGCCAACGCGCTGCTGCTCATGCTCTCCAGCGACACCGGGGTCGCGCAGCGGCGGGGTACCGGGATGCTGGTCGAGGACGCCCTCGACGACGTGCTGTGGAACAACCCGCCGATCGCCAACTACGCGACGCACTACCCGGTCCAGGACATCGACCTGGGCGGTGTGACGCTGAAGGCGGACACCCCGGTACTGATCAGTTTCGCCGCCGCGAACAGCGACCCCGCGCTCACCGACGCCCGCCAGACCCTGAGCAAGGGCGCCCATCTGGCCTGGGGCGCGGGCCCGCACGTCTGCCCGGCGAAGTCTCCCGCGCAGCTCATCGCCCTCACCGCGATCGAGAAGATCCTCAACACGGTGCCCGACCTCACCCTCGCGGTGCACCCCTCCGCGGTCGAGTGGCGGCCGGGCCCCTTCCACCGGGCCCTGGTGTCACTGCCCGTGATCTTCAGCGCCGCCCCGGCGCGGCGGACCACGGCGTCGGCGGCGCAGTCGCCCGTTCCGTCCCGGAATGCCGCCCCGAACGAGACGTCGGCCGCGCACTACGACCACGCGGAGCCGCAGAAGAAGACGAAGGGCTGGTGGAGTTCCTTCCTGGACGTGTTCCGGGTGTGAGGAACGTCTACCTGGACGTGGCGTACGGCTTGTACGCATAAGACGGGCTTTCTTACGCGTAACAGCTGTGACTGGAGAGGAAGTTGAGGCGCGAGCGGCAAACGACAAGGGGCTGAAGCAGGGTTTCTCTGTGATACGGGCAACAACAATCCACGCATGGCTGGCATATGCGGAGGGGTAGGTTCTGCCGGTAACCATGAGCCCAGGTCAAGGAACTCTGCGTGAGCGCAATATGTGGCACAGACAGGCCCCCCGTCGACCGCCGTGCCCTCATCTCCCTCCTGAGACGTCTCAAATCGCCCGAGGGGCAGGCTGATCCCTACCCCTTGCTGGCTGATCTGAGATCCATGGGCGATGTCGTACGCGCTCCCTGGGACGCGTACTTCGTCACGGGCTTCGACGCGTGCAGCGAGGTGCTGCGCGGCCGCAACTGGCTGGCGCCCGACTTCGCCTGGCAGGAACGCCAGGCGGACACCGAGCGCTGGGAGGCCGTCGCCACGCAGGAGATGACCAAGACCCTCTCCCGTCTCAACGCGCCCGAGCACACCTGTCAGCGCCGCAGCCTCGGCAACCTCTTCGACCGGTCGACCATCACGCGGCTGACCCCGCTCGTCGAGGAGCACGTCACCCGGCTCCTCGACGAGCTGTCCGACAAACTGCGCTGGGGCGAGGCCGACTTCGTCAGCACGGTCAGCGAGCAGCTCCCGATCAGCACCATCGGATCCTGGCTGGGGATACCGCCCGAGGACTACGCCCACATCCTGGAGATCACCCACAACCAGGTGCACGCCCAGGAGCTGCTGCCCACCAAGAGCCAGCTCGCCGTGTCCGCCGAGGCGACCGTCCAGCTGCGCGCCTACTTCACCGACCTGGTGGAACAGCGCCGGGCCAACCCCGGCAACGATGTCCTGACCGGCTGGATCCACACCTGGGACGCCCAGGAACCCGACCGCGAGGCGGCGGACGAGATCCTCTACCGGCTCACCATGTTCGTCACCATCGCCTCGCTGGAGACCACCGCCACGCTGCTGTCGGCCATGGTGGAGCTGCTCCTGAAGGAACCCGGCAGGTGGGCGTGGCTCGGGGAGAACCCCGGATACATCGACGCCGCCGTCGACGAGGTCCTGCGGTACGACCCGCCGATCCACATCAACACCCGGATCGCGGCGGACGACACCGTGCTGGCGGGCGTCCCGATCGCCAAGGACAGCATGGTCCACGTCATGTACGGAGCCGCCAATCACGACCCCCGGCGCAACGAGGACCCGGACGCCTTCGACGTCCGGCGCTCCGGAACGCATCTGACCTTCGGGGGCGGGGTGCACTACTGCCTGGGCGCGGCCCTCGCACGCCTGGAGGCACGCACGCTCCTGACGCAGCTGCTGAAACGCTTCCCCACCCTGCGCGCCGTCGCGCCGGCCGACTACGCGTCCCGGCTGGTCTTCAGGCGGGTCACCTCGCTGAGCGTGGCGATATGAAGCTCTCGCTCTCCCAGTATCTGACCCCGAACCGGCGGCTGGGCACGGTGCGCACCGAACGCGAGGGCGCCGTCCTCCGCGTGGAGCTGGACTCCCCCGCCACCGGCAACGCGGTCACCGAGGCGATGCTGGACGATCTGCTGATGGTCCTGGCCGTACCGGACCCCGACGTCCGGGTGCTGGTGCTCAGCGGGGCCGGCGACGACTTCTGCCTGGGCGGCGACCGGAACGAGTTCGCCGGCTGGCTCGACGAGGACCCCACCGGGCGGGGCATCCGGATCGCCGGTGACAAGGCCCGCCGGGTCTGCGAGGCGATCTCCACCAGTCATGCCGTCACCATCGCCCGGATCCAGGGCAAGGCGATCGGCGCGGGCCTCGCGCTGGCCCTCGCCTGCGATCTGCGTGTGGGCGCCGACACCGCCGGCTTCCGGCTGCCGGAGCTGGCGCTCGGGCTGCCCACCGCCTGGGGTGGCGTACTGCCCCGGCTCATCCACGAGGTCGGCGCCGCCCGCGCCCGCGAACTCATCCTCACCGGACGCGCCTTCGACGCCGCCGAGGCGCACGAGCTGTCGATCCTCCAGCGCATCGTGCCCGAGAACGACCTGGACGCGGCCGTCACCGCCTGGACCAAGCCCATCGTGCGCCGCCCCGAGGCCGCCCTGCGCGTCACGAAGGCGCTGCTCAACTCGTACGCCGCCCCCACCCGGCTGGCCGACCCGTCGGTACTGGACGCGGAACTCATGGCCACCGTCGCGGCGGCGACCCGGCGACGGTAGGGGCTGCGGTGCTCATCGGCCTGCCGGCCGGTGCCGGGGCGGGGCGGGGCGGAGTAGTACTCCCCCTGTTGTCCCGTCCCGGAGCCGTTCCGACAATGACGCCCGCAAGGCGCCTTCGCAGCCGGGCGCGGGAGCCATGCGGAACCGGCCTGTCCTTTCCAGGTTGAGTCTGCGAATTCCTTAGGCGCTGGGGTCCGTGTCCGTGATCAGTCGAACCAGACCACGAGTCGCACGTGCTCTGGTCCGTGCAACTCGGCCAGCGTCCGCATCACGTCCCAGACCGGCGCCCAATGGGTCCCTGCCCCGGCGACGGTACGTCGGCTGAGCGTGCCGGACCGATCGGTCTCGCCCCAGTCGGCGGCTGCCAGTTCGGCCCAGCTGATCCAAGTCGTTCCGTGCGCGTCCTGTGCGCCCCACGTGTTGAACGCGTCCCGCAGTCCGTCAGAGGCGTCCACCGGCAAACCGCGGCCTTCGGCCAGCGGCCGGAACCCGAAGGAGTTGCGGACGCCGAAGAGGCAGGCGAAGGCGTCATAGGCGTTCCCGGTGTTGAGGAGGAAGAGGTCAATGGCGGGGTGCCATACCGCGTCCTCGTCGTCCTCTCCCCAGATCCGGGCCAAGGGCCTGCACTCGATCATTCCGCTCGCGTCGGTGGACATGTCTGCAGTCTGCCGAGGGCGGACACGGCTCGTCGCCTCAATTTCGTAACACCCATGAGAGGGATGCCCTGCCACCCCGCCGGCGGCACCAGTCTCGCAAGGTCACCTCGGGCCTCGCGAGATCCCTCGCAAGGTTGGTCTGGAACTCGCAAGGTTCACCGCTACAGGACACCGGCCGCACAGGGCCCGATGGGCAAGCCGTCGAGCACAACCCACCGTGAAGAACCCGTTGTGAACAGCAGCCCGCTCAGTCGCAGCCGAGAGCGGTGCGCGCGGCCTCGGGGAAGCGGTCCAGGACCGAGGACTTACGGAAGAAGTCCATGGCCGCTTCGTCCACCGGGCCCTCCGTGTTCTCTTCCGTGAAGAGATTGTCCATGGCGAAATAGGTCTCCTTGCCCCCGCAGACGACCCGTTCGAAGCCATGCTTCTCGGCGCCGCTGAACAGTTCCGGGTTCCGGATGATCGCGAGGCGGGCGAAGGGGCCGTGTTCGTCGTCCCTCGGCAGGCCGGTGACGGGATGCTCCAGGGACAGGTCGCAGAACCAGGCGTCGCCAAAGGAACCCGAGGTCTGTTCCTGTACGGGGGTGCCCGCCGGGGCCGTGGCGGCGAGGGCGAAGCCGGGCAGACCACACACCTTGGCCGGGTCGGACCTGCTCACCCGGGAGGCGGAGAGGTAGCGGAAGCCGCCCGTTCCCGACCTCGTGGAGTCCGACTGCGAGCTGGCCGACAGGCACTGGTGGGACGTAGCGATGGCACGGGCCGCGCGCTCCGCCGTCCGGGACAGCTTGGCCGGGTCCACGTCGCCCTGTTCCACTCCCACCCGCAGGACGGTGCGATCACCCTTGACCGCCCCTTCGCCCACCATGGCGCACGGGGCGGGGAGAGAGACCCAGCCGGTGCCGTGCGCGTCGAAGGCACCGGGGAAGAGGCCCGTCACGATGTTCTGCTCGCCCGAGATGGTCCACAGGGAATCGACGAAGGGATGGCCGGCTTCGACCGCGGTGGCCCGGAGCCGGACTCTTACGTCCTTCCCGCCAGGAAGCCAGCTGGTCCGTTCCAGCACGCAAGCGTTCGTCGAGTCGAAGCGGCTGGTCACCCGGCCGCTGCCACCGAGACCTTCCTGTGCGTCCTCGCTGCTCAGCCAGCCGCCACACAGTTCCCGGGGTCCGAACACGTTCGTGTTGGCCGCGACCGTCACTCCCGCCACCACGAGCAGGGCACAACAGGCCAGGACAAGGCCCCGCCGCCACCGACGCCGCGTACGGGGTGTTTCCGTGGTCACGTCCGTTCATTCCCATCCGAGATAGGTCGCCGCATCGCTGCGGGCGCTGGCGTACGACTGCTTGGCCCTGGTGCGCATGTCCCTCCACGCATCCCAGTCAGGGTCGTGCTTCGCGTTCTCGTGGTCCTCGATGTCCACGCCCCGGTCCTTGGCCCAGGCGTCAATGAGCTCGTACGTACCGTTGATCCCGGAGCTGTAGTGACCGGAGTTCTTCTCCACGGCTGCCGCTTCGGCTGCCTCACTGACATCCTTCGTCCACTCGTACCCGGCCGCGTCCACCAGACGCTGTGCGGTGTCGCCCAGGACCGGAAGACCGGTGATCGGGGCACCGATCAGGTGGTAGCCGTACCGAGTGTCGTCGTTGACCTGGGCAATCTTGCCGTCACGCTCGTCGAGGATCACATCGGAGCCGATGGAGTTCATGGCCCCCATGACCTGGCCGAGGTCGTTGGCCGGGTTGGTCCAGCGCACATGGCCCTCACCTCCCTGTGCCGGAGCCTCGACCAGCCGCTCCATCGCGTAGTCCCTCTGCGTGGCGTAGAGCAAGTTGGCCGTGTCGGCCTCCTCGGTGACGCCGCGCATGACCCGCATGAGCGAGTCCTTGCCCACGGTGATCCCAGCCTTGGCGTCGTGCCCCGAGCCGTCCTGCCAGATGCCGTCTCGCCCCGCCGGACTTCCGTAGCGAGGACCGTCGGTCTCCGCGAGGATGTTGTGGTTGTCAGCCGCGTAGTCCGCCATCGCGTTGGCCAGGTTCTGGTGCATGTTCTTGGGCACGCTGTCACCGGCCGCGCCGCTGTCGAGGTACTCGATGGTGCCCTGCATGACCCGGGCCTGGGCGGGGGTGTGGGGGCCGGGGCGGCCGTTGGACTCGCCCTCGGCCAGCGGCGGATGCCCGGTGGATGCGGCTTCCAGCGCGGCGCCGAGGCCGGTGTGGCTGTAGGGGTCGTCGACCACCACCCTGGGATAGTCGGTGAGCAGAATCTTCGGCCAGTCACGGGACTTGTCGCCGGTGCCGGTCAGATACTCCAGCCGGTGGTTGCCCTTCTCCGGGTCCTGTCCGGGGTCGAGGAAGGTAGTGGCTGTGTCGGGATCACGACTCATCACACCGAGCAGGGTGTCGATGGCGTCGGCACGAATGCCACTGTGACCGGCACCCCTCTGCACGAAGAACTCGTGGTCATTCTTCTCCGCGGCAATGAGATCGTCGCCCAGTCCGTACAGGAAATCCTCATTGAACTTGTCATCGGCCGTGTTCATCATGCTGACGAACGTGGAGTAGCCAGTGACCGGATTGGATGCCGAGCCAAAGTTCTTGGTGCCGTTCTGCTTGAGGTCCCTGGTGAATTCCTCGTAGAACGCGCGGTCCTGATCGTTCCTCGGCTTATGCGTCGCACTGGCCACGGTGTTACCCAACTCGCGCTGTGCTTGCAGGAGTTGGATCCGGCTACTCTTGTCGTCGTATGCCATCTCGAACAGCTTGTTGCTGAGCCTGATGGAACCGTCCGCGCCCAGCACCTTCAGGAAGGGCTGGCTGAATTCCTTGTTGCCACTGTTGTCGCGCAACGCGCGTTCAAGACCGGCGAGTTCCTTGTCGGACACCTTTTCGCCCGAGTTCAGCTTCATCGCGGTGTCTGCGGCGGCGTCGGCCTCGTACTTCTCGATGTCGCCAGTCGCCCTGGAGTTGAAGCCTCCCATGGTGCCGTCAAACGGGTCGCTGTCCTGCATCGCGGCCTTCAGGGCCAGTGCGAATCCGTCGTCGGCGTCTCCGACTGCGCGGACAGCGGCGGCTATGTGATCGGTCCAGGACTGCTCTGTGTCGCGCAACCCCGGGTCATGATGGGCGGCGAAACGTTCTTGCTCGGTGGCCTTGCTGTAGTCGAAGCGGGCTTGGCCCTGGTCGGAAACAGCCATTCCGACCTTGACGGCCTCCGCAACGGCAGCCTTCACCTTGGCCCGCAGATCGACGAACTGGGTGTGCGCGTCCCGGATCAGCGAGGCGACCGCCCTCGCCTCGGTCTGCGCGGACCCGTATTCCTTGAGGGTTGCGGTGAAGCGCTTGTTGGCCGCGTCAGCACTCAGACCGGACCAGGACTGCCCCAGGCTGATGCCATGAACATCCTTTTTGTAAGCGCCCTCGACCTTCTCGAACTCGGCGGCCATCGCGTCCCACTTCTCGGCCGCCGCAGTCAGTGCGGACAGGTCAGTGGTCATGACTTCGTGGTAGCTCGGCACTTCTGGCCCCCGGATCAGTTGATGTCGTTGAGCTTCGACACGCCCTTGAGCCGGTTGCCGATGCCGATGTCGTGACTCTGGAACCGGATGCCGGTGTCGCGCAGCAGCGCGCTCTCCGAGGCCAGCCGCTTGCACAGCATTTCGACCTGCTCACCCCAGTCCTTGTCGGCCTTCTTCAGCGCACTCGATGTGGCCCACCCATCCCCGTCCTTGGCTCCGAACGCCTTGGCTGCCGCGCTGTTGGACTCGTCCGCCCAGTTACCGGCTTTACGGGTGTCATCGAGGATGGGCCCGTCGATGGCGTCGGCAGCAGCCTTCTTCGCGGCCGGAGTCGACGCGAAGTCGGGCGTGGCGACGGACGGGGACGGGGACGACCCACCGGTGCCGTTGGGAATTTGGTTGAGACGCATCGATATCGAGCCGTTGTCGCGGGACTCCGACTTCAACTGTTCCCACTCGCCCCAGGCCATCGATGTCGCCCCTCCCCGTGCGCACTTGCGTGCAGAGATCCGAATTTCTGCACAAGTATGGTGCATCGAGTGCCCACCACTGGCGACTCAACTGCTCAGCGAATCAGCCCACACCTCCTTCATGTTCGGTACGAGCGCGGCTGCGCACCGGGGGGCCCGTGATGCGGGTCACAGGAACTCCGGGCAGGGTGCCGGACAGACGGTAGGGGTGAGCACACATCTGCGTACCCGGGTACGGGCCGGGGAATCGAGCGCGTTCGCGGAGCTGTACGACAGCTGCGCCCGCACGGTTTACAACCACGCGTTCCGGCTGACCGCCGACTGGGCGACGGCGGAGGACGTGATGGCCGCGACCTTCATGGAGGCCTGGCGGCTGCGGGACAGGATCGATCCCGAGGGCGGCTCACTGCGTCCCTGGCTGCTGGGCATCGCCACCAACACCGCGCGCAACCAGACCCGCGGCAACCGGCGTTACCGTGGGGGGGGGGGGGGGGGCGTACCGAGGGAGGGGGAGCCGCACATCCACCACCAAGAGTGCGAGGGAGGGGGCGCGGAGCACCCGCCCCCCCCCCCCCCCCCCACCCAATCCTCG